>NZ_JBFHGL010000001.1 GCF_041583195.1 Sulfurimonas sp.
ACGCCGCCAGCGTTCACTCTGAGCCAGGATCAAACTCTCCATAATTGTTATTACAGAAAGATCATATAATATGAATTACTGACCTTGCCCAAGATCAAAATCTTTGGCTTTGTATTATCTAATTACTATAAATAGTATTAGACGTAAAGTATCTATTAATTTCTAAATAAATAAAAGTTAATAGACGGTTGTTGTTATTATATTTATAAAGTAAACTCTATAAACTAATAACTATTTTTTAATAGTTCTCAGTTAGTCTACTTACTTAGTTTTCAATGATCTCAAACTTCTAAATGACCCTTCAACTCAAAGCGTCTATCGAAACACTCTCTCAAATGTCTCTTCCGTTTGTGGAGCAGAATTATAGGAGGAATTTACTTAATATAAGCTTAGTGTTTTCAAGAAATCTAGAAGTTTTTTTAATGTTATGTTTTTACGTACTTTTTATGCTGTTTTATTAGCAGTCTTTGTAATCCAACCACCACCTAAAAGTTTGTTGTTATCATAAAATACTGCTGCTTGACCTTCTGCAACACCGAGTACATCTTCTTTTAGTGTTACTTTTGCACAATTGCCTTCTATAATAACATGGCAAGCTACAGCTTTTGTTCTGTATCTTAGTTTTACATGTGTATCAAATTCTTTTTCATCATTAAACATGTTTAAGTTTTCTAATTCAACATAATTACATGCTAAATCTTCTCTTTTACCAACAGTAATTTGATTTTTTTTAGCATCTATACTTAATACAAAATGTGGGTCGTGTGCTCCATTAACTGTAAAACCTTTTCTTTTTCCTATTGTGTAATGCATATAACCTTTATGCTCACCAATTACATTTCCATCTGTATCTAAGACTTCACCCGGCTTATCAACTTCAACATAATCTTTTAACAGGTCAGTGTATGTAGTATCAACAAAACATATCTCAGATGATTCTTCTTGTGATGCAAAAGATTCTAATCCTTTTATAGATGCAGCAAAATCTTTTATATCTGATTTTTTTCTCTCACCTAGTGGAAAAACCAGTCTTGGCAAAATATCTTTGTTAACATAAAATAAAAAATAACTTTGGTCTTTAGTATCATCTTCAGCTTCATAAAAATACTTACCATCAGTCTTAATGTAATGTCCAGTTGCTAAATAATCAGCTCCAATTTTATCTGCAAACTTGATCATCTCACCAAATTTTAAATTTCTATTACAAAGTGCGCATGGATTTGGTGTTTGACCTTTTTCATATGTATCTATAAAAGGTTGAAATACTTTTTCATTAAAAGTATATTGCAGATCTAATACATGTAACTTAATTCCTACAAAATCTGCAGCTTTTTGAGCACGTGCAAGATGAACTTCATGATAACCAGGTTTTGAGTGAAGTTTCATGTATAAACCTTCAACCTCATAACCATCTTCTTTTAATAACAATGCAGTAACGGTTGAGTCTACACCACCACTCATACCTACTAATACTTTTTTCATAATATTATTCAAAAAACTTTTTTAGTGATTTAAAGTATGTAGTATCTTCAAGACCTTCATCTTCTAAGATACCAATTTGGTTATTTAAAGATTTTTCAATCTCATTAGCAACATATTCCAAATCATCTGTTAAACAGATCAAATCAACATCAGCTTGATCTATCATTCCTGATTTTAAGAGTTTAGTTTTTATAAAATCCATTAGCGGTGAAAAAAACTCTTCTCCAACTACAAACAGTTTAACACCTGTAGTTTTCTTTGTCTGAATCAATGTAAGTGCTTCAAACAACTCATCTAATGTTCCATAACCACCTGGAAAAATAACATAAGCCATTGAATACTTAACCAACATAACTTTTCTAGAAAAGAAATAATCAAAATTCAAATCTATTGTTGTATATGGATTTGCAATCTGCTCAAACGGTAAGTCTATGTTTAATCCTACAGATTCAACACCACCTTGTTCATGTGCACCGCGATTAGCAGCTTCCATAATACCTGGACCACCACCACTCATAATATTAAAACCTCTTTTAGCAAGCATATTTGTTAATTCTCTTGCTTTATGGTAATAAAAATCACTCTCCGGTGTTCTTGCACTTCCAAAAACCGTAACAGTAGGACCCATTTCCCCTAATTCATCATAACCTTTTACAAAATCCGCAATAATTCTAAATACACTCCATGTATCCGCAGATTTAATATCTCTTACATATTTTTTATTTACTTCTTCATTTCTTTTCATATACTTACGACTTTAACTGAGCTAACCTTTCTTTTTTAGTTCCTATTGTTGTTATTTGAATACCAAAGTTTCCATCTACAATAACAACTTCACCTTGAGCAATTATATGATTATCTACCAAAATATCCAATGGATCATTTGCTAGTTGATTAAGTTCAACTACAGAACCTATATCCATGTTAAGAACATCTTTTAATAACATCTTCTTTTTACCAATTCTAACACGAACAGGTAGTTTAACATCCATAATAAGAGATATATTGTTGATCTCACCAGGAGTTAAATTTGCATCGTTTATTCCAATGTCTTGCAGAGAGCTTGACGGCATATGATTGTCTAGTAATGAATCTTCAGGACCTCCACCAAACAGTGTTTGTTCTAAATCTTCATCTATTATAAACATAAGCAGTGAATCAATTGATTCTATTTTAAAATCATACTTATGCATATTTGCATATTCTTCTAAACTTACTTCATTGTCATCACTAACATATTCTATGTCTTCAACTTCGAATTTTAAAACAGGTATTTCATTTTGAGAAGAGAGTGTTGTATTTATTGTTCCAAATACCGTGCTAAAAGTCTCTTTAGCACCGTCTAGATCATCTTCATTCACACTATCTCTATTTGCTAACTCTTCCCCCATCATAAGATCAGACAACGCTGCTGCTAGATTTGGAGTAACAGCCACCATAGCCTTTGCATTTACAGCACCACTAACATTTAACTTAATAAGCACAATAGGTGGAATGATATTAGCCATCATATTTAATTCTTGCTGCTCTTTTAAAGTTAAAGACGGAGCAACTCCAATCATACTTTCAACAGTTTTAACAATTTCATTTTCTAATAATTTTATAAAATCACTCATATTATTCACCTATATCTACATCATTTATTATTTCAGCAACACCTGAAATTTTTTCATGACGTTTTTTCTCAAAGTTTTCTAATGCACGTTTAACTGCATCTTTTTCTGTATCTATAACTTCTGTTACCTGTATTGACTTTCTAAATCTTCTAAGACCTATCTCACCACGGAATCTGTCTTTACCATCAATTGATACTGTTACTATATCATTTGCAGCTTCCGATAATCTTACAACATCACCAGTTTTTAGCTCCAAAATATCACGCATAGTGAGTTCAGCATTACCAAGATTTGCTTCAAGAGTTACCTTAGCACCACCAAGTAAAACTTGAAGCTCTGTATTTCTACTTTTCTTAGAACTCGTCTCGTTTAGCATCAAATCACGTGAAGCAAGACGAGGCAGAACAGGTTCAAGAGATATTACAGGGTAACATATGTTCATCATACCTGAACTATGTCCAATAATTATCTCCATAACAACCATTACAACGATCTCATTTTGAGCAACAATTTGAACAACATTAGGGCTTGATTCTTTTGATTCTATGTTTGGATAAACCTCCATAACAGGTCCCCAAGCCTCTTTTAAAGTACCCATCATAACACGTAGTATTGATTCAAATAGTGATAGTTCAATATCTGAAAACTCACGTGATGCATCAAAAGGCTCACCTTTACCGCCAAGAAGACGGTCAAGCATTGGGAATGCTATTGTAGGGTTAATCTCTATAACACCACTACCTTCCAATGGTTTTACAGAGAACACGTTAAAACTTGTAGGATTTGGTAAAGACATCAAAAACTCACCATATGTCATCTGATCAACTGAATGAAGTTGGATCTCAACGATTGAACGCATTATAGATGATATTTGAGAAGCCAATGAACGTGCCATCTTGTCATGTATACCACGAAATGCACGAAGTTGCTCTTTTGAAACCCTATTTGGTCTTTTAAAATCATATAATGTAGCTTGTTTTTGCGGCTGAGATAGTTCTTCAGTCGAATCAGGAATATCTCCGCCTTCGTCCTCTAAAACATCTAAAAGGGAATCTATCTCATCTTGACTTAATATATCAGCCATTTTCGCTTCCTACGCTTTGTTTAATTTTTTGTAATATAGACTTATGAATCTGTGATATTCTAGATTCTGTTATATCTAATACTTCACTAATCTCTTTTAAAGTTAGTTCCTCAAAATAGTATAGTTGAATGATCATCTGTTCACGTTCGCTATAAGTACCAATAACTTTTTTAACAACACTTACAAGTTCATCTCTTTCAACTTTTGCTAACGCAGCACCTTCATCACCGACTTGAAGTTGATCATGTAGAGGCATAACTGTATATATGCTTGAAGCTATACGAGCCTCATGAACTTTATCCACACTCTCATCAAGCATCTCTGCAAGCTGTTCATCGGTAGGTTCTTCATCGTTTTCAACCATATACTCTTCAACAGCATAGTCGATCTGTTTAACTAACTTTCTACTAGCACGGCTAAGTATATCTAAACTTCTTAGATAATCAAGCATAGCTCCATATACACGTTTTTTAGCATAACCCCAAAACGAATCATTTAATTTTTCATCATATCTGCGAGCTAGTTTAATCAATTCTTCGGTACCTATTGCAGAGAGGTCCATATAGTCTACAGAACTAGGAAGTCTCTCTTTTAGTCTAAAAGACATAGCTTTAACAGCAGGAAGATATTGTATAGCTAGTTCATCTTCTTTATGCTTGATATCGCTATGGTAACCGTTATGCATTTTGGGCACCCATCTCTTTATTTACTTTTATTGCTTCGTCTGTTATTTTCATAGCTGAATCAATAAGCTTCTCACGTCTATCAATCTCTTCAACAAAAATATCTAAATGTCTCTCATGTATATCTTTTGGAAACATATACGTTTTTAAAGCAATTGTTTTGAAATAAAAAGCGATAATTACATGTGAAAAAAGGTAAAAGAATGTAGTTATGAAAAAAGTATAAAGTAATAGACCTTCAGCGTCAAAAGACTTTAGTACACCGAAGATTATACCTATAAAAAAACCTTGAACTGTAAAAAAATACACAAAATTTTCGCCTAACATATATACCTCATTATTATTTCTAAAAATGTTGCATTAAGCGTTTAAACAATCCACTTAAGCCACTCTCATCAGCAGAAACTAGCACGTTTCGTTCCAATTTCCTTATAATTTTATTAGCTATTTGTTCTAAGTCTTTATATACAGAAGAGTTTTCAGCACTCACACAAAAAAGCTCTCTTCTCTTGATCGAAGATGAAACTTTTACGTCTTCATTTAACTTTCCGTAAAACTCCAAGTTAAGATTAGGTGAAATATTTGAATGGGCAACTTGTCTGATTTTTCCAAATATCGCCATTGCTTCTTTTTCACTCTTAACCTGATTTAGAATCATCCCTATGTCATTTCTCAAGCTTGAAATTGTTTTAACAGTGGCATATGCATCCGTAATTGCAGCAGGATCAGGTACAGTTACAACGATTACATCGTCTGCAGCATTTAAAAACATTTGAATATGTTCACCAATTCCTGCACCTGTATCTATGATCATCACATCAAGCTTATCTAAAATCTCAGCCTCTTGCATAAATCTTTCAAACAACTCTTTATCTGCATATTTTAAAATCTCATCACCGCTCTCACCAGGAATTAAAATAAGATTTCTAGTTACAGGTATAAGAATATCTTGGACAGTTGCTTCACCTTTTAGTACATGTAAAATATTTTTTTTAATTTTTACATTATACATTACGTCTAAATTTGCCAACCCTATATCTGCATCAAAAATACCGACATTTAATCCACTTTTTGAAAGCATATATGCAAGATTAGAGCTTATAGTACTTTTTCCTACACCGCCTTTACCACTTGTAATAGCTACAAAACGGGTATTACGAGATCTTTTTTTAGATGATGATGCTACTAATTCTTCTAGTTTCTCAGCCTGATGTCCCATCATGCTTTGCTCCTGTTGAATCCGTTAAGCATACATTCTACTAAAAACTCACTTGTTGCACATACAAGATCTTCAGGTACCTCTTGTCCTACTGAGAAATAACTGATCGGCTTTTTAGTCTCATAAGCAAGTGAAAAGATATTTCCATAGCCTTTAGTTTCATCTAGTTTTGTAAACATCAATGTATCTACACCTAAAGATGAAAAATTCTCATAAGTAACCAGCATATCTTCATATTTAATAGAACTAGGCATAGTTAAAACTACATCAACACTGTAATCTGTGCTATTTGCAGCTAAACACTCATAAATCTTCTCTATTTTGTTTTTATCATACGGACTAGATCCCATTGTATCGATCAAAATATAGTCGCAGTATTTAAGCGATTCAAGTGCAGCCGAAAATTCAGGAGGATCAACAACCGTCTCAATCCCAAGTTTCATCATTCTCGCATATTGCATCAGTTGTTCAACTGCACCAATACGGTAAGTATCTAAAACAACTAAACCAACCTTGTATTTTTTCTGCATCAAAAATGAATATCTTGCAGCAAGCTTTGCTATAGATGTTGTTTTCCCAACACCTGTAGGACCAACAAGCATAATAACTTTCTTGCTTCCCATACTTGGATTTGTCTCCATCCTTATAGGAATCACTTTTCTAAGCAGTGTTTGAAAATATCTCTTTACCGTAGTTGAGTTTTCACGCATCTGAAGAGGCATATGCTCTAATGTCATTCTCATAATAGCATCTAGATGTTTTCTATCCATTCCGCTTTGAACAGATAGCTTATAGATCTCTGCAAACTCTGGTGGAATCTGACTCTCAAGCTCAGGTGCTTTTTCATCCCAAAACATATCTTGGATTAGCTTAACTTTATCACCGAGTTTATTAATCTGGTTTTTGATCTCTTTTAGCTCTTTTGGTTCAGCTAAATTTAGATTTTGAACTGTCTGCGTTTTTTTATCGGTGTAATCAAACTGAGGTCTTGTAACATCTGAAATTTGAGAAATCTGTTCAGCTGATTTTGAAATATTAAGCAATATATCTTCACTCTCCTGTCTAAGAGGAGTTTGTTGTTGAAGAGGTTTTTTCGGCTTTTGATAACTTGATGGTATATCATTTTCATCTATACCGATTACTATCTCATAAAGAGGCTCTTTTCCAAGTGCTTTTTTTTGAATTTCACGAGTCTCAATAAGCATACCCTCATCGCCAACTTCCATTTTGGCTTTTTTAAGTGCATCTGAGGGGCTATTACCGCTAAAAGTTAAAATCTTCATCTATACAAATCCATTAAAGGTATCAACACGCTGTCTCTTTTATTCCACCCTGGATGAGGGAGAGTTAATTTTTCTTTATTCATACAAATATTATCATAGAAAATGATATCCAAATCTAAACTCCTAGGTGCGTTGGCAAAAGTTCTTACTCTTCGAAACTTTTTTTCAACTTTTTGAAGATAGTTTAAAATCTGCATTGGCAGCATATTTGTTTTTAACACAATTAAAGCATTAAAAAAATCATCCTGTTCTAAAAATCCAAACGGTGGATTTTTCAGTATTGATGATGTTTGTAAAACTTCAACCATATTACTTTTTTTAAAAAAACAAAAGAGATGTTCAAATCTGCGTTTAACATCTCCTGTATTCCCGCCGATTCCAACTATGACTTGATGTCTATAAGTTGATTTTTGGGAAGTTTTATATCCGTAACGTAAACCTTTATATATACTAAGTTCATCATTTAATTTACGCTTTAGATACACTAACAAACCTTATTGAGCTTGTTGTTGCGCTTGCTGTTGAGCAGCTTGTGCAGCAGCAATTTCTTGCATAATTTGAGTCATACCAACCATAGCTAAATGGTAACCAAACGGACCAAAACCAACAATTGACGATGCACATACAGGTGCTACCATATTTGTTTTTCTAAACTCTTCACGACGGTGAATGTTAGAGATATGAACTTCAATAGTCGGAATAGCTACTGCACTGATCGCATCACGAATAGCAATTGATGTGTGAGTATATGCCGCAGGGTTAATGATAATCCCTTGAGCTTCACCGTAACATTCTTGAATTTTATCAACAATCTCACCCTCTAAATTTGACTGAAAAAACTCTATTTCTATATTGTTCTGTCCCGCGAACTCTTTCATTTGAGCATGGATTTGTTCTAATTTCATCGGTCCGTAAATTTGTTGTTCTCTTACACCTAACATGTTTAAGTTTGGACCTTGAATAACTACTACTTTCATTTTTTACCTTGTATTTAGACTTTAAAGAGATATTTTATCTTATAGAATATTAAAGTTGATTGATTTTTAACAAATGATGTATAATTACGCAACTAAACCACTCCAAAGAAATTAAATGCGAATTATTACACCCCATTATATATTACTAGAAGACAGAGTTGTTACTAACCTCTCCGTAGCTTACGATAAAACTATTAAAAAAATAGCACCATACGAAGAACTCTTAGATGAATTTCCAGATGCAAAAGTTACATCACTAAGAGAAAACTCATTACTTATGCCAGGACTTATAAATGCACATGTTCATATAGAATTTAGCGGCAATAAAACAGAACTTTCTTACGGTGATTTTATATCTTGGCTTTACAGCGTAATAGAAAACCGTGAGGATTTGATTAACGGATGTTCAAAAGAGTGTATGAATAAAGCTATTGATCAAATGTTAAGGTCCGGAATTACAACTTTTGGTGCAATTTCATCACATGCGATGGATCTTGAAGCGTGTGAAAATGCTAAACAAAATGTTGTATTTTTTAATGAACTTATAGGAAGTCAAGCTGCAGCAGCTGATGCTTTATACGGTGATTTTATAGCACGACTAGACTCATCAAAAGCTGTAAAACGTGAAGGTTTTTATCCTGCAGTCGCTATCCATTCTCCATATTCTGTTCATCCTATTCTAGTAAAAAAAGCACTTGAACTTGTTAAAAATGAAAACCTTCAACTAACAGCTCACTTTATGGAGTCTCAAGCTGAAAGAGATTGGTTAGATAAAAGTTCCGGTGATTTTAAAGACTTTTTTGAACAGCTTCTAAAACAAAGTAATGCTATTTGTGATTCTGATGAGTTTTTATCGTATTTTGACGATCATAAGGCACTTTTTACTCATGCAACTAAAACTAATGAGAAAGAGCTTGATAGTATTTCCAAAAATAACCAAACGATTATCCACTGCCCCATTTCAAACAGACTTCTTGGAAACGGCGCACTAGATATTAAGACATTAAATGAAAAAAATATCCGCTGGATCTTAGCTACAGACGGACTTAGTTCAAACTATAAGCTTGACCTGTTTGAAGAGATGAAAGTAGCTCTATTTATGCATACTGACCAACCACTTTTAACTTTAGCAAATCAACTTTTAAAAAGTGTTACTATAGATGCTGCAGATGCACTTGGTTTAAATACGGGAGAGATCAAAGAGGGTAAAAATGCAGATATGATCGTTCTTGATTTGGATGTTGAACCAAATGAGGAACTGCCTATTCATATCATACTTCACCGTTACAATATTTCAAAAGTAATTATTAATGGAGAGGATGCTCTTTAAGAGCATTCATTTGCAGATAATATATACCTGTTACGTCCATTCTCTTTTGCTTTATATAACATCTTATCTGCTTTGGTAATTATATATTCTTCATTGATTGAAGGATGAACTATACAAGATACTACACCGACTGATATAGTAACATAATCATTTACCTGACTAGCTTTGTGTTCAACTTTGAGTCCTAAAACAGTATCACATATTTTTTGAGCCATTTTCGAGCTGTTATGAGGATCTGTTTCACTCATCAATACTCCAAACTCTTCACCGCCTAACCTAAACACATAATCACTAGGTCGTTTAAAAATCGAGTTTAAAGCAGAAGCTACTTTTTTCAAAGCATTATCACCCCCTACATGCCCGTAAGTATCGTTATATTGTTTAAAGTAATCAATATCTAGCATCATAAAAGTAAAATGTTTTTTAGAGCGCTTAGCACGTTTAAATTCTCTCTCATATACCATGTTAAAATAACGTCTGTTATGTAGTTTTGTAAGAGAATCTGTATATGAAGCATCTTCTAGTTTTTTATTAGCTTTTTTTAGTTTTTTATGGGCAACTTCAAGCTCAGTTTGATCATCTTGTATACTTTTAAATACTTGATATGAAATAACAAGTAGTCCAAAAATAACCATTAATAAAACAATTCCAAGTTGCTTTAAAGTTGCATCATAATTTTCTAAAAAATTCTTTCTTTCATATTTTGCAACATCTACTTCATAGTTTATAAGTTTTTTTATACTTTTATAAATGTGCTGTATTTTTTCCTCTAAGAGTTGTATTGATACATTTTCAAATCCATGTCCGTCTTTCGCATATTTTAGTAATTTTTCAAAATATATATTTGTATTTTTAATCTCCATAGAGACATACTCTACATATTGAATCTCTTCATCTCTTTTAAAATGACTCTCATAACTTTTCCATATTTTTTGTATCTTTTCTAACGAACTTGTTATATCGGAATAGAATTCATCTGAATTTATCTCTGAAGCTTTTGCTTTAAAAACTGTGGCAGACAACTCACCATTATAGATCTGTACAATCTCATTTAGTTCATAAATAGGTACTAGTGAACCAAAATAAAGTGAGTCCGTATTTTTTTTCATTGCATTAACATTAGCTGTACCTATAACGGAAATGGCTATTAATCCAAAAGTTATTAATACCAGTAAAAACAACAACTTGCTTCTAAGTTTTAATGCTTCAATAAATTTCATACTTATCTTTTAAGCAATTGATATACCACAAAATGATAAAATTTCGCAAAAAGAACAAGGAAAGAAAATGCCAGTTGCACATGCTATAAATACAGATAGTTATTTAGATCCAATAGAGATCGAAGCACATTTAAAAAATGTTGAATATGCTATTCTTGCTACACCTGCACCGAGTCATTTTAAAGACACACCTATCCAATTTACTATATTTTTAAATACACAAGATGTGTTTTCTCAAGATATCAAAGATGCAATTTTAGATAAGTTTTGCGATGAGAACAACATTACAAATCCATCTGAAGTTATGAGTCAGCTTATGCCTGTTGGTTTTGGTAGAAGTGCCGCACAAGATACACCTATGCCGCTACTTCTGATAAAACCAGAAGATCAAAATTCAATCCCACACACTGTTATGCACGTAATAGATTTTTTAGGGGATTCTGACCAGTTTTTTGAAGCAAAAACTGAAGGTTTAACAGGTTGGTCTTACTCTTATGGGAGTTAAGACTTTATTGTTATTACTTTATCTATATTTTCAAAAATCTTTTTAACTCTACCCTGCCAAAGTTTTTTAAACTCTTTGGCTTCTTCATCTGTCGCAAAATTTCTAAGCAGTTTTTGCATTAGTTCTGCTTGGGCTGGATCAGGCTTAATAACATCAGGGTTATAAGTAATTTCAACACTCTCATTAGTATCGTTTCTTTTAAACTTTACACTTGAATCAATAAGAGCATTAAAACTAACAAGTGAATGTCTAATATACTCACCTCCAATCCCTTTAAAGCCAAGTGTTTTCGTTGCACCTGTAATTTGACTCATTACATTTGAGATAATGCCTGCTACACCATCATTTTCATCAGAAGCATACTCTATCACGATCTCACCGCGGACAGGAGTTTCATCTTTATATAACTCTTTTAAACCAACAAGTGTCATTATATAGGCACCAGCAACTGTAGGACATGAATGTCCTGCATTTTTTACAACGTCTAAATAACTAAACTCAACTATACCATCATCTATACTTCCTAAAAACTCTGCTAGTTCATCTTTTAAAGTGATCGTTGGAAGCGTGTCAAAAAACTCCGGGTATTTCATAACTCTATTTCCTCTTAATTTATACTTTCTATATCTTCTACTGTTTTTATAATATCTGCCGATAAGTTTTCATAGCCATCATCCGTGAGCAATATATCATCCTCTATACGTATTCCGATTCCACGATATTTTTGCGGCACCTTTTTATCATCTATATCCAAGTAAAGTCCAGGTTCAATAGTTAAAACCATTCCCTTTGCCAGAACAATCTCTTTTCCGTTTTCATCTTTATAAGGACACTGATCATGAACATCTATACCCATCCAGTGGCCTATTCCATGTGGATAATAAGGTTTATATTTTTCTTTTTTTATAAGTTTTTTAATATCGCCTTTTAATATACCTAGCTCTACAAGAGACTCAGTTAAACACTTTACGGCAATCTTTTGTAATTTAGTTCTTTTTACACCAGGCTTTATTGCCTCTAGGACTTTTAACTGTGTGTCTAATACTAAGTTATATACCTCTTTTTGCTCCTCAGTAAACTTACCGCTTACAGGAATTGTCCTAGTTATATCACTAGCATAATGTTCATATTCACAACCTGCATCTATCAAAATTAAATCATTATTTTTAAATGGCTTATTATTCTCAATATAGTGCAGTGTATTTGCATTGTTTCCACCTGCAATAATAGATGTATATGCATCGCTGTAAGCACCCTGACTTTTAAAACTATGTTCTATTTCAGCTAATAGTTCATACTCAAATCGATCCTGCTTTTTAAATTTCATCGCTCTTAAATGAGCATCTTTTGTAATATTTATCGCTTTTTTTATAAGTTTTATCTCTGAATCTGATTTAACTAAGCGCATTTTTTGAATAATAGGTGCTATATTTTTATAATTTGATATATTTCTTGAATGTTTTTTTAAGAGATCAGCTTTTGAAAATGTCAGATCAAAATCAAAATATAAACTTTTCTTGGCACTGATATACTCTTTATATTTTTCTTCAAACTTATCATCTGTATATACTTGATCAACTAAAAACCTTTTTTTGGCTTCTTTAGCACCAAGCCTTTTTCCGTTCCACAGCTCATCTACTTTATCTTTTTTATTTACAAATAAAATTGACTTGTAGTTTTTATTTTTTTTAATTAAAACGAGAGTTGCATTATCCTCTTTAAAACCGGTCATATAGTAAAAATTGCTGTTCTGTCTATAAGGATATTCGGTATCGTTTGAACGTGTTTTATAACTGTTAGAAAAAATCACAGCTATGCTGTTTTTAGACATTTTAGAGACTAATGTGTCGCGTCTTTCTTTGTATTCGTCTTCTTTGATCATCTACAAACCTTAACAAACCAATCTGAACTCTCACTAAGTATATTTGTTAAAGCTGCATTTAGAGCATTTACACCACCATCTGCATCAAGTGTTTTAGAGTCTACTTTTGATCTAAAAGTTTTTGTGGAGATCACTTGTGATGTTTTGAAATCTATAATTGAGAAATTTATTTGAACCAATGAGTATGATTCTTTTAGATCTTTAGAATAATACTGCATAAAGTCTTCCAAATTAACTTCTATAATCAAATCAGCCATACTTCTTGATTTTGATTCTTGTACGCTTTTAAACAGTTCAATATTTCTTAGCATCTTTATAAGTTCATTTGAAACCGCATAATTAGGATTGTTTAGCCAAGCCGATTCTGAATATTCATAAACTTTTGAATCTCCCCTTACGTAGCTCATATCTTTTGATATTAAAGATGAGTTTGTAAATGCCAAGGCAACTTTAGCACTTTTAGAACTACAAGCAGACTCCTCAGTTTTAGCAAGATTTATATTAGGCGAGACTTTATACTTAACAATTGTCGGAACCTTTGTTGAACAAGCCGTAAATAAAAACAATAAACTTAGCAGTAGATATTTTCCCATATTATTCTCCTGGTCCTTTATTGATCTCTTGTGTTTTATAAAGTATATCTCCAGGACTTTTTTCATATTGTTCAGCCAATGAATCCATCCTGATGATCAACTGTTGCATCTCTAAAAGTGTATTGTTAATATTTGGAACCAACTCGCTTGTTATACCTTTAATATTAAAATCACCTCTTGCTACAGAAGCCTTAAAAACATCCATAGAACCTTTAATACCCATGTAACTTTTCATAATAGTTTGAAAATTAGCAGCTAGTTTATTCTCCCACTCTACACTATTTTCAATAAAATTTTCTATTTTTGGCATCATAATATTTAATTTTGCACTTGTTAATTCAATGTTTTCTATAGAGTTTTGAAAATGTTTTATAGTTTTTTCATTAAACATCCTATCAAGCTTATCCATAAACTTGGCAGATCTGTTCAAAATTATCGTTACTTGCTTTTGATTTTCCTCATTTAATAGTGCCTGAGTGCCATCAAGAGTTTTTGAAAGGTTTTTTGAAACATCACCAAACGAGAGTTCAAACTTCTCAAAAAAGCTAGGGGTACTTTTTATTACAGGATATCTTTCCCCATCGCTTTTTTCTAAAAGCTCAGTCCCGTTCTCACCCATTGTCAAGTTAATATAACTTAAACCGGTAATACCTTGCGAAGTTAGTTTTGCCCTTGTAGTAGTTTTAATAGGTGTAGTTTTCAATATACTAACAGTTACTTGAACCTGCTCCGTATTTTTTGGATTAATGTTTATTTTTGAGACTTTTCCAACATCAATTCCTCTGAACTTTACAGGTGCTTCAATGTTTAAACCAAGTACAGATTCATCAAAATATACATAATAATTTTTCATCGCCCTTTCTTGTGATGGTTGCAATAACCAATAAGAAAATACAACTATCATTGCCAGGCCTATAACGACAAGAATTCCGATAAGCGTATAGTTTACTTTGTTATTCATTTATAAGTTTGCCTTGAAAAATGTACGAATAAATTCACTTTTTTCATCTTTGATATTATCGAGCGAACCTTCATAAACAATTTTTTTATTATCTATAACAGCTATTTTATCCAATGTATTATAAATTGATTTTAAATCGTGCGATACCATAACTACACTAAGCCCCAAAAGTTCTCTTAATTTTAAAATTAATGAATCAAATTCCCTTGCAGAAATCGGATCAAGTCCACTTGTAGGCTCATCTAAAAATAAAAGTTTAGGATCTAGTGCCAAGGCACGTGCAAGTGCTGCTTTTTTCTTCATACCGCCTGATATTTGTGAGGGATAAAGTAATGCGTCTGATTGTTTTAAGCCGACTATATTTATTTTAAATGCAACTATCTCCTCGATCATTTTTTTACTTAGATCACTGTACTCTACAAGACCAAGCGCTATGTTTTCAGCTAAAGTCAGTGATGAGAACAGCGCTCCGGCTTGAAATAGAACTCCCCATTTTTGTCTTAATTCCTGCGCTTCATCTTGAGATATATAATTTAGATTGTGTCCTAACACCTCTATAGTTCCAGAGAAGTATTTTTGCAGCATAACCATCTCACGTAAAAGTGTAGTTTTTCCACATCCACTTGGGCCCAATAGACCGTAAATCTCACCCTCTTTTATCTCCAAGTTCAAGCCATCGTGAATAACAGTATCACCATATCTAGTTACTAAATTTTTTACACTTATAATACTCATCTAAATACCTAAATTAGTAAAGATTATTGAAAAGATTGCATCACACATTATTACGGCAAATATAGACTCTACTACACTCTTTGTAGTGTTAAAACCTATACTTTGCGTATCATCCTTTACGGCCATTCCTCTATATATTGCAATAGTGGCGATCAAGAATGCAAAAAATGGCCCCTTAACTATACCTACATAAAAATGTCTAACATCGATAGCTACCAAAAATCTGTCTAAAAACATATTTACCGTAATATCAAGATCAATATTGGCAACAATCATACCACCTATGATCGCCATAATATCAGATATAAATATAAGAATCGGCATCATTATCATTAGTGCAATAATTCTAGGCAATACTAAAAACAGATATGGATCAAAACCCATAGTTCGCATAGCGTCCAACTCTTCAGTTATCTTCATTGCACCAATCTGTGCCGTATAAGCACTTCCGCTTCTCCCAGCTATTACAATGGCTGTAATTATAGGTGCTAATTCACGCATAATAGAAATACCGAGCATATCAACTATAAAGATATTTGCACCGTATGTTTTTAACTGATAAGCTCCTTGATAAGCTACTACAAGTCCTATTAAAAAGCTTGTAAGGGCAATAATTCCAAGAGCTTTTACAGCACTTTCATTAATCTCAAAAGCTGTCTCTTTGTATCTTATACTATGCAAATTTTTAACTAGGTGAAGTTTTGTAGAAAACAGTTTTCCCAAAAATGCAAAGAAACTCATAAAACCAAGAAAGTTATTATAAGCACGCTTACCGATTGCTTCTAAAAAACTCTTTTTCTTTTTCTTTTTAGATGGAGTCGAAGAATATTTTTTTACTAGATTTATAGTGTCTAATATATCATCAGAATTACATAACAGTTCAAAAGATATATGTTGAGTTTCCAGACTTTTCATAAATTTTTCCAAGAATATGGCAGCCGTTGTATCAAAAAAAGTTAGATCATTTAAATCTATAACGATATTGTTAAAAGAAGTATAGTTTATTGATTTGATTTTAGCCTCATAATTAGAGACTTTATAAAGGTTAAACTCACCCTTAAACTTAAGAGTGAGTCCGGAATGCTCAGTTAGTATTTCTAGCTTGTCATTCATAAAATTTTATTTTTAGAAATCTCTTTCTAAAAGTTTATCCGGCTTTAAAATAGTGATAATTCTATCTTCCTCTTTTCCTACACCGTCTATTAAAGAGTCTTCAGCATTAATTGTATCAGGTGCCGGTCCTATGTTTGCTTTTTTAATACGTAGTGCCATAGTTAGCCTATCTATAACAAAACCTGCTACTTCATCACCGTGTTTCATAACTATAAAACGTGTCTCATCACTGTGTTTTTGTTCATTCAGTCCAAATTTAAGGCGTAAGTCTATTAAGGGTATTACAGCACCACGCATATTAAATACACCCTTTACGTAAGCCGGAACTTGAGGAACACGTGTCCATGTAAAAGGCTTAATGATCTCCTGAATCGATAAAATAGGCACTGCATACTCTTCATCGCCTATTATAAATCCTACTAGCTGAACTATGTCATCTAGTTGGCTTAAACTCTCATCTTCGTTTTGCTGCTGGCTTTGTTTATTTATTACATCTTTTAATTTTTCACTCATGATAAGAACTCCGATTTAAAGTTTACATTTCTTTGAACTACACTTGATAGGTAGTCAGCTGAGTATGGTTTAGTGATATATTCAACCATTCCACTCTCAACACCACGCATACGATCAGATTTACCAGTACGAGATGTTACGGCTATAAGCGGTAGGTTTTTATATCTGTTATATTTTTTTATCTCAGTAGCTAGTGTATATCCGTCCATTCTCGGCATTTCAATGTCTATAAGCATTGCATCAAAAGTATGTTCACCCTGTTTTAAGATATTTAATGCTTCTTGACCATCACTAGCTTCAACAAGTGTAACACCTAATGGCTCCATCGCCTTTCTCATAATAGTTCTATCTGTTTTAGAATCATCTACGATCATAACAACATAGTCACTTGCCTGAGTTTTCTCCTTAGAACCACCATCTTCACCAGAAGATGAACTTTGACCTATTGTTGATTTAACACCTTTTGCCATCTCCATAAGTGCAACAACATCAACAATAAGTGTAACACCACCATCACCACGGATTGTAGCACCGGCAATACCATCAATTCCTTTTAAGTATTCTCCAAGAGATTTAATAACTATCTCTTCCTGACCAACAAGTGTATCAACAATGAGACCGAGTTTTTGCGCACCAAGACCAAGTACAACTACATATGCATGTTCACCACCATCAATAATGCGTTCAACTTCAAAAATATCACCTATATGAACAAGCGATAAAACTTCATCACGAAGTCTCATAACACTTCTTCCCTCAACCGTATATATTTCATCTGTAGATATTCTAACTGTCTCCATAACCGAAGCTAATGGAATTGCATAAGCTTCTTCCTGAACACCAACAAGTAGTGCTTGGATAATAGCAAGAGTTAGAGGGATTTTTAACTTAATAGAAGTCCCTACACCAACCTCTGAATCTATATCGATAATACCGTTTAGTTTTTCGATATTTGTCTTAACAACGTCCATACCAACACCACGTCCAGAAACATTCGTTACTTGCGCAGCAGTTGAGAAACCAGGTTTAAAGATAAGAGCAAATGCCTCTTTATCTGACATCTGATCTGCTTCTTTTTCAGTGATAATACCTTTTTCTAAAGACTTGTTTTTCAGCATCTCTGCATCAAGACCTTTACCATCATCATCGATCTGGATAACTATTTGGTTACCTTCATTATATGCTTTTAGCTTGATTGTACCTTGTTCATCTTTTCCGGCAGCTACACGAACATCAGGATTCTCTACACCGTGATCACATGAGTTACGGATAATATGTACTAAAGGATCTCCGATCTCTTCAACGATAGATTTGTCAAGTTCTGTCTCTTCACCCGAGATCTCTAGTTCTATTTTTTTACTTAATTCACGAGTTAAATCACGAATCATTCTTGGGAACTTGTTAAACACTTTACCCACAGGAAGCATACGTGTTTTCATAACCGCTATTTGAAGATCAGTAGTTACCAAAGAAACAATAGATACTACTTGGTTTAACTCTTCTAAGAACTCTTCACCTTCATAACGCTCTTCTACATCGTCATTTATCTTAATTAATCTGTTTTTCGCAAGTACAAGCTCACCGATTAGATTCATTAAGTGATCAAGTCTTTTTACATCAACACGAATTGTTTGCTCAACAGTTGGAGCTTTTTTCGCAGGAGCTGACTTAGAAGCACTAGCTCTTGGGTCTTCATCTGCTCCACTACTTGCTTCTGGCTTAGATGGCGGTGGTGGTGGAGGCGGTGGCGGTGGCGGTGCAGTATCTTCTTTAGCTTCCTCTTTTTTCTCTTCAACTTCTTCAGGAGAAGGTGGTGCTGAAGGAACACTCTCTCCAGCTGCAATTTTAGCTTCCCTCTTAGCTTTGTCTTCAGCTTGACGCTCAGCCAAAAGCCTAGCAATTTCAGCTTCAACATCATCATCACTCATATTTTCATAATCTGGTTCATCTTCAGCAGGTGTTTCTTCCTCAGCAGGAACCTCTTCAACAGGAGTTTCTTGAGGTGCAGCTTCAACAACAGGAGTGTCAACATTTCCATCACCACCGTCGATCTTATCAAGTTTAGCAACACAGTCACTTACATCAACACCACCGTCACTGCTCGTATCACGGATAGTCTCTAAAAGACGTTTCATTAAGTCAATTGATTCTAAAATTACGTCCATAATATCAGGAGTGATAACTAGATCACCGTGTCTAGCTTTATTTAGAATATTTTCCATATGGTGTGTTAAATGCGTTAAAACATCCATATTTAGGAATGAAGACGCCCCTTTAATAGTATGTGCTACACGGAAAATACCGTTTAAAAGTTCTAAATCCTCAGGATTTGATTCTAATTCAACTAAATCTTCATCTAACTTTTCAACTAACTCAAAAGACTCAACTAAAAAGTCCTGCAGTATCTCTTGAAATTCATCCATATTTTACACTCCTATTTCATATGTGCACGAACTACACGTGACACTTCATCATAAAATGGTCCGCCTTGGAACTTAACTAAGTAAGCTTCACCACCGGCTTCAATACCTCTATTTTCACTAAAATGATCACTTATCGAAGAGTTAAAAACAATCGGTATGTTTTTAAACCTGCTATCTTCTTTTGCATTTGCAGCAAAATGGAAACCATCCATACGAGGCATCTCAACATCTGATATTATTATTTTTAAACTATCTTCTAACTTATCTTGGTAAACTTCAGCAAGCTCTTTTAGTTTTTCTAAACCTTCTTGACCATCCATTGCCTCAATAACACTAAAGCCCATTTTTTCTAATGCGTCTTTAACTATTTTTCTAGCAGTAGCACTATCATCCAAAACAAGTGCCACACCAGTAAATGTTTCACCGTCTAAATCACGCATGTTGGTGTCAATTTCAGGTTCGTATAGACCTAAATCCTGTACAACGCTCTCTAAATCAAGTATTAAAAGAACACTATCGTCTTCTATTTTTGTAACACCAGTTATTTTGCTTTTGTCTAATTGACCGCTTCCGTTTGCAAAAGAAGCAGGTTCAATATCACCCCAACTGATTCTTCTTATACGTTTAGCATCATGAACGATAAACCCAATAAGGATATTATTAAACTCGGTAATAATTACACGTGCGTTTTTTTCTGCTTCTTCAGGTTCAGTTATGCCCATCCATTTTGCCAAATTTACTACAGGTATAACTACATCACGAAGATCAAATATACCCTCAATAAATTCAGGAGTACCAGGTAATTCTGTCAACTTCGGCATCTTGATGATTTCACGGACTTTTGAAACGTTTATTCCATAAATTCCCTCGTATATCTCTCCATCTTGCTCTTTGAGTATACGAAAATCAACAAGCTCCATCTCATTAGAGCCGACTTTTAGTGAATTTTCATTCATCATCTTTTATTCCCCTAAGTATTTATTGCACTGCAATAACTCTTTGTTAGCAAATCTTACTATAAAATATCTTTGATTGCAAGCAAAAGCTCCCAAGTTTATATAATAAAAACCTCTTAGTTCTAAATGCCTGTTCTGATGGAAATGCCCCTCTATGAAGTACTCACAATCAAAACCATTTTCAAGTCTTTTTTTGATTATATTTTCAAAGTTTTTTATCTCTTTACAGTCATCTTTCTTATCTAAATAGATATCCAGTTTCTTTAAAATTACATTATCAAATATCATATTTATAATATTTAGAATAAATAGAACTACTCTATTTCTTATAACCGACGTATATATTTTATATCCAAGAGGTGCATTAAAATCACCATGTGCCAAATATGCTTTTTTACCATCTACATTACACTCAACAGGCTGCTGGGATATTTTAAAAACTTTTACATCTTTAAAAATATTTTTTAGATTAAAATCGTGATTACCCTCAAGATAGACAACCTCTATGTTTTTGGAAATATCATTAATAAGATCCACTATCTCCTGATTTCTTTTAATTGTTCTTCCGATTCCACCAAACAGTAGATCAAAAATATCTCCCATTAAAATAAGTTGAGTAGGACGAAGTTTATTGTTTTGAATATCTTTAAAGAAGTTTAAAAGTTCCGGGCGTATATGTGAGTAGTGCGCATCCGAAACAAGGAATGCGCCGTCTTTTATATCAATCAAAAATTATTCCTTATGGAACATAGGCAATTTTTGGTATACCCATATCTTCGGCAAGTCCCATCATAAGGTTAGCATTTACAACAGCCTGACTTGATGCACCGCGAAGAAGGTTGTCAATTGAGCTTAAAATTAAAAGAGTACTTCCTTTTCTTTGTACATAAATATTGCAAAAGTTTGTTCCGGCAGTATCTTTCATAGTTACAGGTTTATCCGATACTCTTACAAAAGGACTGTTTTTGTAATACTCTTTTAAAACAGCCTCTGCATCAAAGTCACCTTCAACTTGTATATAAATAGAACTGAGCATTCCACGTGTAATAGGAACTAAATGTGGAACAAAATTTACCTCATCAAAATCTATATTTAACTTATCAGCAATTTCAGGTGCATGTCTGTGCATCAAAGGGTTGTAAGCAAAAAGGTTATCGTTTACGTTTACAAAATGTGTAGTCTCACTTAACTTTTTACCAGCTCCGCTAACACCAGTTTTTGCATCAACAATGATTGGAGTGTTTGATATACGCTTATCCATAAATGGCAGTAATCCTAAAATTGCAGAAGTTGGAAAACAGCCAGGGTTTGCTACAAGTTTTGCAGTTTTTAATTCCTCTCTGAATAATTCAGGAAGTCCATAAACAGAGTGTTCTAAATTTTCTTTATCAGAATGAGGGCAATAAAATTCTTCATAAGTATCAAGAGGAAGTCTATAATCAGCTGAGAGATCAACTACTTTTACTCCACTAGCTATTAAAGGTTTTACATAAGCCATAGCAGTTTTATGAGGTAGTGCTAAAAATACAAGTTCACACTTTTTAGCTACCTCATCCATATCTGCTTTCTCTACAGCCATGTCGCATACACCACTTAAAGATGGGTGCAGCTTATCTAAAGTTGTATTTCCTTCCGAATTTGCAACGTATGAAAGTTCAAATTGTGGATGGTTTAAAAGTATTTTAACAAGTTCAAGCCCGGTATAACCGCTAGCTCCTACAACTCCAACCTTAATGTGTTTCAAAAACTATCTCCTGATATTTTACTTCTATGATCTCTAACTCTTTTTCACCGCCTGGAAGACGTACTTTAAAATCATCTCCCTCTTCTTTTCCTAAAAGCTGTTTAGCTAAAGGTGAACCAAAAGATATAAGACCCATCTCAGGGTTAGATTCACTACCGCCTACAATAGTATAAGTCATCTCTTCACCGCTATTTAGATCTTCTAAAACAACAGTTGATCCAAAAGATACTTTTGAGTGTTCTAGCTCACTAGGATCTACTATTTGTGCATTCCCGATTATCTCTGCTAATTCTGCTAAACGATTGTCTATATTTTTTTGATCTTCTTTAGCTGCATGGTACTCTGCATTTTCTTTTAAGTCACCTTGCTCCACTGCTTCTTCTATCGCTTTAACAACAGCGGGACGTTTTACTTCTTTTAATTCTTTTACTTCTGCTTGTAACTTGTTATAGCCAAACAGTGTCATTGGTTCAACTCTTTGCATCTCAATACTTTCTTAATAATTTTTAGTTTTATGATTATATCAAATTTTCTGCATAAGCGATAAGTCAAACTTTATCACTTCATTTTCACACTCTATAGTAACCGTGCATGCTTTTTTAGAGATCGCTTTTGCATCTGTAACTCCATCTAAAAGTAAAATCTGCTCTTTTGTTGTAGGATCATATACTTTTAGTGCATCTTCATCTATAAAAAAGATACGTCCACCACCGCAACCATCACCGACTATACCTTCGCAATGCAGTTTATCTTCAAAACCAGCTATCATCTAAACACTCTTCTTTTGCATCTTTTACAAACCCAATATATTCACTTGAGTTTTTGTCAAGTACTTTATATTCATCATATGTATAACCTTTGAACAAAGCTTCATCTACACATTTACAAAGCTTTGTATCATTAGTATCTACACATGTAGATATAAGCTCTTTCTTTTGACTCTCTTCCCAACCGAAATAGCTTTTATAATATGGATATAAAACCCAAATAGCAAATCCTACCGTTAAAACAATATTGACTATATACTCTTTTTTCTTAGTCTCTATATATTTTTTTACATCGTAAGATATAAGTATTAAAAAAACTATCTCTAATCCTATATTAAACCAGTCACTATCTAAAAAATCGAACAATTAAATCCTTTTAAATTATTTTAAAACTTCCAATTTATATTTGGTCGTATGATCGCTTGATGACTATCTACACCATCATTTCTAAGTTCACCGTCATACTTATACTTCGAAGTATAAAGGTAACCGAGCTCTAGTGAAAAACTGATACCATCAAAACTAATAGGTAGTATTTTACCGACTGTGAATTCAGCATCTGTCATCTCAAAATTATCTTTTCTAAATGAAAAAAGCGTAGTTATTGATGAGTTATAAACAAGTGAATATACACCTTTGTCATAATCTATGCTCTTTCTTCTTGCACCCACATAAACCGTATCTACAAAATCACGATTGTCATGAAGTCTTGCACCTACTCTAAAACTCCAGTCTAAATCTCTGTTTCTCTTTTCACGAGTACCTTTTAGTTTAAACTCAAAATTAAACCATTTATCGGTGTATGATTTATTATCTTTTATCGTTTTGTCACCGACTGTAAACATATAACCCATGTATGCACGGTTTTTTCCTACACGTTCACCATCTTTTTTACTAAAGATCATCATCCTTCCCAAAAAGAAAGTTAATGAATAAGGCTCTTCAAAACCTGCTGTTAAAGCCTTAACAGGATTAAATTTATTGATATTTTCTTTTGTATATTTATCCTCATTTTCTTTTCTATAGTAAGTACCTAAAATATTCATAGGATGCACGGCAGCTTCTATTAAAAAAATATTCGGCTCAAACGTTTTATAAAAAAGTTTTGAATAAATCTCGCTCTCTTTAAGTTTACTTCCATCTGTTATATTTTTATCTCTGTCTAGATCAATAAAAGCTGAAACATTTGAATAATACGCATCGAGTTCATAATCAAACTCTACCAACTCCTGAGCTTTTAATGAGATAAAAAGCAAAAAAAATAGAAGAAATATTTTTTTCACTTAATTAACCTTTTTAAAGCCTCACTACACATATACAGCCCAAAGGTTGCAGTAACACCCATAAAACTTCCCTTCTCTTTTACACGTGCCTCTTCAGATGAAAATATCACTTTATACTTCTTTTTAAATCCGCGTTTTTTAAGCTCATATCTGATTTTTGAACCAAACTTATCCCCGTATGTTTTCCATATATCATCAACTTTTACAGCAGATGCATCTATACGCTTTGCGCTTCCAAAACTAGAGATGAGTTTTTTATAACATTTCTGTGCAAGGGCAAGTTTGGCTTTTGTATCATCAATTGCATCTAAAACAAGATCATATGGTTCAAAATCAAAATTCCAAACCCATTGTTCATCAATTCTGGCATTTATAATCTCAATATCAGGATAGTGTTTTTTTAAAGCTTCCACTTTTAATTCACCCTCATGCATCTCTGACCACATTTGACGGTTTTGATTACTCTGATCATAAGTATCAAAATCAACTATAGTTATATGCTTAACACCGCTTCTAACCAAGCAGTCAAGACAAAAGCTTCCAACTCCGCCTACACCTAAAAGGATGATTTTTGCATCTTGCAGTTTTACAAAATCATCTTCAAGCAAAAGTTTTATTCGGTCGTATTTAGCCAAGTCTCTAACCCTTCCATACTTTTGTATGCACTAAGATCAAGCATAATCGGTGTTATAGATATATATCCCGCTTTTATAGCCTCATAATCGCTCATACCTTTTTGTCCAGCTCTTGGCGAGAAACTAAGTGGATGCAGACCAAGCCAGTAAAACTCTTCACCGCGTGGGTTTCTGTGTGCATGCGCATCGTTTGCGTAGTGTCTGTAACCTGCATATGTAACTTTAACTTCCGCTTCTTTTTTATCGTAAGGGATATTTATATTTAAAAACTCCCTTTTTGGTAGTGGAAACGAGCCATTTTTTATCTTAACAACTAAATCTTTTATAAAACTGCTTGCAAGGAAAAAATCACCGCCTGGATCTGAAAAATCCATAACCTGACTTATAGCTATTGAAGGAATGTCATGCAGCACTCCCTCCATTGCACCAGCTGCAGTTCCGCTATATGTAATATCTTCACCCATATTTGATCCACGGTTAATTCCGCTTATAAGAAGATCAGGTTTTCTATCTGCGAATATTGATGCTAAAGAGAGATATACACAATCGCCCGGAGTCCCATCATCTAGTTTAAAAAAATCATCGTCAATACCGATAAAACGCAAAGGACGTGATAGTGTAATAGAGTGTGAACAAGCCGACTTTTCATTAGCAGGAGCTACTACGGTTACCCTAACGCCTTCTATCTCTTTTAGAGTTTTTACAAGTTCTAAAAGCCCTTTAGCTTCATACCCGTCATCGTTTGTTACCAGTATATTATAAATTTTCATTGACATATTTAATTTCTTTTTTTTCTTTAATTGCCGATATTATATCCAATAAAATTAAGGCAAAAATTACGATTCCATCTAGAGTGTAAAAAACTCTTCAGTAATGGCACAAATCTTGCTTTAAAACAGCATGAAAACATTATTAGTATTACTTCTTTTAACTATATTTATTCAAGCAGATACAGATGCTCTAAAAATAGAAAATGACTACAGCCGTTTAAGCGTTGAACTTGATAAGATATCTTCCAAACTTAAAGCTGAAGATAAAGTTCAACTATATTACCTTGTTATATCTACACATGAAAAAATAGCAACCTCACTCTCTCTTGACAAATCACAAAGTAAAACACTTGAATCTTTAGAGAAAAAGACCATAGATGTACTTAAGAATTTAAAAGGCATAGATTCAAAGCAGATAAAAACCATTACAGATCTGTACAAATCAATCAATAAAAACGGTAGAAAACTTATAGAAGATCATAATAACAAAGAGTTTGAAATAAAATACAAAGATCAAAAAGAAAAAATCGTATACAAAGACAAAGTGATCTATAAAGATAAGATCATCTACAAAGACAAAGTTGTAAAAGAGTCATCTTATTTACACATTATAATAGCTTCTATTATAGCCTTTATTATTGGCAGTTTAATCTTTTACTTTGTTTTTTCTTCCAAAGCATCTAATATTGAAAATCAAAATATAAAAATTCAAAAAGAGCTTTATATTTTTAAACAAGATAAAGAGGAACTTGAAACAGAAGTACAAGAGAAAAACCTAGAGATAAATAGTATTACAGAAAAAAATCAAATTCTAAACAATGAACTAAGTAAAGAAAATAAAACACTTATAGATAAAACTAAAGAGTTAAATACTCAGATAGAAAATTATACACAAGATATTGAGCAATATAAAATTCAGCTAGAAAATTCTAACCAAGAGATAGAATATTTAAAAATAAATATAGCTGAGTTAGAAGATGAAAAAAGCAATATAACTAAAGAACAAACAATAAGTGCAGAGCCAGAAGAAATAGAAGAAGAAAACATTAAAACACAACGTGAAGATATGATTGAGATCCTTGATACAGTTTCACAAATAGCAAACCAAACAAATCTTTTAGCCTTAAATGCGGCTATTGAAGCTGCTCGTGCAGGTGAACATGGACGTGGTTTTGCAGTTGTTGCTGATGAAGTAAGAAAACTTGCCGAAAAAACACAGGAAACCTTAAATAACGGAAAACTAAAACTATCTAATTAAGTATTAAAACATCTTTTGGTAGAATTATGAAAAATTTCAGCAAAGATGTTTAATGACTAATTTTCAATCTCTTTTAAATTTAATTGTCGATAATCAAGATCTTATAGATTTTGACCACAAAGGGATTAAAGATCTTCATGTAATTAGCGGAAAACTCTTTCACGAAATAGTTTCAAACGTTAAAAGTATTAAAGATAAGAGTATCGATAAAAAAAGTTTTATAAAAAAAGCTATTAGAGATGCCTTTGAACTTGAAGAACAAGATCTAATCCTAATAAAAAAAGAACAGATTGTTATAAAAATTATTCAGACTATCTCAAGAGATGAGACTGAAAAAAGATTTAACGGATATTCTGAAGAAGAGATCGAAAAACTATATAACGAATACTTTGATGAAAAAACTTTAGATAGATTTTTAGAAGAGATATCTTATGGTATATTTAAATATCTGTTTGTTAGAAAACAAGTAACAAACGACTACTATGAAAAAAATGTATACTCTATTATACAAAATTACATAGCTAGAGAATTAACAGACTTTGAATCTGAAGATCATAACTTCAGAAAAGGTTTTGCAGGATATATCTTTCGTATAAATTTTATAACGGTTTTTACACATATTAGTGATCAGATCCTTGAAGCTATCTCTTATCGTGACGAATATCTTATGAACTGGATCAAATACTATAACGGCCAGGTTATTATTAAACACAACAAACGCTATGCTGCTCCTGCTATCATAAATCCTGATGGGCAAAAATACAACCCTTCAGCTTTATTTGGAACGATCGCTGTATGGTTTAAAACAAAAGAAAAAATTGAAACGTTAGAAAAAAAATTAAACGATATAAGCAAAAATCTAGATAAATTAAAGATAGACAACCTCTCTCCTGTTGAGTATAAAGATGAACTTGTACAGGAAAGAAGAGAAATAGAAGAGGATATCTATGAAGCCAATGAGAGAATAAAAGAGCTTTTAGATGAAAAAAGACTGAACAACGACGAAGAAAAAAAATATGATATAGATGATGAGATTCAAGAGCTTCGCCAATATATGAAAGAAGATAAAAAAGAAGTAGATGAAATCAATGCACAAATATCATCAATAGATACTATAAGTACAAAAAGACTTGAAGAAGATAAAAGCAGACTTGAAAAAGATATTCAAAGAGAAGAAAAAGCATTAAAACAAAACTATAAAGTTTACCAATCTATTCAATTAGCCCTTGTTAAGGCACTTACATCTAAAAGAAAACCTATATAACTTGACTTTAATGTAATTTTTATAGTAAAATTCTTCCATACAAAATGAATTTAACCTAAAAATTCATAACCCCTACAAAAATAATCCCAAAAAACTAAGGCAGATATTTTATGAGTGATAACACTTCACAACAACCTCGCAAAACAAATAATCGTAAAAATAATAATTCTAACCGTTCACATAAACCTGTAAATGGTGCCAGCGTAGATGAATTACGTGCAAAAACAATAGATGATCTAATTGCACTAGCTGAAGAATTAAATGTTGAACACCCACAAGAGCTTAAACGCCAAGATCTAATATTTGAGATACTAAAAGCTCAAACTGCTCAAGGTGGATATATCCTATTTAGCGGTATTTTAGAGATTATGCCTGACGGATACGGTTTTATCCGCTCAATCGATAAGAGTTTTAACGATTCTGAAAACGACTCATATGTTTCTAACACACAGATCAAACGTTTTGCACTAAGAAATGGTGACGTTGTAACAGGTCAGGTTCGCCCTCCTAAAGATCAAGAGCGTTACAACGCTTTAATTAAAATAGAAGCAGTAAACAACTTACCGCCAGAAGAATCAAAGAAACGTCCGCTTTTTGACAACTTAACTCCATTATACGCGCTAGAGCAAATCAAATTAGAATATAAAGAAAAAGGTCTAACTGGACGTATGATGGACCTTTTTGCACCGATCGGTAAAGGTCAGCGTGGACTTATAGTTGCACCTCCAAGAAGCGGTAAAACTGAACTTTTAAAAGAGATAGCTCACGGTATAAGTGCTAATCATGCAGAGATTGATCTAATGGTACTGCTTGTAGATGAGCGTCCTGAAGAGGTTACGGATATGGAGCGTAGTGTTAAAGGTGAAGTTTACAGCTCAACGTTTGATATGCCTGCAAAGAACCATATCAAAGTTGCAGAGATGGTAATCGAGCGTGCAAAACGTAGAGTTGAGCAAGGTCGCGACGTTGTGATCCTTTTAGATTCTATCACTCGTTTAGCTCGTGCATATAATACTGCAACTCCTTCAAGTGGTAAGGTTTTATCAGGTGGTGTTGATGCAAACGCACTTCACAAACCAAAACGTTTCTTCGGTGCTGCACGTAACATAGAAAACGGCGGAAGTTTAACGATCATCGCAACTGCACTTGTAGATACAGGAAGTAGAATGGATGAAGTTATCTTTGAAGAGTTCAAAGGTACAGGTAACTCTGAGGTTGTTCTTGATAGAAAAATTGCTGATCGCCGTATCTATCCTGCAATTGATGTACTTAAATCTGGTACTCGTAAAGATGAACTTCTTATCGGTCCTGAAAAACTACAAAAAGTATTTATCCTTCGTTCTATGATGCAAAAACAAGATAATGAGATCGAAGCACTTAAATTTATCTATACAACTATGGGTAAAAAGACAACTAATGATGAATTCTTAGAGAGTATGAATACACAATAATGAAAATCGGGGTATTTGATTCAGGAATCGGTGGTTTAAGCGTAGTTAAGTCTATGCTTGCACACAAACTGTTTGAAGAGATCATCTATTATGGAGACACTGCCCGTGTACCCTACGGTACTAAAGATAAAAACACAATTATCCGCTATGGAATAGAAGCAGTAGAGTTTTTTAAAAATTTTGAACTAGACATGATCATAGTAGCCTGCAATACTGTAAGTGCCTATGCACTAGATGAGATGCGTGAGAGTGCTGATTGTCCTGTTATTGGGGTTGTTGAAGCAGGTATTTTAGCTTGTAAGAATTCTCTAGAAGATAAAAATTCAGATATTTTAATTCTGGGTACAAAAGCAACTGTGAATTCAAAAGCTTATGAGATAGGACTTCAAGATTTAGGCTTTACGAATTTAAATGCAAAAGCAACAGGACTTTTTGTTCCCCTTGTTGAAGAAGACATATTCTCAGGTGAAGTTATAGATGCTACGTTTAGACATTACTTCTCAGACATAAAGTCATCTCCTGATGCGCTGATCTTAGGTTGTACACATTTTCCATTGCTAGAAGCCGAGCTTCAAAAATACTTCGGAGAAAAGACACAACTTATACATTCTGGTGAAGCTATCGTGGAGCATATGGAGAAAGAGTTTAGTTTTACTAAAAAACATCCAAAAACTTCACTAAAATTCTTTGCATCAGAAAATCCTGAAGCATTAAAAAGAGTTGCTCATAATTGGTTAAATATTTAAACTCTTAGAAGAGTTTAACACTTTAAATGATAAAATCATTTTTATTAATTAATGGAGGTAAGCGTGGGCAATTCTGAAGTACTGGCTAGAAAATACAGACCAAAAAATTTTGATGAACTTATCGGTCAGGAAAGTATTGCTCAAACCCTATCTCTAGCACTTGACTCACAAAGACTGAGTCATGCTTATCTATTCTCAGGACTTCGCGGAAGCGGAAAAACTTCAACGGCGCGTATCTTTGCAAAAGCACTTATTTGTGAACAAGGTGTAACTCATAATCCATGCGGTGTATGTTCAAACTGTGTAAATGCACTTGAAAACCGTCATGTAGATATTGTAGAGATGGATGCTGCCAGTTCTAGAAAGATTGATGATATACGCGACTTAATCGAGCAGACAAAATATAAACCATCAGTAGCAAGATATAAAATATTTATTATCGATGAAGTGCATATGCTCACAAAAGAAGCTTTTAATGCACTTTTAAAAACACTAGAAGAACCGCCAGATTATGTAAAATTTATACTTGCCACTACTGATCCTCTAAAGCTGCCGGCTACAATACTAAGCCGTACGCAACACTTTAGATTTAAAAGTATTGCTTTAGGAAAAGTTGTTGAACACCTAATACATATACTAAACCTAGAGAATATCTCTTACGAAAACGATGCGTTGGAGATCTTGGCAAGAAGTGGAAGCGGGAGTCTTCGTGACACTTTAACACTGCTTGATCAAGCGATCATCTATTCAAAATCACACGTAGATGTAAACACTGTAACTGATATGCTCGGTCTTGTTGATCCAAAATTTATATCTGAGATTTTCAATGCAATATTTGCAAAAGATTATGCAAAAATAGTCGAGTTTACAAAGGTTTTGGAAGACTATGAGAGCGAAATGGTAGTGGATGAGCTTATTGCTTATCTAAAAGAGCGTATGTACGCTAATGATGCACTCTTCTCAACTCTCGTAATCGATAGGTTTTTTAGAATTTTAAGTGACTCAAAATCGCTTTTTTCAATTAATGCAGATGGTTCTTTTGTACTAAGCCTTATATTTTTTAAAATGGTTGAAGCGCTTCGCATAAAAGAGATAGATCAGATGATCGAATCACTTCAAGAACAAACTCCTCGTGCAGAGATTAAAACTCCGCAAGTACAACAAACTCAAAATATAGAGCAACAAGAAGTTCCTGCAGAGGAAGAAGAACCTAAACTTGAGCCTGTACAACAAACAGAACCTGAACAGGTTGTTGAACCTGAGCCTGAGGTTATAGAAGAGCCTGAGCAAATTGATCCAAATCTTGAGATATTTAACAAGTTAGTTGTAAACGTTAAAGACAGGAATGCAGAGCTTGGTGAATGTTTTGAAAAAAGTGTAGAATTCAAGTCATTTGAAAACGGTGTTTTAACTTGGGAGAGCTGTGCAAGCGAAGATTGTAAAAAATCACTCCGTCATGGTTTTCCGGCAATAAAACAGCTTGTTCGTGAACTATTTGGATTTGAAACACAAATAAAACATACATTATGTTCTAAAACTCCTGAAGAGATAGAGGAACAAAATGCCCCACAGAGTGTTCAAGAAACTAAGCAAGAACCTATACAACAGCCTCCTGAGGAAAATAACTATATAAACCAGCAAATTCAAGAGATGCAACAAGAACAGCCAATAATAAATGGACCGCAAACTACATCAATGGTTGAAGATGTAGAGATGGGTGGAAGTGCCTCTTGTGTTACAAACTGCGAAGCAAGCGACAGCACTCCTGAGTTAAATGCGGCTGATATTAAAGAGCATCCGACAGTTGCAAAAGCTATAGAGCTTTTTGAAGCAAATAAAATAACTATACAATCAAAGATTTAATACTAAAACTAAATGTAGAACCTTTACCAGGTTCAGACTCAATGTTTAAAGACGTATCGTGTGCTCTTAATATATAAGATACCATCGCTAAACCTATACCCATAGAGTTATCCCACGTGTTTTTATCGACTCTGTAAAACTTGCCTGTGATTTTATCTATATGATTAGGATCAATACCTATACCGCTGTCTACAACCGATATAACACCATTTTGTACTTTTAATTCAACTGCAGATTCTGAATATTTTAAAGCATTGTCAATGAGGTTTGTAAGCACTAACTCGATCATTGTTTTATCTGCTTCAATTTCAAGGTCATCACTAACAAAAGAGATATCTCTGTCTTTATATTTTGAAGAAATATTTGCTACTACATCATCACACAGCTCTTTAATATTGAACTTTGTTTTTTTAGCCGGTATATCTCCGTTTTCAAGTTTAACTGAGAGTGCCAACCTGTCTAACATTTGAGATATTTTCTCTCCGTTTGAATTTATCTTACTTAAAAACTTTTCACGCACCTTTAAAGGTATTTCCGGATCTTCTTGAAGAGTTTGAGCATAACCGATTATAGAAGCTATAGGATTTTTAAACTCGTGCGATATTGATGAGAGTATGTCATTTCTTTGTTTGTTCATAAGTCTTAGTTTAGCCATATGCTTACGTTTTTGACGATCGCGTTTGTCTAGTTTTTTTACCAAGTTTTTAAGAAGCAGTGAAATCTCTAAAAACTCATGAAAATATTTTACTTTTAAATTTGCTTTGTAGTTTTTCTCAGATATCTCATCAAGATAAACCTTGATTTTTCCAATATCTTCAATAATCTTCTGACTCATAGTGTTAGAAGTATAAAAAGCTATAATCAAGATAAATATATATATAAGACCTATTTTTAAACTTAACTCATAAAAATGGCTTAATACCTGAGCCAGTCCCATAGATAAACGTACAGTGTACTCTTTTGAGTTATATTTTATCTTTTTTGCTACATACAAAAAATCTACACCTATTGTTTTAGAATAGCGTACAGACTCACCGAACTCCAGCTTATTGGCCATCATAACTTCATATCGATTGGCATGGTTATCCATGGTGGTTTTATCTTCATTTGTTTCAGCTACAACCAAACCATTTTCATCTATGATTGTCACACGGTAGTTAGTTTTGTCATGGATATTATTTGCAAAACTCTCTAAAGATTCAGCTTTAGATAATAAGTCGGTAGATATACGAATAACATTTTTCAAATTATCTGTGTTGTGTTCTACTATAATCGATTTCAGTCCAACATAAGAGACTACAGAAGTTAGTAATATTACTCCAACAAAAAGAGCTGTAAACTTTATATTGAAAAGTTGATATATTTTTAACAAAGTTTGTAACCTACACCACGAACAGTTTGTATATAATCTTTTGTTTTATTTGGATCGATCTTCTCTTTAAGTCTGTTTATTGCTACATTTACCGTACGATACTGATAATCACTGCCGTCATTCCAAACATTCTCTAAAAGATAGTCTCTGTCAAGTACTGAGTTTTTGTTTTTTATAAACTCGCTTAATAGGTCAAACTCTAGTTTTGTAATTTCTACATTCTCTCCATCAACTTTTAACGTCCTTGAAGCAGAATCTAAAAACAGATCTTTATATGCAAGGTTATTACCCTGTTTTAGTTTATTTCCCGTTCTTTTAAGCATAGCTTTTACACGAAAAATCAACTCTTTCATGTTAAAAGGCTTGGTCAGATAATCATCTCCGCCACGCTCAAAGCCCTCTTCTATATCTTTATCTGAGTTTTTCGCACTAAGATATATAACAGGTACCTGAATACCGTCTTCACGTAGTAAAGATACAAATTCACTACCCTCTGTTCCGGGAAGATTTCTATCCATGATCAACAGATCTACATCTTCTTCATCAAGTATTTGAGATACTGTCTTTGTGTTTAAAAAACCAATTGTCTCAAATCCCTCTTTCTCAAGGTTGTACTCTATAAGTTCTAATAAATCTTCTTCATCTTCAACTATTACAATCGTTGCGCTCATATCTACCTCAATATAAATATAGTAAATATTGTATCAAATTATGATTACAAAATGGTTGCAAAAAATAGATTTAACAGCAAAATAATAAAAAATAATATATAATAGTAGTGAAGGATAATAATGGAAGGAAGGTGTTTAAGATGTTCGTATCAACTTATAGTACATATCTAAATGCCAATTCAGTAAATAAAAGTGCAAAAGAGAGGGAGTTAAATTCATCTTCTTCAAGTTCAAAACTTTTTGAAAACGCACTAAAAACTAGTACACTTTCATCAAATAAACCTTTAGTAAATATACCTGTAAACTATATATCTCACAACAAAATTATGAGTACTAAAGAGAGATTGAACGAGCAGTTAAAACAAAACTCTATTGAAGCAAATATTCAAAAATTTACAAATATAAACTCTAAAATACATGCACCTTCATCTTATGCTGATAATACTAAAATGTTTTCATTGATGTTAAAAGAACAACAAACTCTCAAAGGTAAAGACCCTATAAATAAAGACTTACCAAAAGAGATTCAAGAATTAAAAGAATCTAACCTTAGAACTACGATGGTAAATACTTATCTTGAAAATGATAAGTACTACCGAATTACTGCTTAGTTATTCTTCTATAAAAACTCTTGCTTTAACATAATTTTTTTCTTCACCACGCTCAGTAGGTTTGTTACTTATTAAAAAACTGATATCAGCCATCTGATTAGTCATTGTGTTGATTAGGCTAGACTTGTAATATGAAGAATATTTGTAGTAAAATGGAATTTTTCTAGTTTCCTTATAACCATTTTCTAACATTAACTGTGCAGATTTCCATTCATTACCATCAATAACAAGATATTTAGTTATATCTTTTCCTAGTGGCTTAATATAGATCTTTTCTGAATTTATAGATGCTGGTACTTCAATAAAGCCAACAATTTTCACTACAAAATCACTCCCTTTTTCTGGAGCATTTAAAAGTGCTTTCTTTACTGGATTCCAATTAACTCCACTAGCTCTTTGTGTACGAGATAGATAATCAGAATAAAAAGTCGGATCACCAGGAACGGCTACATCTATATATAATTTATTATAGTGTCTATTTGAGCTAACAACTTCTGGCTTAGACTCAGTTACAGGCTTATCTTTGTAAACAACTTTTTCTACAACTCTCTCTACAGGTACTTCTTTTTCAACAACTTTTTCCTGTACTATTACTTTTTCAACAATAACAGGCTTTTCAACTATCTTCTCTTTTATTATTACTTGCGGTTTAGGCTCTTCTTTTTTACAATCTCCAAAATCACAATCCATATCATCAAATGCTTTTTCAGCTGCCGCATTTGCGCGCTTATAATAATCTTCTGCGTAAGAACTACTTACTAATAAAAGTGAAACCAATAATATGCGATACATACTACCCCTTTTGTATTTTTGTGAAAATATTATAATAATAATTGTTAAAAAATACTAAAGTTCGATCCAAGCATCCGTTTTAATAATATTTCCATTATCAAATACTTTTAGTTTGTATGCATTTGAGCACTTTCCATCTTCTATGTCCATAACAGCCATTTGAAGGATCTTCTTACATTTTTTAGGAACATCAAAATGCCCTTTCATACCTGTAAGAAACTGTTTAAGAGGTGTTTTTGCATCCATACCGATCACATTGTCACGACAACCAGTCAGACCTATGTCACTCAAGTACGCTGTACCTTCTGCTATTTGAAAATCATCACTACTTACATGGGTATGTGTACCGATGATCCCAGATACTTTTCCTTGAAGCAGCATCATCATTCCGCGCTTTTCACTGCTAGCCTCTGCATGAAAGTCAATAAATATATTTTTAACACCCTCTTTATGAAGCTCTTCAACTGTAGCTTGTGCAACACGAAAGCCGTTTTCACACATAGGCATAGCGTAATGCCCCATAAGGTTTAGTACTGCAAGCTTTTCACCTTTTACATCGTAAACCTTACAACCAGTTCCTTCAACTTCAGGCGGATAGTTATGAGGACGCAGGATCTCATGCGTATCAAACAGAGCTACTACCTCTTTTTTATCCCAAGAGTGGTTACCGCCAGTCATTACATCTATACCGTAAGAAATAAGCTCGTTTGCATTTTTAGAAGTTACACCAAAACCGTGAGAAGCGTTTTCATAGTTTGCTATTACAAAGTCAATAGAATGTTCCTCTTTTAACTTTGCCAAATGCTCTTTTAACATACTACGCCCTGGGCTTCCTACAATATCACCTATAAAAGCTATTCTCATTATATTACCTTTGGTTTTGCATTTCTAAGATAGTAAAGCACAGTTTTAATGATGTCATCATCATCTTTACTATCTGATTTTATACTCTCTTTAGAGTCGTTCTTGTAAGTAAAAGTTATGTTCTGTCCATAGTTAGAGATGTTCTTGATCTTCTTATCAAGTGCAAGTAGTTTCATCTCCATAAGTTCAAAAAACTGACGTGTAGGCTGGTCAAGATCACCAAATCTGTCTATAACTTCCTCTTGGATCTCATAAACCTCAACACTCTCTTCACAAGCAGATAAACGTCTGTAAATATCTAAGCGTAATCTGTCTTCACTTATAATATCATCGCTTAAATATGCTGAGATTGTCAGCTTAATATCTACCTTGTCACGGCTTGATTCCTGAGTATTGCTAAGTTCTCTGATCGCATCTTCAAGCATTTTAAGATATAGCGAATAACCAATGTTCTTAATATGTCCACTTTGTGCATCACCAACCAAGTTTCCGCCACCGCGGATCTCTAAGTCGTGGTGAGCAAGCACAGAACCGCTTCCTAAGAACGAATTAGATTCTAGTGCAAGAAGACGTTTTTTAGCCTCATCAGTCAGGTTTTCTTTATTCTCTACTACAAAGTAAGCAAAACCTTCATAAGCACCACGCCCTACACGACCGCGAAGCTGGTGCAGATCAGCTATACCAAACCTGTCAGCACCGTCAACAATAATAGTATTAACACGAGGCATATGTATCCCACTCTCGATAATACTGGTTGCGATCATCATATCGTACTCACCTGCTTCAAACTTCAATAGCTCTTTTTCAGTCTCAACTGCTGAGATTTTAGAGTGAAGCATAACTACACGAAGCTCAGGTAAAATCGCTTTAATTTCACCCATTTTAATTGGCATATGATCTATTGAGTTATGCACGTAAAAAACTTGCCCACCACGACGAAGCTCACGGAGTATTACCTCTTTTATAAGCTTTTCATTATACTCTTTAACAAATGTTCTTACACCCTGTCTTGCACTTGGCGGTGTCAAAAGCTGACTCATAGTTTTGATCGAGCTAAGTGCCTGATTTAGGGAGCGTGGAATCGGAGTAGCAGACATGCTAAGCATATGAACATTATGGTAAAGCTCTTTGATCTTCTCTTTTTGCTTAACTCCGAACTTGTGTTCCTCATCTACGATCACAACACCCAGCTTTTTAAAACTAAGTCCAAAAAGTGCGTGAGTGCCTACTACACAATCCAGCTCACCAGAAGCAAGTGCCGCAGTTATATTTTTCTTATCTTTTGCAGATACGAATCTGTCTAGTTTGGCATAACGTATACCTAAGTCTTTAAACCTCTCATCCAAACTTCTAAAGTGTTGAGCTGAGAGAAGCGTAGTTGGTACAATCAGAGCCGACTGGTAACCTGACTTGTATGCTGCGTAGATCGTATTCATTGCAACTTCTGTTTTACCAAAACCTACATCACCGCTAAGCAGTCTGTCCATTATATGACCGCCGCTCATCTGGTTGATTATCTCATCTATTGCCTGAGTCTGATCATCTGTATAATCAAAGCCTGCCTTAGCCTGAAACTCTTGTAAATCTTTTTTGATTATATTGATTTTAGGAGCTTTTATAAGTGCACGCGCAGCAGCAGTATTTACAATAACTCCCGCTATCTCTAAAAGACGTTTTTTAACTTTCTCTTTTAGTTTTCCAAAGCTTCCTTTTCCAAGTCTGTCTAAAACAGGTACAGAACCGCCTGAAGCAATGTAGCGATCAATATAGTCTAAATTCTCAACTGGCAGAAGAACCTTGTCATCACCAATATACTTAATAACTATAAAGTCTTTTACACCGCCTAAAATCTCAGCTTGCTCAATAGAGTCAAATATACCTACACCATAGTCCTCATGTACTACATAATCACCACGTTTTAGATCATCTAGCAGAATTGAGCTTTTTCTTCTGCGGCGTTTCTTTTCAGGTTTGTTTAGAGATATAACCATCTCATCAGGTGTTAAGATATTTAAAATATACGGAGCGTAAACCTCTGTCACATTTTTAAGCTCAAACAGTCCAACTTGTTTCATAACAGCTTCATTGGCTGCAATGATAGTTATCTTTTTATCTTTATGAACTTTTAAAAGAGAGTGAACGTCTGCAACTACTAACTCTTTGTAGTCATCAGAATCATTTAGAACTTCAAGATCAAACTTATCACGTGTAAGCTGTGGATTGTTTAGTGCATATGCATCTACTAACACACTATCTAGATCACGAACAAGTTTTACGTTTTTGCCTTCTAAAAAATCATAAGCGTTATCTTCTAAATGCCATAAACCCAAAGATGCTATATCTTTAACTAATGCTTCGTACTCACTGTTTTCTGTTTTTGAAACTAAAGAGTCGTATGAATTCTCATCTAGTGAGAAAAATGCACTTGTTATTTCTAAAGAATCAAGTTCCTCTTTTTGAGTACGTTGTGATTCTAGTTCAAAGTACTTGATCTGCTCTATCTCATCATCGAAGAGCGATATACGAACAGGTAGTTTTGATGAAGGTACATATATATCTATAATGTCGCCACGAAAAGAGATCTCACCCTCAACCTGAACCATATCTACAAAGTTATAACCCCAGTGAAGCATCTTTGATTTAAATTCACTCAGATCAATAGTAGATCCGAATTCTAAAACCGTAGAGTCTAATAACTCTGGCTTTGGCACATGAAAAAGCAGTGTTTTAAGCGGAGATATAATTAGCGGTTTTTTCTTTGCAGCGTAATACTCTCTAAGACGTGAAAAGAGTGCATGAAGCTCCTCTTTATATACACGTAGATCATCTCCAAATGCGGGACGAAAGTCCGGAAAAAGTATTACGTCTTGATTAAAAAATTTGCACACGCTCTCTAAAGAGTGTGCCTCCTCAAAATCCTCACATATTAACAGTTCTAAATCAGGTTTTTTATTTTGACTTAGATATTCAAATAAAACAGACTGTGACATCTACGCCTGTTTTAGTTCTTTGTCGATCTCTTCTTTTGAAGGTTCATGATTCATTATTTTTTTTGGAGCAGGTTTAGTACCTTTAACGATTGAGTTACCCTCAAATATACCTTTAGCCTCAATAACAAGTTCAGATGCTTCTACAGTACCTTTAACATGACCATTTGCTTTAATCTCAACGCGATCTGCATGAAGTGTACCTTCTACAAAACCTTGTACTACTAATCTTTGAGTAGTTACATCACCGTTAATATGACCGTTTTTTCCGATATTTACCTCTTTAGTAGAGTTTATCTTACCTTCTAACTCACCGTCTACATATAGATTGCAACTTAGATTCATTTCTCCTTTAATCGAAGAGCCAGCCGTGATGATGGTAGTGTTTGTGTCGGTTGTGGTACTTTGATGTGTGCTGTCGCCGTTATTAAAGATTGCCATGGTATTTTTTTCTCCTGTTCAAATATATCTTTATAGTTTGCTACTGTCCATTTTACAAAATGATATGGATTAACTGTTCTGTGTAAAAATCTTAGTTCATAATGAAGGTGAGGTCCGCTACTCATACCAGAGTTACCTGAATATGCGATCAGTGTACCTTTTTTTACAAACTTACCGTATTTTACTACTACTTTGTTTAAATGACCGTAATATGATTTAAATCCGTAGTTATGTTCTAATATTACCAGATTTCCAAAACCGCTTTTTTTATGATAGCCTGCATATTCAACAACACCGTCAGCCGTAGCATAAACAGGTGTTTGCATCTTCGCACGCATATCAAGCCCTTGATGGAACTCTTTTCTATTTAATGTAGGATGAATTCTATATCCGAATTTACTTGTTACTCCAGTATAGTTTACAGGTGAACCGTTTGGAATAAATTGTAGTAAAGAAGCCATATGTTCTGAATTTAATTTTGTTTTACTTACTCTATCTTGCAAACTAGTTTCATCAACAGGTGATATACCTATTAGTGTCTCAATTTCTGAGAGTGAATCTGAGACCTCATTTAGCTCTTTTTTCTTTAAAAAAAGCGCGACTTGCGTCTCTTTCATACTTTTATCTAACTTGTCGTTTTTTGCTTTTAGTTCTGCATAAGCCAATTCAGTATTTTTTTTCTTTTCTTCTATCTGCTCAACAGAATAATCAAGATATATTATTGTCCCGATAGCAAATAAACCAATGAATGTAAAAAAGCCTAAAACATACCACGCTAACTTTTTTACTATTTGGTGTAAATTAAATTGTTTTACACCGTTATCATCGTTAATAGTAACTGTAAAATGGTTATCCATATCTTTAATACTCTTTTAAAAATTCTTCAACTACACTAAAAGATCCAAAAACCAAATAGTTTTTATCTGGCTGGACACCGCAAAATTTGGCATATTTTACCATTAAATCATTTAAAACCTGATGAAGCTTAGAGACATCCTCAACTCTCTGCCCCTCAATGCTTATGATCTCAACCTCTTTGATTATAGGTTTTAATATACTCAAAATCATTTTGTAGTCTTTATCTTTATAACTATTATACACTAAAGTATATTTATTATTTCCTAACTCTTTAACTATGGACGACGCAGCTAAAGGGTTATGTCCGACATCGACTATTATGTTCTCAGCAATTTTGCTAAGACGCCCAAAAAGCCTTGCATTATTAAAGTCACTCTCTTTATAGTTTATACCAAAATACTTTAGTGCTGATATTGCTAAAGAGAGATTATCCCTAAGATATGAAGCTAATGATAGTTTATCCGAAATACTGTCTATCTTTTTACAGTCATCTTCGTCTAAAACATCTTCAACTCTTTTTATATCTGCATGCTCTATTTTAGAAGCAACCTCATAAACTTCTTTATGCTTCTGTTTAGCTATTATCGAACTTTTTTGAATAGAATTTAATTTTGTTTGCGCAATTGAGCTGATATTTGAGCCTAAAAAGGCCTGATGATCGAGATCTATCGGTGTTACAAGTGTTAGATCTTTTTTAAATACAGCAGTAGCATCATGCTCACCGCCAAGACCTGCTTCTAAGACTACAAAGTCACACTCTTCAAAAGCTTTCATAGCGAGAAGTGTAGTGTATTCAAAGTAACTTAATGCGTCTAAATCATCTTTGTCTAAAATATCGATAAGCTCTTTATGATAAGACTCTAATGCTTCATCACTTATATCATCTCCATTTATCCATATACGTTCATTAAACTTTAAAATATGCGGAGATGTGTAATGCCCAACTTTAAAACCATTTTTAAAAAGTGCAGATGCTAAAAACCTGCCAGTTGTACCTTTACCGTTTGTTCCAACAAGATGTATTATTTTAGGCTCTTTAAAGTGTTGCTTTATTCTATTGTATATTATAGGGAATCTATCGTAATCGATTTCATCATAATAAAGCGGTTTTGAGTCTAAAAAATTAATTAAAGTAAGCATCTCTAACTTTATATGCACTTCTCTCAAACATATTTCTGCTAAGACCTAGTTTTCCTACTTTTTTTGAAGCTAATGCTATTGAATGGTCTGTCAAAATCTCTTTTACATTTATAACAGTTGTTATAATATGGATAATATGCCTGTGTCTTTTTATATATACATCTAACTCTTTAAACTCTTCTTTTGTGTAATCCAGAGCTTTTAAAACCTCAATAAAATGATCATCAAGATTCCAATGTTTAAACAATTCAGCACTTATTCTATATGAACTCATACCAAGCATTTCTTTCTCAAACTCTATTAAATTTTCACACTCATTAAACTCTTTTCTAAACTCACCTACATAATCACTTTTAGTAACTTCATTTGCTACAAGCAACTTACCTGACTCCATTACAAGTGCCAGTTGTGAAAGATATTTAGCATCTTCCTTATTTACCTGAGAATACCATTGATAAAGCAAAGCACTTTGAAGATGGCACAGTTCGTTGAACTGCTGTGTATTAAACCCGTATATACTAGTATCTGCTTTTAAAGTCTCATCTATAGAGTATTTAACAATAAACATATATACTCTGTATGTTCCAAGCAAAGTAACAGCCTGTCTGGCAGTTAAAATCTTTTTCCTAAAACCGTAAAAAGGAGTATTTATCATTTTTAACATATTAGCCATAAGCATTGCATCAGATTCAAGTACTCTAACCAAGCTTGATACACTCATCATTTCCAATCCGCTAGAGTACATACTTCTAACAACATTGGCTGCATTTGACAAAGGCGGTAATGTATCTATATTTTCTACTATATTCTCAAATGTCATCTTATTTGCTCACTACCTGGTTACGTCCGTTATTTTTTGCTTTATACAAATTTTCATCTGCATTTTTTATTGTACTATCTAGAGATATATTGCTCTGTCTCTCACTTAGACCTGCACTTACGGTAACAGTTATGCGTTCATTTTTATACATAAACTTAGCTTTTTCAATATGTTTTCGAACTTTTTCTGCAAAAACCACAGCACCTTCTGAGTCAGTTTCACAAAGGATAGCCATAAATTCTTCCCCCCCGAATCTGCCTACTATATCGACAGTTCTTACTTCTTGTTTTAAAATTTTAGCAAAAGCAGAAAGAACTAGGTCACCTGCGCCATGACCATATTTATCATTTACTGATTTAAAATGATCAATATCAAGCATAACTATAGTGTAATTATGACCATGTCTATTAAATTCTGCCTCTTTTACACCTAAAAACTCATCTAATGCTCTTTTATTATATAGTTTAGTTAAAAAATCTTCTTTTGATTCGGCTCTTGCTTCATCTAATTCTTTTTCAAGTTTTTCAATTCTTTTTGAGAGCTTTTTAACTTGGTCATTATGTTCATTAAGATCACTGCTTAAATCTTTAGTACTACTCTCTAAAGCAAGAGCTAAAGTATAAAGTTTTTTATGAGCTGTTTTAAAATTTTCTTTTGACTTTTCTCCCTCTTCATTATACTTTTCTAACTCTTTTTTTATACCTTCAATCTCTACAGTAGACTTATCGCTTCTCTCAATCATCTCTATAAGTCTTACAGAGAGTTTATCAAGAACACCATCAAGAGACTCTATCATCTCTTTAAGAGACTCTTTATCAAGTGCTATTCTTAACTTTATAACCTCTTTTATTTCATTCTCTATTGATGCTGATGACAACAGTTCCGGCTTTCTTCTAATCTTCTCAGACATATCTGCAATTTTATCGTTTACACTAGAGGCAATTGATGGTACTAATGAAGAGACTAATAAAGATGCTACTTTATGAAATGTAGTTGTATCGGAGACAAAAGCGTCTTTTGATAAAGACGATAAATCCAAAGCTTCAATGGAAGCTTTTAAATCCTCTTTATTTTTAATGCCTATTTTTTGTAAAAAAGAATTATCGTAAGTAGTTATAAAATTTGTCCACAGTTGTCTGAACTGTTCAACTTGAGCTACACTAGGATTTGAATCAATAAGTGTAATAGACTTTTTAGCTAATGAACTTGCCTCTTTGTTATGAAGTTCACTTACAACTTGAAGAAGTCTTTTTGTAAATAAAATTTGTGCTTCAAGACTCTCCGAACAAACCGACTGATTTGTTCTGTTAAGTTTTCCGATTAAAAAGCGGACAAACTCGCTCATAGTTTTAATACGGTACTGTTCTAACTCTTTTTGAAAATCTTTATTTAGAGATGATTTATACTTTTCAACATGGGAGCAGTCTTCTACACTCATTTTAGCTAATGAGGCCTCTTTACAAAATGCCTCTGCATAGAAATCCGGAGTTAATAGTTTACCTTCGTTTTCTAATCTTTTTATAGCATTTTTAATTATAGTTTGAATTGTCATAAACTACTCCCTTTTGTTTCTTGCACCCTCTGAAGATATTTTTGCTATAAACGAGCTAATAGCCTTTGAAGCACTAAACTTAATAGCATCAAAACGTTGTTGATCAGTTAAAATAGCATTAGGAGTTACACTAAAGTCATATGTACCAGATGACGTATAACTTTTTGACTTTCCGTCTTGAAACTTCTTTATATTTAATTTAACCGTCATTCTATAGCCTATAACATAACCGTTTGAATCGTATTGTGTAGGTGAATAGCTAGGTGTACTCATAGATATACTAAGATGAGAATCCGATTGGTCTCTGCTTGTTAAAGATGACTGAAGAATCTTTACTATAGCCGAGTCTACTGCATCTTTAATTAAAACTGTATTTTCAGGATCTTCAGATGAGATTCTAACGTCTGTACTTATCTTTTGACCAAGAAGGTCACGTGAAAACTTTGCACTAGGTCTATAACCACAGGCTGTTATAAGTGAAATTACGACAAGTGTTAAAACTACCTTTACAACAGCTGTTTTCACATTTAGCCTTTTACAACCAAGTTAACAAGTTTTTTAGGAACTACTATCTCTTTAATGATCTCTTTGCCATCAATCCACTTAGCCCCAGCTTCTTTAGCCTGATCGATGATGCTATCTTTGTCTGCATCAATTGCCACTTCGATCTCAGTTCTTGCTTTACCATTAATTGAAACTGCCATTGTAATAGAATCTTCTACGAAAACTTCATCTATTATTGATTGAGGAACAAAGTTTTTAAGATTAAAGTATTTCTCACTTATCTCACTAGCTACGTGTGGAATTACAGGTTCCATGATAGAGCTCAGTATCCAGTAACCTTCAGTCCAAACATCAGAGTTTGACTGTGCGTTTAATGCATTCATAGCTTCCATAACACCTGCAATCATTGTATTAAAAGTGTAGCGCTCATTAAATACATCGTTTGAACGTTGTAGTGCTTCATATACTTTTTTACGAGCAAATTTTTCCTCTTTACTAAGGCTTGAGTGATCGATCGTAGGGATTGAATCAGTTGCAACAATGTTTGAAGCTCTGTCGTAAAAACGTTTGATAAATTTGTATGAACCTTCAACTGCAGAATCATTCCACTCTAACTCTTGTGTCGGTGGAGCTGCAAAAAGTATGAAAAGCCTTGCCGTATCTGCACCGTACTTTTCAATTATTGCATCAGGATCAACCGTGTTACCTTTAGATTTTGACATCTTAGCACCGTCTTTTAATACCATACCTTGTGTAAGAAGTCTCTCAAATGGCTCATCAAAATCTAAATATCCTAAATCACGGAATACTTTTGTAAAGAAACGTGCATAAAGCAGGTGAAGTACTGCATGTTCAATCCCACCTACGTAGTGATCAACACCCATCCAGTATTTTAACTGCTCGTGCGAGAATGCCTCGTTTTCCCAGTTAGATGCGTCTGCACAAAAACGTAAAAAGTACCAGCTAGATTCAACGAAAGTATCCATAGTATCAGTTTCACGAGTTGCATCACCGCCACATTCAGGACATGAACAGTGTTTCCAAGTAGGATGTTTCTCTAGAGGGTTACCCTCACCTGTGATCTCTATATCTTCAGGAAGTGCAATTGGTAAGTTCTCTTTTTTCTCCATAACTAAACCACATTTATCACAGTGAACAAAAGGGATCGGTGCACCCCAGTAGCGCTGACGAGACACACCCCAATCTTTTAGTTTGTAGTTAGTCGTCTTTTTACCTATATTGTTATCTTCAAAATGTTTGATTATGTTGTACTGGCTCTTTTTGCTATCCATTCCATCAAACTCACAAGAGTTAAAAAGAATACCACGTTCAGTATATGCACTTGAAGTAAAGTCATGTTCACCATCTTTAGGGTTGATTACAGCATTGATCTCTAAATCATACTTTTTGGCAAAGTCAAAATCACGTTCATCGTGTGCAGGAACTGCCATAACAGCACCGCTACCGTAATCCATAAGTACAAAGTTAGCTATCCAAACAGGAACTGTTTTATCTAAAAGCGGGTGCTTAACTCTTATACCTAAGTCAATTCCTGCTTTTTCTTTTTGTCTGTCTATATTTGAAGCGTTTTTCATAGCTTCGATTTCAGAGATAACTTCATCACTTAAAAGCTTGTTTTCAATCATATAAGTTACTATTTTATGCTCAGGAGCAACTGCCGTGTAACTTACACCATAGATAGTATCAGGACGAGTCGTAAACACATCAAAAGACTCAAAAGTGTTATTTAATTTAGCTTTACTTTCATCATCAAAAAACAGATCAAATTCTAAACCGTTTGACTTACCGATCCAGTTGTCCTGCATAGTCAGAACTTGTTTTGGCCAACCGTTTTCAAGTTTTTTAAGATCATCTAAAAGTTCATCTGCATACTGAGTGATCTTAAAATAGTATTGATTCATATCTTTTTTAACGATAGGTGTATCACATCTCCAACAACAACCATCCACAACCTGCTCATTTGCTAAAACTGTCTGGTCATGAGGGCACCAGTTAAGAAGACCTTTTTCACGGTAAAGCAGACCTTTGTTATACATATCAATGATGAAGCCTTGCTCAAACTTAGTATATAGTTCATCACTTGTTGCAAGTTCACGCTCACGTGAAAATGAAAAACCAAGTGAATAAAACTCGTTTTTCATATAATCTATATTGTCGTAAGTCCAACCCTTAGGATGTGAACCGTTTTTTATAGCTGCATTCTCAGCTGGCATACCGAAGCTGTCAAAACCGATCGGGTGAAGAACGTTAAAATTTTGTTGACGGTAGTAACGTGCAAACGCGTCACTGATTGAGTAGTTTCTAACATGTCCCATGTGTAAGCGACCGCTTGGGAATGGGAACATACTTAATATATATTTTTTCTCTTTAGTAAAATCTTCGCTTGGTTCGAAACTTCTGTTTTCCTTCCAATAATTTTGCCATTTTTTTTCTATCTGTTGTGAGTTGTATTCCAATTTTGTTCTTTCTTTAAAAATTTTTTAGTGTATTAATATTCGTCATTTGTTTTTGAACTCTCAATATATACAAGACCTACTGAGAACATGTTCGCAATTAATGCACCTATTGTTAATGCAATTGCCCATTCTAAATTACCAATAACTTGAAGATATATAAAGGCTGGAATAAGGTGTAGATCCGCTACTAGTGAAGATGCCAAAAGTTCTGCTGAAAGTAAATTTCTTACACCAATTTTTAAAAATGTTGAAACAAGATTTAAACTTGCCGCTACAAAAAGTGCCACTGCACTGTGTTCATATAAAAAACCTGCGATCGATGTTAAACTCATTAATGAGAAAAACACATATATTACTTTACCCCAATCCATATCTTTTCCTTTAATTTATTTCATAAATTCAAGGGAACCTTTTCCCCATTATTTAATCACTGTAACTGAAGTAATTCAGTTACCTACGTTATCACTTGGATTTCTTCGGCAGAAAGCCCGCGACACTTGTGTCGCTTTTATTGTTAAAATTTACTGAGTGATTATACTAAAAAATTGTTAAGGGGTGACTGAAAAGTTTGGATGATGTAGAAAACTCTACATCACACCAGATTCAAACTGAGCACGCATGCGCTCTTTTTCTGCTTCTCTTTGAGCTTTTTTTGCTAGTTTAGCATGGTAATCTTTAACTGAAAAACCAAACCACATAAGGATTGGAGATGCAACAAAGATAGATGAGTAAGTACCTACAACTACACCTACAAGCAATGTAAATGCAAAGGCATGAATAATCTCACCACCAAAAATGAATAGTGTAAATACAACAAAGAACGTAGTTAACGAAGTTAAAGTTGTACGAGCAAGTGTACGAGTAACTGACTCATTAATACTCTCTGCTAGATCAGAGTTTCTGTTGTTTGTAACACCCTCACGGATACGGTCAAATACAATGATTGTATCGTTAAGCGAGTAACCAAGAATTGTTAAAAGCGCAGCTAATACATCAAGGTTTACATCAAGTCCTACAATTGCAATTGCGCCAAGGGCAATTGAAACGTCATGAACAAGTGCAAAAATAGATGCTACAGCAAAACGCCATTCAAATCTAAATGCTACATAGATTAAAATACCGATGGTAGCTAAGATTAAAGACATAACACCTTTTTCTCTTAACTCGTTTCCAACTTTTGGACCGACTATATCTACACGGCGGATCTCATAATTCCCTGTACCTTTAAGAGCCTCACGAGTCACGTCACCTATATCTACGGTTACACTTGCAGTAGTAGATTTCATACGAATCACTACCTCATCAGGTGCACCAAATTCTGTTATAGATGATCCGTTAAAAAGCTCATTAGACTTTAGTTTTTCACGCATATCATCTATAGGAGCAGTCTTGTCATACTTAACTTGTATAACAGTACCACCTGCAAAGTCAACACCGTAATTTAGACCTTTTGTAGCTAAAATAACATAAGAGCCAAGAACTAATACAATAGAAAGAATCATTGCAAGTTTTGACTTCCCCATAAAATTAAAGGTTTTCGTATATTTAAAAAATTCCATAATTACCCTTTAATCCCAAACCATAAACGGTTGTTTTTACTTTTTTGAATTTTCTTCTCTAGTAACTCATAAATTCCATGAGTACCTAAAATTGCAGTAAGCATAGATGCTAAAATACCGATACTGATCGTAATTGCAAAACCTTTAATAGCACCAGTTCCGTACGCATAAAGTACAACTGCCGCAATTAGTGTAGTTATATTTGCATCTAAAATAGCACGCATAGCATTTTGGTATCCCTCTTCTATCGCTTTATGAATTGACTTTCCTTCATAGATAAGCTCACGTATACGCTCAGAGATAATAACGTTTGCATCAACTGCCATACCAACCGTCAGTACTATACCTGCCATACCAGGGAGTGTAAGAGTTGCACCAAAAAGACTCATAACTGCAAGTATTATAAAAAGGTTTGCAATTAGTGCAATATTTGCAATAAGACCTGCTAATTTATAGTAAGCAACCATAAAAATAATTACTAAAATAAACCCGCCGATAAGTGCTATCATTGAAGCTTCAATAGAGTCAGCTCCTAAACTAGGACCTACACTTCTTTTCTCCATCATATATACAGGAGCTAAAAGTGCACCTGAGCGAAGAGCAATTGCTAAATCTTTTGCTTCCATAACAGTATAATCACCTGAGATCTGACCGCTTCCGCCACCTATACGCTCGTTAATATTTGGAGCAGAGTAAACTTTTCCATCAAGTACGATAGCTAAACGCTTACCAACACTTCTACCTGTAAAGTCTCCAAAAATAGCAGCACCTTCGGCATTAAGTGTAAAGTTAATTACAGGACGGTTGTTTTGATCAAAACCTACATTAGCATTTGTTAACATGCTTCCGTCTAAAACAGGAATCTCTTTTACAAGATATCTATTCATTTCATTTTTTGCATCAGGTAAGATTACATCACCAAACGAAGCAGCTTCTGCATCATTCATCACTGAAACACGTGCAGCTCTGTCTTCATCAACAGCCATAAGTTCAAGCTTTGCAGCACGGCTAATAAGTTCACGTGCACGCTGTTCCTCTGCCGCAGTTTTAATCCCTGCTAACTGAACAAGGATCTTCTCTTCACCCTGTTTTGCAACTACAGGTTCAGTCAGACCAAACTGATCAAGTCTGTTTCTAATAGTTTCAATTGCTTGATCAATAGCCTGCTTTTTAGTTTTAACTATCTCTTCTGGCGTAAAACTCATAGAGATATTTTCAGCTGCATAAATTACATTTAAACCCTCTATTGAGCTTAGGTGTTCTTTTATATGCTTAGTATCATCCGTATCTAAAAGTAAAAAAGAGATAGCGCTCTCGTCAAACTTTAATTCATCTATTAAGATATCATTTTTGTCTGTAAAAAACTTAATACTGGCTGCAATTGATTTTAAACGTGAAGTAGTAGCTTCTTCTGTTTTTACACCCAGAAGCATATGAAGACCGCCTTGAAGATCAAGACCGAGATTTACCTTTTTTCCACCCTCTGTCTGAAGTAGGCTCGGTATGGAAAAAGCCACACCGAATACTATAGCAAGAGCGAAAATTACAATACGAAAATTAAGCTTCATCCTCGTACTTTCTTGCGATTGCATCTTTTGCTATTTTAACAATAGTATCATCGTTCATTTTTACGCTGAAAAATTTCTCTTCAACTTTGTTAACAACAACAATAAATCCACCATTTGTTACAACTTTATCACCTTTAGCAAGTGCTTCGATCATAGCTTGTTTCTCTCTAGCTTCTTTTTGCTGGGGGCGAATAATTACAAAATACATAATTGCAATTAAAAATATAAATGGCAATAATTGACTTAATGCTTCCATTAGGACTGTCCTTAAATAAAATTTTTAAGGATTATACAAAAAGAATATTAATACAAAAGTAAAATTATGTATAATTGCCATATGCAACATTTTTTTTACAATAACAAACTTTATTTACACATAATCAGAGGATTTATCAGTGCTATTTTATTTAGTGCTTTTATATATTTTGAGCATTATGGAATAACAGTAAAATTTATAAATACTTTCTTTGGGCTACTAGCAATAACATCTCTATTATACCTGCCAAAGAGATCTGTTTTGGCGGCTGGATTTTTCATAGGTCTTTTTTGGTTTTACTGGATCGGTTACAGTTTTAAATACAATGGTGTAGGATACCTAGCCCCTTTTGTGACACTCGGCTTTGCAATTATATACACACTTTTTTTTGGAGTATTGGCATTTACAGACAAGCCTTACATCCGAGCACTCTTACTTTTTGTACTTAGTTTTATAGAGCCTATGGACTGGAACTGGATGCAGATTGAGTTATTATTTGTAGATAGTTATCTTGGTATATACAAATACCAACTTGCACTGATTTTGGCTTCACTTACTATCCCTTTTTACATCAAAAACAAATACAAATTCTTACCTCTTTTTATACTTGTTTTGGCAACACCCTCTTTATCAATATACTCAAAAGAACAAAAAGATACCGACTTAAAAATAAAACTTGTAGCAACAGATATCAAACAAGATAAAAAATGGTTAAGAAGCTCACTGGATCCGACTTTGATATTTGCCTATAAAGAGATGAGAAAAGCAATTCAGCAAGGTTACGATGTTATAGTATTTCCAGAATCCTTTTTCCCGATCTACATGAATCAAAATCCAAGAATAATAGACCAGCTAAGACAAATATCTTACGATATAACTATTGTCACAGGTTCACTATATTATGAAAAACCAAATAACTACAATGTAACCTACCTTTTTCAAAACGGTGAGTACAGTTTTGCAAAAAAACTCGTACTTGTTCCGTTTGGAGAATATGTTCCCCTTCCAAAATTTGCACAAGACTTTATAAACGATACTTTTTTTGCAGGTCAGGCTGATTTTAAAACAGCGGAGAAACCAAGTGATCTTATAATAAAAGGTGAAAAGTTTAGAAATGCAATCTGTTATGAAGCTACATGCAGCGAGATATATGAGGGTGAAGTAGATTATGTAATTGCGACAAGTAATAACGCATGGTTTGCACCTTCAATCGAGCCGACACTTCAAAAACTACTTATGCAATACTATGCACGCAAGAACGGTGTTACTATTTATCACTCTGCCAATTACAAAGGCAGTGGTATTATCAAGTAATTAGGAACTTTTAGATATAATCGCATTAATTAAATCCTAGGATAGTATGCTAAATGTTAAATCTAAAAAACCCGCAACTTTATAACAACCGTGAACTTTCATGGTTACAATTTAATACAAGAGTATTAAAGCAAGCTCAAGATGAATCGCTTCCACTGTTAGAGAGGTTAAAATTCTTAGCCATCTACGGAACAAATCTTGATGAGTTTTATATGATTCGTATAGCAGGATTAAAAAAACTATTTCAAGCGGGGATCATTGTATCGGGTGCCGATAGACTTACACCCCTTGAGCAATTACGTGAGATCAGAAAATACCTCCACCAAGAACAGCAAGTTGTTGAGCATTGCATGAACAACATCTTAGAAGAGCTTAAAAAAGAGGGAATCTTTGTAAAAAGCTACAAAGATGTTACGCAAGCTCAAAAACATAAACTGGATAAATTTTTCAATGAAGAAATTTACCCTGTTATTATCCCTATTGCAGTAGATTCAACACACCCGTTTCCACACTTGAACAACCTTAGTTTTGGAATAATAGTAAAACTAAACGATATGGAAGATGAAGCCATAGAGCGTTACGGAATAGTACGTGTTCCGCGTGTTTTAGACAGATTTATTGAGATTGAAAGTGGTCTGTTTGTGCTTATTGAGAGTGTTGTAGCTCAGCATATTGAAGATCTATTTCCAGGATATACTTTAGACAAGTTTGCATCATTCCGTGTAACAAGAAATGCAGATATCGAGATCGAAGAGGAAGAAGCGGATGATTTTATGGAGATTCTTGAAGAGGGTCTAAAACTTCGCCGTAAAGGTGCAATGGTAAGACTTGAAGCAGGTGCTAAAGCTGATGAGGAGATCATAGACTTTTTTAACCGCCATACAAATGTATACAAAGACGATATATATAGATTTCATACATTTTTAAATCTATCATCACTGTGGCAGATAGTAGGGAGCAAAGATTTTGCACACCTTCTTGCACCGTCATTTAAACCTAAAATGCTTCCACCTTTTCAAAACGGTGAGAATATATTCAATATTTTAGATAAGCAAGATGCACTTATGTATCATCCATATGCTAGTTTTGAGCCTGTTGTAAAACTGATTCAAGATGCTGCAAAAGATAAAGATGTTGTATCTATTAAAATGACTCTATACCGTTCAGGTCAGAATTCTCCAATCGTTAAAGCCCTAATGGAAGCAAGTGAGAGTGGAAAACAGGTAACTGTAATGGTTGAGCTAAAAGCTAGATTTGATGAAGAGAATAACCTTATCTGGGCAAGAGCCTTAGAGACTGCTGGTGCACATGTTATTTACGGGATCAAAGGTTTTAAAGTTCATGCAAAAGCTGCACTTGTAACACGTAGAAAAGATGGAAAACTAAAACAATATGCACACATAGGGACTGGAAACTATAATCCTTCAACTGCAAAAATATATACAGACATGAGTTATATGACAAGTAACGTTGATGTTACAAACGATCTAACTAAGTTTTTCCACTTTTTAACTGGCTTTAGTAAAAAAGGTAAACTTGACGAGCTGTATATGTCACCTGCTCAAATTAAACCTAAAATACTTTCACTAATTCAAAATGAAGCTAGAAAAGGTAAAAACGGTCAGATCATTGCAAAAGTGAATTCACTTGTTGACGATGACGTTATCCGTGCACTTTACAAAGCTAGTCAAGCTGGTGTAAAAATAGATCTGATTGTACGCGGTATTTGTTGTTTAAAACCAGGTTTAGAAGGTGTAAGTGAAAATATTCGCGTAATATCTATACTTGGAAAATACCTAGAACACCCACGTGTGTTTTACTTTAAAAACGATCAGACAGGTATTTATATATCATCAGCTGACTGGATGCCAAGAAATCTTATGAGAAGAATTGAGTTGTTAACTGCTATTAAAGATGAAGATTCAAAAACTAAAATTTTACAGATTTTAAAACTTCAAATAGCTGACAATACTTTAGCACACGAACTTCAAAGTGACGGTACATACAAAAAAGTAAAACGTCAAGAAGGTGATAGTGTTATTAACAACCATAGAATGCTAGAAGAGCATGTAAACAAAGTTATGAAAACTATGCAAAAAGATTCTGTAAGTAGTGCTGAACTACTGGCAAATAGATTATTTTTAGAGAGTTAATTATGATACATAAATTTAAAAACTATACACCAAAATTAGGAAAAAATACATGGATAGCACCATCGGCTGACGTTATCGGCGATGTTGAGTGTGGGGAAGATTGTTCTATATGGTTTGGAACTGTAGTTCGCGGAGATGTTCACTACATTAAAATAGGTAATCGTGTAAGTGTACAAGATCTTTCTATGATCCACGTAACACACCACAAAGGTGAAGCACGTGCAAATAATGGTGATGGCAATCCTACGATCATAGGCAATGACGTAACAATCGGACACCGCGTTATGCTTCACGGCTGTACAATAGAAGATGCTTGTCTAATCGGTATGAGTGCTACTATACTTGATGGTGCAGTGATCGGTAAAGAGAGTATTGTCGGAGCAAATTCACTTGTTACTAAAAACAAAAAATTCCCACCTCGTTCACTGATCATGGGAGCACCTGCAAAAGTTATCAGAGAGCTGACTGATGAAGAAGTTAAAGAGTTATATGCTTCAGCTTCTAGATATGTAGAGTTTAAAAACGAGTATCAATAATTTATAAATGCAGACTATGTTCTATAGTCTGCATTTATCTCAACGTATTTATAACCAAGATCACATCCGTAAGCTTTGAAGCTTCCGTTTGCAATTCCTAGCTCACAAGAGATAGTGAATATATCTTTTTTCATAACTTCAGCAGCTTTGGCTTCCATTTCTGCATCAAAATAAACTTCACCTTTGTCATATACACATACGTCATCAAAAGAGATTTTAAGAGTCATCTCATTTGATTCAACCCCACTTGCACCTATTGTAGATGCTATACGACCCCAGTTTGGGTCTTCACCGTACAGAGCAGTTTTAACAAGAAGTGAATCTGAAAGTGCCTTTGCAGCTTTTTCAGCTTCTTTATCATCCTTTGCACCGCTTACGTCATATGTTACAAGTTTTGTAGCACCCTCTCCATCACGCACCATCTCACGTGCCAGGAATAGCATAATTTTTTCAAGTGCTTCAGAAAAAGCTTCTTTGTCGTAAGCTCCGCTTTTTTTGTTTGCCAAAACCATTACAGTATCGTTTGTAGACGTATCACCATCAACACTTGCCGCATTAAAAGTTGTTTTTGTAACTTCATCTAAAACTTTTTGCATCTCAACTGCATTTACATCTGCATCTGTAGTTATGAAACAAAGCATTGTAGCCATAGCAGGGTTTATCATACCTGCACCTTTAGCCATAGCTCCTATGTTAAAACTACTACCGTCTTCAAGTTCAACTTTGTATGCACACTCTTTTGAAAAACTGTCAGTCGTCATAATAGCTTTTGCAGCATTTGCAGGATTCTTTTGAGTAATGTCAAAAAGTTTAGTTCCATTAATGATCTTCTTTTTTGGAAGCCTTACGCCGATCACTCCAGTTGAACTCATTACAGGGTTCAGCATATCACCAAAACACTCCATAACTTCATTAATATCTTCAACACCAGCACTACCTGTCATAGCATTTGCATTTTTAGAGTTGATCAAAACAAAGTTTGTTTGAAACTCCCCTTTTGCTTTAAAATGTTTAATAGGTGCTGCTGCCATCTTGTTTGTAGTAAATACTGACGCTACATCACAAGCAGTGTCTGAATATATAAATGCCATGTCTGGTGCACCGTTTGCTTTTAACCCTGCACTTACGCCATCGGCAAAAAAACCATCGGCACTACATACACCGCTGTCTAAACTTGTTAATTTATACAATTCTAAGCTCCTTAGGCTTTTCTCTTCTTCTTATTAAATTTTTAGCTGTTCTAATATCTTCTTGTGTACCGATAACAAGCAATTTACACTCACTTGTAATAAGTACTTCACCTTTTGGTACCGGTATAAACTTTCCATCTTTTTTAGTTATACCTACTACCGATATATTTGTTATTTGTCTTAAGTGTGTCTCTTTTAACTTTTTAAGTACTGACCAAGAGTATTTTGGAATCTCAATTTCCTGCATATCGATAGGATTATCACTTTTATACAAGTACTCTTCTAGCAGATTTTCCATATCTGGACGTGCTGCCATTGCACTAACCCTCTGAGCCGTAAGTCTGGTAGGAGATACAACCGTATCTGCACCAAGTTTTTTGAGCTTATCAACATCACTTGTAAGTTCAGCTGCAGAAATAACATAATACGGGCGAGGCAGATGATGTTCTTTTTCAAAAAGTCTAACTGAAGCAATTAGAGCGATATTATCAGATATAGAGTCAGAAAGCGTTATCAAACCTTTTGCAGATGCAAGATGTGCTTTAAGCATAGTATCTTCTGCGTGTGGTTCAGCATTTAAATATGTTGGATAATTATGTTCTCTTGCCCATTCGTGGATCTCAGGTCTTGGATCTACTACAACAAAAGGTATATGATTTTTTCTAAGCTCTTTAGTAACTTCTAGTGTGTAGTCATTATGATAACACACAACAAAATGTTTTTTAAGTCTTGCAATCTTATATAACATTCTACGCTCCTTTAAAATGGCAACAATATGTCCTCTGTTCAACTCTGCAATCAAGATACCTATAGCACTGGTAAATACAGCAAAACCTGCTATGATCAATGTGATTGTAAATATACGCCCTGCATCTGAAACAGGAGCTATTTCACCGAATCCAACTGTAGTAAATGTAATACCTGTCTGGTAAATTGCGTCCATAAGTTTGAAGTCATCAATAACAACATAACCCATAGTACCAATCATCATGGTCATTACGGTTAAAATAAGAGGTAAACGGAATGGTTTTAAGAGGGGGTAAACTTCCGGCAGAAGCTTAACATCTGGTTTGGGAGATATCTCCCAATGTAGAAACTTACGAATCCTTTGTGAAAGATTCATACTTTTTCCTTTAAAACTTAAGAGTTTTTCTTAAGTGTACGTAATTCTCTAGCAGAGATTCTTACTTTTTTAGTAGTTCCATCTTCTTGTGTAATTCTTACAGTTCTTAAGTTAAGTAAGAAACGACGTTTAGTTCTGTTTTTCGCGTGAGAAACATTGTTTCCGCTCATTGGGCCTTTGCCACTGATAGCGCATTTTCTAGCCATCTGAAATCCTTATTTGAATTTTAAAAGTTGCGAATTATAGCAAACTAAAGCAAAACTGCAACTTAAACTTATTTTTATACTTTCAAATTATTAATTAATGATCATTTTATACAAATATAGCTAAAATCAAACAAAATTACAATTAAAGTACTTAAATGGTAACAAAAGAAGATATAGATCTATTTATAGAAAAGATCCCACCGACTCCTAAAATTTTACAAGAGACTATGAGAATAGTAAACAATGGAGAACTTTCAAAAGCGGCAAAAGTAGCTGAAAGCGACTTGGCATTAAAGAGTTATCTTACTGATTTAGTAAATAAACCTCTATACGGTTTTAGAAATAAAGTAAGTGATATTGGACAGATATTTGGTATTTTGGGACTACCTGCTTCTCAACAAACACTTTATAACTATATGTTAACTTTACTATCACCAAAAGAATGGGAACTATTTGATCTAAACGAAAAGAAGTTCAACGAATTGCAAGTAAACCTATCTATAAAGTGGAAAAAGATACTTGAACATTTGGGTATTAACGACAAAGAGATAGAGAGTGCCATAACACTTTTACCGGCAAGTATAATCGTATCAGAAGCACTATTTGGAAAAGCAAAAAAAGATGTAGATATGTTAAGAAGTGTACACCACCTTGATTACAATACTATTTTAAAAAGACTTTGCGGAATATCACTTTTTGATATTTGTGTACAAATTGCTGAGAAATGGGATATGCATGAAGATATCTCAGATATTGTATATAGTGCATCAGGTATAAGCCCATCTACAGACAAAGAGATTGATACATTAGCGAAATGGATGCACCTTTTACTTTTTTATGAACTTTCGCAACCGATGTTTGTTCAAGCATCTTTAAATGATTTTATAGACTTTCAAGTAGATTACGTTGGCGATATTTATGAAGAGTTTTTAAATGTTATGGAGATAGAATGAGAGCATTAGTTAAAAACGGAATAGGACTTTTTAGCCCTCAAGGTTTTTTAGACGGAAACAATACGGCTACGTTTTTAAGTCTGGAAGATATAGATTCGACTATAGATCTAAACGTAGATATGATTTTAGTCTCTTTAAAAAAAGTTATATTTTTTAATAAAAACGGTTTGGACGTATTTATAAAACTGTTTTCTAAAGTAAGACATAAAAAAAATATTACGGTTGGTTTTTGCGATGTTGATCACAAGAAGTATGTAGCGATCACAAAGTTTTACGAGAACAAAATAAACTTCTCAATATTTAATAATTACAACAATGCCACACTATTTTCAAGCAGCTTTAAAAATCAAAGTGCAAATGTACTTTTATACAGTGATGACAAATCACAAAGAACTGCAATGGCAATAGAGTTACATGATTTTGGACATAATCCGGTTGTTTGTCAAACAAAGGAAGAATTTACCGAAAAGAGTGCTAATAAAAGTGCTTATGACAATATAATACAAGATACTTACCTTGGTCAAATGGGTGAAAACATCGCAACAAGGGTAACCGGAAATGCAATAATATATACCGTATCAGCATTTTTAGATACTGAAATTGGTAATACATTTAACATAGCTTATCATAACAACTCTCTAAATGTAGGTTTCAGACTCTTTATATTTGATGCTTATAAAGTCGTAAGTATGAATATTCATGCTCTAAACTTTTTTACAAGACTTGCATCAAGTGCAGCTGAATACAATGCAACAATATGTTTTGTCGGGCTAGATGGTACAAAAATACAAGATACTTTCCAAGAGAACATGGAAGATGCAGGTATTATATTTTATGCACAAATGGATGACATTTTGGGTAATAAAGAGCTTCTAAAAGAGCTTGGTGCGAGTAGTGCCGCAAATGTAAAAAATAAAAGAGCAATTAATAAAGCATTAGTAGAAAAACTACCTGAATTTATAGATGCTACTGTTAAAACTATTGAGATGATGACAAACTCAAAAGCTGCAAAAGAAGCTGCTGAAGTAAGTAATATTGATATAAAAGAAAAAGATGGAAAAATAGCATCTTCTATTGGCTTTTACGGAGACATAGACGGTATGGTAATACTTGTATTTCCTAAAGAGATCGCTAAAAAAGCCTGCGAGCTTTTAATTGGTGAGAGTACGGATGATATAGAGATGATCTTAGATACTTTAGCTGAACTTGTAAATATCGTAGGCGGTAAAGTAAAATCACTTCTTGGGGATCACGGTGTAAACGTAAATATTACACTTCCTAGAACATACCATTCTATAGACGGTCTTTTAGAAGTTGCGCAAGATAAAAAAGGTGTTCAGGTAGATCTAGTGTTTGATAACGACAAGTTCCTGTTTTTCTTAACTAGATAAAAGATCTTCTTAGATAAAATTCCATTATTGAAAGTAAAGGTTTGTAATAATGAAAGTAGCTCCTAGTATATTGAGTGCTGATTTTGGAAATCTTCAACGTGACGTTGAAGAGATTTGTAATGCAGGATGTGACTTAGTTCACGTTGATGTTATGGATGGTCACTTTGTGCCTAACCTAACTATTGGTCCAGTTGTAGTATCTAGCGTAGCTAAATGCGCTACAAAACCTTTAGACATACACTTAATGGTTGAAAACAACACATTTTTTGTGGAGCTTTTCGCACCACTAAAACCTGAATACATATCTTTTCATATAGAGGAGGAAAAACATCCTCATCGTCTAATTCAAAAAATAAGATCATTAGGTATAAAACCGGCTATTGTACTTAACCCTCATACACCGCCTGAGTCTATAGAATATTTATTAAAAGACTTAGATATGGTTTTACTTATGAGTGTAAATCCAGGTTTTGGTGGACAAAGTTTTATTGACTCAGTAATTCCAAAAGCTAAAAAGCTAAATGAGATGAGAAATAAACTTAATCCGGATTGTCTTATAGAAGTAGACGGCGGAGTAAGCGATCAGAATGTTCAGTCTTTAAAAGATGTAGGTGTTGACATTGTAGTAGCAGGAAGCTATGTATTTAAACAAGAAGACAGAGAAAAAGCTATAAAGAGTCTTCAAATATAATGCGTACTAAAATATGTGGAATTACTTCTTATGAAGATGCAATAGATGCAATAGAAGCTGGTGCAGATGCACTTGGCTTTGTCTTTTATGAGAAATCTCCACGCTATATATCTGTAGTTGATGCTAAAAAAATCATCTCTAAACTTCCACCTTTTGTAGAAAAAGTCGCTCTTTTTGTAAATGTTGATGCAAATACTATTAACTCTGTGTGTCAAGAAAGCGGTGCAACTCTTGCACAACTTCATTTTGATGTTCCTGATGATCTGTATAAAGATCTAAAAGTTCCACACATAAAAGTAGTTCGTGCTAAAAATAAAGAAGATATTTTAAAATTCTCAGATGAGTATAGACTGGTAGATGCTTACTGTGAAGCATATGGCGGAGCAGGTAAACGTATAAACATAGAATGGTTTGATGGAGTTGACTGCTCAAAAATAATTCTTGCAGGCGGACTTGATCCAAAAAATGTAAATACTCTTAAAAGTTACGGTTTTTATGGTGTGGATGTAAGTAGCGGAGTTGAGAAAAGTCATGGTGTAAAAGACTCTGCAAAAGTAAAAGAATTTATCGATAATGCTAAATAAAAACATTGTACTTAATGACAAAAGTATAAATAAACTCTCAAACAAAGGTTTAGCAAAAGAACACCTGAAAGATCAGCTTGGAAATGATTTTGATTTTGTTTTAGAGTTGTGGCATGCTCAGGGTTTAGAGATCAAAAAACATCATGGAAACTATTTTTTTGCTACAAAATTTTTAAAAATTAAAGATGCAGAGTTTTGCATAGTAGATATTGAAACTAACGGCTCAAAAATTGAGAAACACCAGATTATAGAGATAGGTGCTGTTAAAGTTAAGAACGGAGAGGTTATAGACAGATATGAATCTTTGGTTCATACTGAATCGATAAACAAACATATAACTGAGATAACAGGTATTAGTGCAGAAGATACAAAAGATGCGCCAGAGCTAAAACATGTACTATACAAATTCAAAGAGTTTTTAGGGGATGCTATATTTGTAGCACATGATGTAAAATTTGACTATAACTTCATATCTTCAAGTATGCAAAAAATTGGTCTGGCTCCTCTGCTTAACCGTTCACTGTGTTCACTGCAGCTTGCACAAAGAACAGTAGTATCTTACAGATACTCTCTATCTTACTTAAATGAGTTTTTCAACCTATATCCAGATGCTACACACCATAGAGCTATGAGTGATGTTTTAACTACCTATGAGCTATTTAAACTGTGCATGAAAAATCTTGATAAAGATGTAAAAACAGTAGAAGATCTTATCAAGTTTTCCAAACATGCGAAGATGTTAAAAAGACCGAAACTTGATCCGCTTTATAAAGAAGAAGAAAGTACAGAAAATTCAGAAGATTAATATTTAAAATAGTCTCAAAAGTTTATAGAATAATGTAGATTCGAGACGTTATTTGAGGAAGCATACTGTAGTATGCGACGAATATAACAACGAAGAAGATGCGTTGTTATATGAACTTTCTACTCTGAGAAAGCCCCCATACTAGTTAAGCGATTGTAACGCGCTTCCATACGCTCCTCTTCACTCATCTCACGAAGCTTCTTAAGCTCATTTAGGAAGTAATCACCTATAGCTTTTGCAGCACCGTCACGATCACGATGTGCCCCAATTAACGGCTCAGCTATTACATCATCAATTAAGTCTAACTCTTTTAAGTCAGCAGACGTAATTTTCATAGCTTTAGTAGCGTCTTCAGCTTTTGCAGGATCATTCCAAAGAATTGCTGAACAACCCTCAGGTGAAATAACGCTAAATACAGAGTAACGCATCATAGCAAACTTATCAGCTACACCGATAGCAAGTGCTCCACCTGAACCACCCTCACCGATAACTATAGAGATAGTCTCAGTTTTAAGTTCAGATAGTTCTAACAAGTTTCTTGCAATAGCCTCACTCTGATTACGCTCTTCAGCTCCAATTCCAGGATATGCACCCGGAGTGTCAACCAAGAACATTACAGGTATACCAAACTTCTCAGCTAGTTTTGCTGCACGAAGTGCTTTTCTGTAACCTTCAGGATGAGGCATACCGAAGTTTCTTCTAATTTTATTTTTAGTACCACGGCCTTTTTGCTCACCGATAACCATTACTTTTTCATCACCTATATATCCAAGGTAACATAAAATAGCTGGATCATCTCTAAAGTGACGGTCTCCGTGAATCTCATATTTATCGCGCATAAGAAGATTTATATAATCTAAGGCATATGGTCTATCTAAATGACGAGCAAGTTGAAGCTTTTGAAAGTCTGATAAATTTGTATATATTTTATCAACTGCCTTATCAAGACTACTCTCAAGTTCTAATACTTTATTGTCGTCATGGCGAACACGTGCAGATATAATCTCTTCTTGAATAGATTTTATCTTTTGTTCAAAGTCTAAATACGTAGCCAAACTAAATCCTTAAATTAGATTTTTTGAAAAATTAATACGCCGTTAGTTCCACCAAAACCAAAAGAGTTACTCATAACAGTTTTTAGTTCAGCTTTTCTAGCCTCGTTTGGTACGTAATCTAAATCACAGTTTTCATCAGGTGTTTCATAGTTGATTGTCGGAGGGATAATTCCATCACGCATAGCCATTAAACAAGTAACAGCTTCGATACCACCTGCAGCACCTAAACAGTGACCAATTTGACCTTTAATTGAACTCATTGGAGGTGTTGCTTCACCTAATAACTCTTTTACTGCTGCTGTTTCATTTTTATCGTTGATCGGTGTAGAAGTACCATGAGCATTTACATAATCAATTTTCGGCTCACCTGCCATTTTATATGCAGCTTTCATAGCACGAGCAGGACCGTCTAAACTTGGTGTAGTAATGTGGTTAGCATCTCCACTCTCACCAAAACCGATGATCTCACCATATATTTTTGCACCACGCGCTACAGCACTTTCATACTCTTCAAGAACTAATGAAGCAGCACCTTCACCCATAACAAAACCATCACGATTTGCATCAAACGGACGTGAAGCACCTTTAGGGTTTTCATTGTTTGTAGAAAGTGCTTTCATAGCAGCGAAACCACCAACACCAACACCTGTAACTGCACACTCAGCTGAAACAACTAGCATTCTGTCTGCACCGTTACACATAATTGTTTTTGCAGCTTCACTTACAGCGTGAGTACCAGCTGCACATGCTGTAACAGAAGAAAGATTTGGTCCTTGTGTACCGTGTTCAATTGAAACGAAACCACCAAGCATATTTACAAGTGCACCAGGGATAAAGAAAGGTGAAATTCTTCTTGGTCCACGAGTCTCTAAAATAACAGAGTTTTTCTCGATTGACGGTAAACCACCGATACCACTACCTGCACTAATACCAAAACGTGTCATATCAGTATCTTCTGAAAAATTAGCATCATCCATAGCTTCTTTCGCAGCTTTTAAACCTAAATGAATAAATCTGTCAGCTTTTTTAACCTCTTTTGGAGGCATTACTTCTGATGGATCAAAGTTTTTTACTTCTCCGGCAATCTTAACAGCATAATCTGTCGGATCAAATAATGTGATCGTATCTATTCCACATACACCATCACAAATAGCTTTAAATGCACTCTCTTTGTCATTTCCAACAGCGTTAATCATACCTAAACCAGTTACTACAACTCTTCTCATCAAGAACTCCCAAAAAAATATAAAATACTTTATAAAACCGAGCTAATTGCTCGGCTTTAAAAATATTCTAAATTGAACTTAGATTATTTGCTTTCGATGTACTCAACTACATCTTTAACAGTTTGGATTTTTTCAGCTTCATCATCTGGAATTTCGATATCAAATTTCTCTTCAAGAGCCATTACTAGTTCAACAACATCAAGGCTGTCAGCACCTAAATCCTCAACAAACTTCGCGTCCTCTTTTACTTCATCAGCGCTAACGCTTAACTGCTCAACTACTACTTCTTTAATATCATCTAAAAGTGCCATCATGACTCCTATGTTTAATTTTTATCTCGCAATTATAACAAACTTTTCTTAAACAAAAAGTTATGCCATATTCATTCCGCCATTAACTTTTAAAGTTTCACCAGTTATGTAACTAGAATGGTCACTTAAAAGGAAAGCTGTAGCTTCTGCAACCTCTCTTGCCTCACCCATTCTAGCCATTGGAATTTTACTGTTTAGTCCCTCTTTAACCTCATCACTTAATACATCTGTCATCTCAGTTGCTATAAAACCAGGAGTAATAGTATTAAAACGGATACCGCTTGTAGCAGATTCAAGTGCAAACGATTTAGTCATAGCTATAACACCGCCTTTAGACGCTGAATAATTAGTTTGACCAGCATTACCAGTTTCACCTACGATTGAAGCAATGTTTACAACTGACCCGAATTTTTTCTTTCTAGCACCTTTAAAAAATTCGCGACAACCTATAAAACATGATGTCAAGTTTGCATTAATCACAGACATAAAGTCTTCTGTCTTCATACGTAGTGCTAATTTGTCGTTTGTAATACCTGCATTGTTAACTAGGTATGATAGCTCTCCGTCACTATCTATAATAGTTTTAATAGCATCAGTAAATGCCGCTTCGTCACTTACATCAAAACCAATAACAGCAGCTTTTCCGCCTGTAGCTTCGATCTCATCTTTTATAGCATCTGCAGCTTCTGCACCGCTTCTGTAGTTGATCCATACTTTTAAACCAAAACCTGCTAATGTTTTTGCAATCTCTGCTCCAATACCACGACTTGAACCTGTAACTAATACGTTTTTACCTGAAAATTTCATTCTAATTATTCTCCTTAATTTTAATTGTTATACTAAACTATGATCCATCTCATCTGGGATCTCTATATCCATAAGTTTTAAAACTGTCGGTGCGATATTATTTAATCCACCCGATTCAACTTTACTTACACCTTCAGCTTCAACCATACACCAAACTTTTCCAACAGTATGGTTTGTTAAAACATTTCCATCTTTATCTTTCATCTCTTCACAGTTTCCATGATCAGATGTAAGAACAAAAGCATACCCATTGTTTTTAGCTTTTTCTAAAACTTGTCCAAGCTGAGCATCTACTGTCTCAACTGCACTTTTAGCAGCTTCATAGTCACCAGTGTGTCCAACCATGTCACCATTTGCATAATTTACAACTATAAAATCATAATCATCATCCATAGCTTTTAAAACCTGCTCAGTAACTTCATTAGCACTCATATCAGGTTTCATATCGTAAGTTTTAACATCAGGACTTGGAATAAGAATTCTCGTTTCATTCTCATACGGTTCATCTATACCACCGTTTAAAAAGAATGTTACGTGAGCATACTTTTCAGTCTCAGCCGTATGCAATTGTCTTAAACCATTTTTAGAGATAACTTCGGCTAAAGTATTTGTAGGCGCTTCTTTTTTAAATAATACAGGATATTTAAAACTTTTATCATACTCTGTAATAGTTGCCATATGTATGTTTAGGTTTTTAGTATCAAAACCTGTAAAAGCAGGATCTGCAATAGCACTTACCAATTCACGCATTCTGTCACTTCTAAAGTTTATAGTTAAGACACTATCACCGTCTTCAATACCATCATATCCATTAAACGCAGTCGGCATAACAAACTCATCAGTATCACCATCAGCATAAGAGTGGCCTATGTAACCTTCAGGAGTATAATCTGTTTTAGGGTTTGCATTAACGATAGCATCGTAACCAAGCTTAACTCTCTCCCAACGGTTATCCCTATCCATAGAATAGAATCTACCGCTTATTGAAGCAATTTTCACTTTATCACTTACAAATTTTTCAACAATTTCCAAATATTTTTGAGCAGAAGTCGGGCTTACGTCTCTACCATCAGTTATAAGGTGTAAAAAAACCTCTTTACCATCTTCTTCAGCAAGCTTTGCTATTCCCATAAAATGGTCTATATGCGAGTGAACTCCACCATCACTCATAAGACCGATCAGGTGCAGTCTGTTTGAGCTCTCTAACAGCTTTTGAAATTCACTATTGTCTTTAAAAGTGTTCTCTTCTAGTGAAAGTGAAATCTTCACTAAATCTTGATATAAAATTCTACCACTTCCAATAGTCATATGACCAACTTCTGAATTTCCCATTTGTCCCTCAGGTAAGCCTACACTTAATCCAAATGTATCTATAAGTGAGTGAGGTGTATTTGCAAATAGTTTATCATATGTCGGCTTCTTAGCATTATAAAAAGCATTATATTCAGTTTGGGGACTATATCCAATACCGTCGGTAATTACCAATACAGCTTTTTTTGGCAAATTTTATCCTTTAACAAAAATTTTTGTGAGATTATACTATAATCATGCTTTTAATTTGGATAAGGGATAAATATTTTGCTTTATTGGCTATACGAAACTTTAAACATTAACCTCTTTGGATACATCACAATTCGCGCTGGTGTCTCTTTTTTCCTAGCTTTATTTTTTGTACTATTTTTAATGCCGAAGTTTATTCGCTGGGCACAAAAAACTTCAAGTACACAGCCGATCAATAACTGGGCACCTGAGCGTCACCAAGAAAAAGCTTCTACTCCTACAATGGGTGGAATAGTTTTTATCTCATCAACTATATTAGCTTCTATTTTAACTATTGATTTTTCCAACTTTTATGCTCTGGGAGCATTATTAACACTTGTTCTTTTCTCACTTATAGGTTTTCAAGATGATTATGCAAAGATCAAAAAGAATGAAAACCTAGCCGGACTTAAAGCAAGAACAAAACTATTTTTACAAATAGTCTCAGGTCTGATTATCGCTTGTTTTTTATGTATCTTTGTTGAGTTTAACACAGACCTTTACGTGCCGTTTATAAAAACACCTGTTCTTGATATGGGTGGATACTCTATACTTTTATGGATCATAGTTATAATAGCTGCTTCAAATGCCGTTAACTTAACAGACGGGCTTGACGGTTTAGCTACGGTTCCTTCTATTATGGCACTTAGCACTTTTTCGATCATCATATACATTACAGGTCATGCAAAAATCAGTGAATACCTTTTAATGCCAAATTTTGATGTTGGTGAAGTAAGTATAATTTCAACTGCACTTATGGGTGCACTAACAGGGTTTTTATGGCACAACTGCCACCCTGCGGAAGTTTTTATGGGTGACAGTGGTTCACTTACAATCGGGGCTTTTCTAGGATATCTTGCGATCATCACAAAAAGTGAGATTTTACTTCTTCTGATCGGTTCAATTTTCGTTATAGAAACACTATCTGTAATACTTCAAGTTGGAAGCTACAAACTGCGTAAAAAAAGGGTGTTTTTAATGGCACCAATTCATCACCATTTTGAGATGAAAAACTGGGCTGAAAATAAGATCATCGTTAGATTTTGGATCATATCTGCTTTATCTAACATAATCGCACTAATCACTTTAAAGATCAGATAATGCAAAAAGTTTCACTGTTTGGTTACGGCGGTACTACACGTTCTCTGGCAAAGCTATTTACAAATGCCGTGTTTTACGATGACAAATGCAACAAACCTTTTACGGATGAAAATGGCTTTAAAGTCCTACCATCATCTGAGTTTAATGAGAACTACTCTGATTTAGAAATACCAAGTCCTGGGATACCGCCATTTAATCCACTTATAAAAAAAGCTAAAAACATTCAAAGCGAATATGATCTATTTGCAGACTCAAAACCTTTAAAGATCTGGATCAGCGGTACAAACGGAAAAACTACTACTACACAGATGATGCAGCACCTTTTAAAAGAAAATGGAAGTGTTGCAGGTGGAAATATAGGTACACCTCTGGCAGACCTTGACAAAGATTCAAAGATATGGATTTTAGAGACAAGTTCATTTACAATGCACTACACAAATAAAGCTACTCCAAACATCTATGTGCTCCTTCCTATAAGACCAGATCATCTATCTTGGCACGGAAGTATGGAAGAGTATGAAGAAGCGAAACTAAAACCTATAAGAAGCATGAATGAAGGTGAAGTTGCAATCGTTCCTAAAAAATATTCAGATCTTAAAACATCTGCTCATCTGATCACTTATGAGGATGAAAATGACTTAGCTGGTCTCTTTGGCATAGATACTGAAAAAGTAAAATTTAAAGGCGCTTTTTTAGCCGACGCACTTTTGGCAATGGCTGTTGATAAAATTCTGTTTGATCGCATTGATTATGAGAAAATAAACTCGTTTGAACTTGACCCGCATCGCCAAGAAGAGTTCAGAGACTCAAAAGGCAGACTTTGGGTTAATGACACAAAAGCTACAAATATTGACGCGACTATAGCTGCATTAAATAGGTATAAAGATTCATATATTCATCTGATCGTAGGCGGTGATGACAAGGGTGTTGATCTAAGCGAGCTTTTTGACGCACTTAAAAACTATAATGTTAAGATCTACAATATAGGTTCAAATAAAGACAGACTATCTATATTGGCTGAAAAATACAATGTAGATTTTGTAAAGTGTAAAAACCTTATAGATGCCGTTGAGAAAATAGATCTTGATTTAAAAGACAATCAGGTTGCCCTGCTCTCACCTGCTGCTGCTTCACTTGATGAATACACTTCATACGCCCATAGAGGTAACGAGTTCAAGGACTCTGTAGCTAAGATATAGATGACTAAAATTGCTATACTAGCTTCACACAACGGAAGCGGTTTTGACACTATTTATGAAAATGCAAAAGAGTTAAATATATCTATAGAACTTTTAATATCTAACAACTCAGATTCTCTTGCACTTCAAAAAGCAAAAGAGAGAGGAATTGAGTGTTATCTTATTAACTCTAAAACTGAGCCAGATCCTGATCAAAAGATATATGATCTTATAAATGATAAAAACTGTTCTATGATCTATCTATCTGGTTATATGAAAAAAATATCTTCAGATTTGACAAGTAACTTCAAAGTTATAAACTCCCATCCTTCCCTGCTTCCAAAATACGGTGGAAAAGGGATGTACGGTCGTTTTGTACATGAAGCAGTTATAAAAAACAAAGACAAAATAAGCGGTTGTACCCTTCATTATGTTAATGATGTATATGATGATGGTGAAATAATCTTACAAAATAAGATAAACTTAGATGATCAAGAGAGTGTAGAGTCTTTAGAAAAAAAGATTAAACAACTTGAAGCCAAAACGATCATAGAGGGTTTAAAAAAGTGTTTGAACTAGCTGAATACATTGGTATTGTCGCTTTTGCCATGAGTGGTTTTTTTATAGCATCTCGTGCAAACCTTGATCTACTTGGTGTTTTGATCTCTACTTTTTTAACAGCCCTTGGCGGAGGGATAATCCGTGACATCTCAGTAGGAACAACGCCTTTTACCTTTACACATGATTACCCAGGTATCATTGTTTTAAGTGTAATGATCATTATGATTTTGTTCAAATTTCATAAACGCAACTCAATCGAAAATAAACCTTACTTCATTTTAAGTGATTCCATAGGACTTATATCTTTTAGTATAAGCGGTGCACTCATCGCAATAGAGTACAATCTAAATTTTACCGGTGTGCTTGCAATATCGTTTATAACTGCCGTTGGTGGAGGTATTGTAAGGGATGTCATAATAAATGAAGTACCTTTTGTATTTAAAAGCGGTTTTTACGGAACTATAGCCCTTCTCATCGCTACTATTATTTTTATTCTCAATGCTCTGAACTACGTTAATATATTTACATTAAGTATATTATTTGTATTTGGAGTAGCACTTAGACTAGTAGCTTTTTATAAAAAATGGTCAATTCCTTTAAAATAAAATGGCATAAGCTAATATTCAGCCCTCAGAGTATATAATTTCGACCTTTAAAAGATGGCCTGTTAGCTCAGTCGGTAGAGCAAATGACTGAAAATCATTGTGTCCTTGGTTCGATTCCGAGACAGGCCACCACTTTTAAAAACTTTTCTATACATTTATTTAATGGCCTGTTAGCTCAGTCGGTAGAGCAAATGACTGAAAATCATTGTGTCCTTGGTTCGATTCCGAGACAGGCCACCACTTTTCATAAAACATAAATAAACTATCACATTATAAAATTAAACTTTAAGTAATAATAGCTTCGCTAAAATAGACTATGTTTAAATTATTATTACTTTTAACCATTATTACTTTTAACCTATATGCTTCAAACTGGCTGATGATCCAAGGTACTGAAAAGCAAGATGCGAAAGATCATAATCTTTGGGGATTTGGACAATTAAGATATATAAACAACTATGGAAATATCTATGAACCCGGTGGAATAAACAAAACTCCGTTTTCAATGAATAAGCCCTCTTTAGAAGAACAAGAATCATTAATCATTGCAAGGCTGAGAGGTGGACTAAGAGGTAAACTGGTAAGTGATAATAAGATCAACTATTTTATACTCACTGAATTTGCAGAAAACGGTATAACAAATCCTGCCGGGCACAGACAACACAGTTATCTGACTGATCTATCAGCAACGTTTAGATACCTACCTGTAAATATTAGAGTTGGAAAATTTAAATACCCTGGTAGTGAAGAGGGTTTAATGACCAGATTTGCATCCCCATTCATACAGTTTACAACAATGAGTGATCAGCTCCTTTTAGAGCGATTCATATCTCCAAAGAGCATTAATTCTACTACCTATCTTGGAGAGCCTGCACATTCAGTAGGTGCATATAGAGATACAGGGATAGAGCTTTTTCAAAAACTTAATATAGATAAAAAAAACTCAATATCGTATGCTTATATGCTAGGTCAAGGTAGTGGGCTACAGATGGAAAACACCAACTCTTCACATCCTACGCACTATATCTACAGTGCATATGAAAATATTTTTGGAGAAGGAAAAGGTTATAATCTAGAGTCTTTTAAACTTTATATGTGGTATCAAAAAGGTAAAAGAAAACTTCTTGATAAACTTTTTGATAGAGAAAGATACGGACTTGGGTTTACTTACTATGACGGGACCTTAAGAGTTGATAGTGAGTATGTAAGGGGAAAAGGTATGATATATACAGGGGCTAAAGATATAGATTCACTGCCAAATAAAGATGAATGGCATTTTGAAATAGAAGCAGATGAAAGTAGCAAGGCTGATGGTTACTATCTATCTAGCCAATATAAAGTAATTCCAAAAATAGAGCTTTTAGCTAGATATGATCAGTTTAACAGAATGAAAAACATAAGTGCTAAAAAAAGAGTCTTTAAAAATACTACACTTGGTATTTCATATAAGTTCAAAGGTTTTAATAGGATTGATTTCAACTATACTTTTGCCAAAGCTTCTGCACCACATAACGATGCTGCCCAGAGAATTTTAAATAATACTGATAATATCGCAAGGATCCAGTTAACGATGGTGTATAAATAATGTTAAAACAACTAAAACCACAAAATATATTTATTTCTATAGCTATATTGATAATAACCCTAGTAGCAAGTGATTTCATATTAAATATCCGTACAAAAGCATTAGTTGAAGAAAAATATTCATATGTAGCAAACGAAATTAAAACTTCTACAAAATCATACATTGATGCAAAAAGCGAAGCTATATTATTTATAGCACTATCTTTAGCTAATGATCATAAGTATATAGATGCTATTAAACACTCAAGAATAGAAGAACTTAACTTAGACAGTTTTTCTAAAGAACTTCAAAAGAATACAGCATATAAAAACATATGGATTCAGATTAGTGATATGAACGGTATAAGCGTATATAGAAGTTGGACCAAAAAACGTGGTGATGATCTAAAAAAGATACGTAAAGATATAGTGCAGATGTTAAAAGATCCGAAAATAAAATCTACTATAAGTACAGGTTTGTTTGATATGACATTTAAAGCAATGGTACCTATATTTGATAATAAAAAATTCATGGGGACTATAGATGTAGTAGCAAAATTCAATTCAGTTGCAAACCAGTTAAAAGACATTGGATTTGAACCTGTAATTTTAGTTGATAAATCTTATAAAAAACAAATCAAAAAACCATTCACAAAGATGTTTATAGATGATTACTACATAGCAAACCTAAATGCATCATATTCAAATCAACAATATATTAAAACATACGGTATTGAAAAACTTATAAACAATAAAAATGATTATATTACTGATAGTAAAAACAATAAATTTATTACTATTTATAAACAAAAAGACGTTCTTGGAAAGGATATGGGTTATTTTGTTTTATTTCATCCTTTAGACACTATAGATTTAGGTTATATATACTTTTACCATAATTCAATATTAGCTTTTATATTCTTGCTTGTTATAGGTATATTTTTAATTATACTATTGATCAATTCTAAGCACTACAAAGAAAAAACAGAACTGCAAAACAAACTACTCTCTAAAGAGGTAGAAGAAAAAAATACAGAACTTGAACAGCAACATGCCTTTTTACAAAATATAATCAACGGTATAAACGAATCCATTATGGTTATAGATAAAGACTTTAATGTTCTTTTAGCTAATGATTATGCAAAAAGATTCAGTAGTAAAAGTATAATAAAAGATCTAAACAATCCTAAATGCTATGAGATGTCACATCATCAAGACCACCCTTGTGAAGGTGACACCCACCCATGCCCTCTAACTCAAACTTTTGAAAAAAACAAAAGTGTTCAAATGATTCATAGACACTTAACACCAGAAGGTGAAGAACATTACATAGAGCTCTCTACCACACCTCTTTATAATAAAGATAATGAGCTATATGCCATAGTGGAACTCGGACACAACATTACAGAACATTTAAATAATCAAAAACTACTTGAAGAGCAGAAAAATGAACTTGACTATCAGGCACATTACGATTCTCTAACACTACTCCCTAACAGAGTACTATTTGCCGACAGACTTAAACGTTCAATTAAAACTGCCCAAAGATATAAAAATCATGTAGCACTCCTTTTTATTGACTTAGACCATTTTAAAGAGATCAATGATTCCCTAGGACATGACGCAGGGGATTATATTTTACAAGAAACAGCTAAAAGACTACAAAGTGATATAAGAAAAAGTGACACTGTTTCAAGACTAGGCGGTGATGAATTTACGATGATTTTAGAAGGTATTCATAATATCAATGAAATTGTAGACCTGGTACAAAAAATATTGCACAAACTGCAACAACCTTATAAATATAAAGACAACAAACTCTATAGTGCAGCTAGTATAGGGATCAGTGTATACCCTGAAAATGGTGATACTGCTCAAGAATTACTAAAAAATGCAGATGCAGCTATGTACAAGGCTAAAGAAAATGGTAGAAATACATACAGTTTTTATACACAGTCAATGACGCAAAAAGCGTATGAGAGAGTTGTCATAGAAACAAAACTCAGAGAGGCTATAAAAAATAAAGAGTTTAGAGTATATTACCAACCTCAAATCAACTTAACTTCAAAAAGTGTTGTCGGATTTGAAGCTCTAGTTAGATGGTTTGATCCTGATGGTTCAATAATTTCTCCAAATAAGTTTATACCTATTGCTGAGCAGACAGGCTTGATTATAGATATAGGAAAAATTATTTTAGAAAGTGTATTTTTGCAGGCTGTACAATGGCAAAAAGACGGTAGAAACTTTGACAAAATAGCGATAAACATCTCTACAAAACAACTCAAAGATCATGAGTTTTTATCTAATGTAAAAGATTTACTAGATAAAACAAATTGTGACCCTTCATTGATAGAATTTGAGATCACAGAGAGTTTCTTTATTGAGGACATTAATGAAGCTGTAAATATATTAAACGATATTAAAAATATGAATATTTCAATCAGCTTAGATGACTTTGGTACAGGTTTTTCTTCACTGTCTTATTTAAAACAGCTTCCAATATCAAAACTGAAAATTGACAAATCATTTATCGATGACATATTTACAGATGATGATGACAAAACAATTACACAATCAATCATAAACCTTGCAAAAAACATGAACTTAAAAGTTATTGCCGAGGGAGTTGAAACAAAAGAACAAGAAAAATTCTTAGAAGAAAACGGATGTGAACTGGTACAGGGATTCTTATATAGTAAACCCCTGCACGTAGATAAATTGAAAAAATTCAAATATAAGTTTTAATACCGACTAGAAGTAGTTTACAACTACCTCATCTAAACTTTGTCTGGTTTTTTCATTTTGGGAGTTCTTTCTGTATCCAAAAGCTACCATTACGGATAGACCAAATTCATTTGTATCTATATTTAATTCAGAAGATAAAAACTCTTCTGCTTTTTTTGCATCAAAACCCTCAATAGGACAAGAGTCTATACCCATGAAAGCTGCTCCAGTCATCATGTTCGCCATAGCTATGTATGTTTGTTTAGAAGCCCAGTCAAATATCGCCCTGTCACTCTCTAAAAGATTAAAATCTTCTTTTTGAAACTTCTCATAAAACTGACCTCTCATTTCTATTGCATCTTTTGGTAGTTTATGAGTATCACTCATCATGTGTTGTATATATTCGCTAGAGTAGATCATAGAGTTTTTCTTTCTAGCTAAGATGATCACATAGTGACTTGCAGTCGGCAGTGTACCTTGTGCACCCCATGTAAACTCTTTTAGTTTCTCTCTTAAGTTTTTGTTTTGAACTACTAAAAACTTCCAAGGCTCAAAACCAAATGAGCTTGGGCTCAGCCTTCCCATCTCTAAAATGGAGTTGAAATCTTCATCAGTTATTTTTTTTGAATCATCAAACTCTTTGCACGCATGTCTAAACATCATGGCATCTAAAAATTTATTTTGCATAGGGACTCCAAATTTTTTTAATTTTTTATTCTAGCACTTATTTTTTAATGCCATAAAACAACACGACAGTTTCGGAACTTTTTTTGCTCATATACTTTTAGATAGAACAATATTGGAGAAATTATGGAATACCAAAAAGTAGACATTAACGATCCTGATGCACTGATAGTTGCAGAGTTAGAGCGTGAATTTGATTTTTCACAATATGATTTAGATGAAAAAGATATATTAAGAACTATAAAGATCAACAAACTTCTTGCTAGATACAAAGATATTTTTGAGCGCGAACACTCATTGCAGACATTTTACATGATCGCACGTGCTACGCCAATAAATTTGACATCGGTTTTTAAACTTATAAACCTTGATAAAGACAGATTTTTAGATCTGATAAAAGAGATGCGTTTTTATGAGCTGATCGACATAGATGCTTCAAACGTAATAGAACTTACCAAAAAAGGTAAGCAGTATGCTCAAGAGTTAGGTATAGATATTTTTCTTTAACTAGTGGGCAAACTGATTTTTTATAATATCTGTGTTTTCACACCTGTTATATTCACACTGAAACGTAACATGAGAGATCCCATACAACTCCCCTAGTTGTTTCTCAAGTACATTGATCACATTTGTAGACTCTTGTATAGATATGTTTTTACAAAAGTTTAGGTGTGCTTCAAGATGGATTCTGTTGTCATCTAATTGCCATACATGAACATGATGGACATTGTCTATATCTTCAAGCTGAGTTATTGTTTTCACAATCTCATCAACTTCTAATTCCTCTGGCACAAACTGCATAAGAACAGACAAGGAACCTTTTACTAAAGCGTACGAAGCCCAAATAAGATACAAAGCGATTATAATAGTGATCACGGAGTCAACCCATAAAAGGTTAAAGTAGTACATTAATACACCGCCGACAACTACAGCAAAAGATGTCATAGCATCTGCTAAAAGGTGTAGGTATGCTGCTTTCATATTCATGTTTGAGTGTGCATCGTCTTTAATTATGAAAACACTAAGCGCATTTACTACGATCCCTAGAAGTCCAAGTATAATCACCCAAAAAGAGTTGATAGGTTCCGGATTATATAGTTTGTTGATCGCTTCAAAGATCAGATATACAGAGATAGCGATCAAAACAGATGAGTTAAAAAGAGCCGCTATGATCTCCGCTCTATGGTACCCAAAAGTTTTTCTCAAATTTCCTGGACGTTTTGAGAGTTGATTTGCCCAGTAAGCTATAAGAAGAGATACAACATCGCTAAGATTGTGCACGGCATCACTAAGAAGTGCCAACGACCCTGATAACAATCCTCCAATGATCTGAGCTACCGTAATAATTACGTTTAGAATTACGGTTATAAAAAGATTTTTTCCGCTGACATCATGGTGATGATGATGGTGGTGATGTGAATGGTGATCGTGATGATTAGACATAATTAACTTTTTTATATGAATTCTATCATATAAATAGATTATTTGCTATAATTTCATCCTTTACTACAGGGGCTGACTTGGTTTCGACGGGACTTAGTAGCTTTTGATTGCATGTCGGACTGAGCACTTCCGTTACACGGCTCAACATTGTTAAACGCAAACAATACAAATTATCGCCCAGCTTTAGCAGTAGCTTAAGTTTATAACCCCTCATACGAGGAGGGCTGCTTCACTTGTTGATTCTAAATAGGCAAGATTCGAAGTATAACCATTCATTTAGATATATATTAGGTGTGTCTCCACTTAATACGAACTGCCCAGAGGCTCGCTTGGACTAGCTTTGCAAGTTGTGTGAAGTCTAAGTTAAACAAAACAACTTTTCTAAGCATGTAGAGGTTAAAAGTAGCTATTTTTCGGACTGCGGTTCGATTCCGCACAGCTCCACCATAAATCAATAAAATACAATCAATAAATTTACTTAAACTGTACACCTTCATATCTATCATAAATCCACTCTGCAACTGCTTCTTTTTCCTCATCATTTAGTTTCCCTTTTTTAGATGGCATTACACCAAATCGTTCTATAGCAGGTGGATTACATAAACTATATTCTAAGTTTGGGTTATCAATATAATTCTTTATAAACAGTACAACAACTTTTTTATGAACATCCTCATCATCATTTTTAATCATAATTTGATTTTTTAATTGATTTGATACTTCGATCATAGGGGGAGCTTTCATAGTTGAAATATTTTTAACAAATTCATTCTTTGAAATAGTTTCTATATGACAAGTTGAGCAATTTTTTTTATAAACTTCATAACCATCAGATGATGCCAAAAGTAATATAGGCGTAAATACAAGTGTTAAAGTAAAATTTTTCATATTAATCCTTATGTAATAAATAAGGTAGTATCTTACTTAAAACATAAAGAATTAATCTTGATATGAATCAACAGTTGACTAAGATCAATAAATAAATCTACTTATACTGATAAACTTTTAAAAGTCATGAAAGATGTACAGATGTACAGTAAAGACAATACTTTTATGGAGACTAATGAAGTAAAACAAAAATTAGAAGGACAAAGTTAAAATGTTATATTTAAGTATGAAGTTATTACATATATTCTCAGTTTTAATCTATGGAGGTTTTCTATTTACAGACAATCTAATTTTAATGAGAATGCAAAAGACTCTTTCTAAAAAAAAATATGAAGAAGTAAGAGCTTACTTTCAAGGTTTTACAAAATCTATAGTTCCCAAAGCTCTTATTACAGCAGTAATAAGTGGACTATATTTAATACATACGACTTTTGGTCCAATAGCCGAGACAGGCTTATCAAATTTTCAAATTATACTCTCGATAAAAGCACTGTTAGGACTATGGCTTGGCTTAAGAGGGATACTGCAAGTGTTCTTCGGCATACAGCCACTTATATTTAAAAGTCATAGATTACCATTTATATTGGTAATATTAATTATTTTACTCTCTCAAGTTATGTGGAGTGTTTGAAAAATAGGATATTAAGACCCTATTTTTTATTTTCTAAAAGTCTTAATGTCATCTCTTTCATCAAGCTAATACTGATTTCTGGATTATCTTTTATAAACGCTTTAAATTCTGTTGATGATAATCTTATAGTTTTTATCTCACTGTCTGCTATAACTGTAGCAGTCCTTGGTACATCAGCAATTATTGCTATCTCTCCAAAGTAACTTCCTTTTGAAAGTTTGGCTACTTCTTCATCATTTACAAGAACTCTTACAACACCGTCTAATAATATATATAGAGAATTAGAAATTTCACCTTGTACTAAGACAACTTCTTCCTCTTTAAAATTTCTAGATTCTGCATGCTCGGCAAGATGTTTAAGTTCTCGAAATGTGATATTTGAAAAGAACGGTATCGTATGTAAATACATCATTTGATCATACATTGTTATGACACCTGTGTTATTAAACACCTTATTATAAACATTTAATACATCTTCGCCATAGTTTTTAAACTTCTCAAACTTTGTATCTTCAATTATGGAAGAATCATATTTCTTTAAATTCATTAGAGCAACTGTACTTAACTCTATAGAACTATTTTCTAACAACTGATTAACAATTTCTACATTATTATTTTCATCTACAGTATATTTAGTATTTACTGCATTCACTAGTTTTAAAATAGCACTTAGTATAGCTTCATCCATAAAAGAGTATTCACTTTGTGTATACTCTAAATTCAATTCTCCATTATGATATTTTAAAGTGTCTTTTAATGGTTTAAGCTCTTTAGAGTTCTTTTCATAAAGAATATTAAAGATTGTAAAAAGATCTTGAGAAATATTATTAAACTGATCTCTAATAGCAAATTTTAAAAAATTAATTTCGGCAGACTTATCATCATAAAGTTTTAAATTGCTTACAGCCAGTAGTTGCATCTCGTCTAAAATACTCATAACCTCTGCTTCAAGCTTATCGTTTGAATGCAATATGTCTTCTACTATTTTTTTATGATCTTCATTACTGATTTGAAACTGCTTTTGCAATGAATTTAAAATTTCATGGTCTAGTTCCAAGTGTTGACTTAAGATATCTTCTATCATTGTTTTGTAGGTCTGACGCTGATACCTACGAGTAGGTGATTTTTCTACATCCGCATTAAAAAGATCATCGTTTTCTAACCTGATCTCCCTAAATATATCCCAATGCTCTTTTTTCGAAATACCCATATTTTCACGAAGTTTCTCAAGAATTTCACTTCTGTCTTCGGTTAAGATTCCTTCCTGCATCAAGTCAATAAGACTATTCTTATACATTTTTCTTTTTTCTTCTTTATTCTGTTTCTCATTGGCATATGTATAATATATCTCTTTTAGATTTGTCGGTATAGGTTTATTTGAATCCCATTGTTTTATTAGTTTTAGAGCAAATCTTTCTTGTATAAAGTAGTTCTCTTCTCTAAAAAATTCCTTGTATAAAATCACGGCCGATATTGCTACAACCATAAAATAAAAAACTGCATATGGTATTGGATGCTCATTGTAAGCTGGTGCTCCTGCAAAAATATAAAAAATATTAAATGCTATAAATGCTGCAGAAACTCTCATTCTATGTAACAAAGTAGAATATGTAATATTTTTACTAGAACTTCTTTTCCAAAAATACTTCTCTACGGCCTTAAAAATATAAAAGCTAGATAATGAAAATACTGCTAAAGTTATAGGTGCCGCAATAATTACAGGTATAGATGGAGCAAAGAAAAAACCTGTTGAAAACATTGAAACATCGTTATAAGCCCAAATGCCGGAAAAGTAATGTTCTAATGAACCAGTCTGAAAATAAAAATACAGATAAAAGCCTAAAACTAGACCGCTGAATGAATAAAAAACATAGTTTTTTTGCTCATTTAAAGCTTCTTTCCAATAACTGCTTTCCATATCGATATCTGGACAGTTCTTTTTACATCCACTACATTTTGAACATGCAGAGTTGTATTCATAATAGTGTGAATTTGAACCGCAGTATATTTTCTCAACAACACTAACTGGACAGAAAAAATTACACCAGCTTTTTCCCGCATAAACAAGATTGGTTAAAAATGCGAAAAGTATTACAAAAATAAAAAATACTGCTAGATAAATATCATTAAAATTTAAGACAGTTAATCTTGCAGCAAAAGCAACAAAAAGTATAGAATATTGAAGGTAGTAAAAGTTTTTTTCAAACCACTTAGGTAGTTTCTTTTTTTCTATCCAATTTAAATTTTGAGATATATTTGCTAAAAAAGCAAGTGGACATACTTTTCTCCATTTAGAATAACCAAATATTAAAAAAAGTACAGGCACTACAGGTACAAATACTGTCCAAACATATGAAGTAGAATGTTCTACAAAAAGCAATAGCAATAGTAGAGATACAAATACTACTATTGCTGTAGACTTATATATGTTTATGGCATATTGGTTCAAGGTATTCTACTTTTTAGATTTCTAGTGGCGTATCATCAAGATTACCCCACTCTCTCATAGAAGCATCATATATTTTTACATCTTTAAAATTAAGGTGCTGAGTAAGCAGATACCAGTTCATAGATGCTTCAAGTCCACCAGTACAGTATACTATTACTTCTTTGTTCGCATTTAATTTATTATCATCAATATATATTGCGTTTAGATCTTTGTCTTTTTTTACATTATATTCAGAATCAAACTTATCTCTCCAATAACTGCTTTTAGCTTTAGGAATGTGTCCTAACCTTTTAACACCTGAAGATTGTTTTTTCCCGTAAAAAAATTCACTTGGTCTAGCTTCAATCATACTTACTTTACCAATTTTGCTTAACACGTAGTCTTTATTGATCAAAACATTAGGGTTAAAACTAGCTTTAAAATCACCTTGATTGCACACTGTTTTCTCTGTAGAAACAAGTTCATCAAATTCAAATTTAGAAACCCAGTCTGGATAACCCCCATTTAGAATAGAGATATTTTTTAAACCGTGAGTTTTTAGTGCTAATGCCACATAACTCGCTTTTAAAAGATCTTTGTCTATGTTGTGACCATATATAACTACTTCAGAGTCATTATTAATCCCAAGACATTGGAAATATGCTTCTATCTCTTTAGGGGAGTTAATCAATTGATGTTTTCCAACCTTGTGTCTTAACTTCGAAGCTTCAACTCTTATAGCGCCTGGAATATGCCCTTGTTTATAAACTTCCTCTTTCGTCGTATCTAATATAACTAAATTTTTTGCACCTAACTTATCTTTAAGCTCTTCAGATGATATAAAAGCCTGACTAGAAAAAAGATAAGCAAAACCAAAAATTAAAGTAATAATTATTTTCATGTTGTTCGTTCTCACTTCGTTTATATATTTTGAAAGTGATATTACCAAAACTAATATTAATATACAAGCAATCTAAATTGTTTTTTACTGTGTTAATATAATAGTATTTTATATGAAATAAAATTATTATAAACTATCAACAATTTTTTTAAAGGCTACAAATGCGTGTTTTATTTTTAATTTTAAGTATCATCATTTTTTTTCAGTGTTTAAATGCAGATGAACTGCTATTTGAAAATATAAGTTTTTCATCGAAAGAAGTTCAAAAACACAAGATCATATCAAGCAAATATATAAATATAAAAAACAAAAAATTTCCCATAAACTACCATGTCATAGCACGTAGCGGAGACAAGATCGGAAGTGGAGTTTTTGGTGAAGTTCAAGATATAAATGGAAAACCTCTATTTATAAGCAATAAAAATGACTTCTCATCTTTACATTATAAAGAAGGAAGTTACTTTTTACTTACACAGTTTGAAAGTGCACCTGCCGCAATTTACCTTACAAAACTACAAAGAGAGCAAAACGGAATATTTAAAGCTTTAAGTACAAAAAGTTTAGACCTAAGCTCTATTGGAGGGTTATGGGTTCCGTGTGCAGGAAGTGTAACTCCATGGGGAAGCCATTTAGGCAGTGAAGAGTATGAGCCTGATGCCTCTTTGGAGTATGTAAAAAGACCAATGGCCAAATATTTTGGAAATGACACCAGTAAAATAAATATATACAACTACGGTTGGATACCTGAGCTCACTATTTTAGACAGTAATGGAAATACAGAGATTAAAAAACACTATTCTATGGGAAGGTTTTCTCATGAACTGGCATATATTATGCCGGATAAACGCACAGTATACATGAGCGATGATGGTCATAATGTAGGGCTGTTCATGTTCATAGCCGATAAAGCAGAAGATCTTTCAAGAGGTACGCTCTACGGTGCAAAATGGGTACAAAATGAAAACGGTGCAACTTTAGAGTGGATCAGCTTAGGTCATGCAACAGATAATGAAATCAAAAAAAGTATAGATTCAAAAGTTAAGTTTACAGATATATTTGATTCAGTAATTACGCTTGATGGAGTTTGTCCAAAAAACTACTCATCCATAAATACATCTTTTGGATACGAGTGCCTTAAAGTCAAAAAAGGTATGGATAAAATCGCTTCAAGGCTAGAATCAAGAAGATATGCAGCTATAAAAGGTGCGACTACAGAGTTTAATAAATTAGAAGGCATTACCTATAATAACAATGAAAACAAACTTTACTTATCGGTAAGCTCTATTGACGGTGGTATGACACGCGATCAAAATGGTGCAGATTTAGGTGGGAGCAACCATATAAATTTAGAAAAAAACATATGTGGAGCCGTGTATGAGATGAACTTAAAATCCTACGTGGCACAATCTATGAAAAAGTTGATTGAAGGTATCCAAAACGACGATATTCCTAACAATTCATGTGACATAAACAACATAGCAAATCCTGACAACATAACTTATATAAACAACAAAAATATACTAATAATTGGAGAAGATAGCAGTAGCGGTCATCAAAACGACAATGTATGGGCATACAATACAAAAACTAAAAAATTAACTAGAATTATGACTACACCATACGGTAGTGAAACAACGGGTGTATATTATTATAATAATTTTCATGGGTTTGACTATATATTATCTACTGTCCAACATCCTTACGGAGAAAGCGATCAGGACAAAGCAAGAACTAATGATGACTTTAGGGCTTATACAGGGTATTTAGGTCCATTACCCGTATTATCATCTTTTTAAGATATTGCAATTTGCCATAAAATAATAAATATCTTTTTTTTATAGTAAAATACACTTCTAAAAAAATAATTTATATATTTTGTATGTAAAAAAGGTATTTGTTAAGTGAGTAAACCAGTTATTAAATGGGTTGGCGGTAAAAGACAGTTAATCAATGAATTAAAAAGTTTTTTACCTAAAAAATATAATCGTTATTTTGAGCCCTTTATTGGTGGAGGTGCCCTGTTTTTTTCACTGAAACAGCATAACAGTTTCATAAGCGATTACAACCACGAACTTACAAACCTTTACTCAACGATCAAAAACGATACCGACAAACTGATCAAAGATCTTAAAAAACATAAAAATACTGAAGAATATTATTATGAGATGAGAGCACTCGATCGAGATGAGAAAAAATATAAACGCCTCTCAAACGTACAAAAAGCCAGCAGATTTATCTACCTTAACAAAACAGGCTTCAACGGTTTATATAGAGTAAACAGTAAAGGTCAGCACAACGTTCCGTATGGAAAGTATAAAAACCCGACTTGGCTAGATGAAGAGAACTTAAAAGAATGCTCTAAACTACTTGCACATACAGAGATCCAAACAGGTGATTTTGAAGTTGTAAAAGAACATGTTCAAAAAGGCGATTTTGTATATTTCGATCCGCCTTACGTACCGGTAAACAAAACATCTAGTTTTACCTCTTATACTGATCAGGGCTTTGATTCAAAGATGCAAGAGAGACTAAAAGAGCTGTGTGACTACATAGACTCAATTGGGGCTTACTTTATGCTTTCAAACTCATACACGGACTATATTTTAGATCTGTACAAAGATTATGATATAAAAACTGTTATGGCAACCAGAGCCGTTAACTCAAAAGCATCTGGAAGAGGAAAGATTAAAGAGGTTGTAGTACTAAACTATAAAGTTGACTCAGATGAGAAAAACTAAAGTAAGTACCAATGAGTCTTGGGTCAATATATTTGACAAGTACGACATTTTAAATACAGTTAGTTCTAAAGGTTATGCAGATATTACAGCTGATCAGATAAAAGCAGTTGATGGCAAAGAAGCCCGTTTAATGACGAAGGTGGATTTTAGAGAAAACCTGCCAACAATAATGAAAGAAAACTCTCTCTCAATTCTTGCTATTAAAAACGGTCTATACAGAATTGCTAAAAACGATCCATTTATTGATATTAATGAGAAAATATCTACAAAAATAATAGAGATTGAACCTCCATGTGATATAACTTCAATAGATCCGTTTAACATTAAAAGTGAAAGTGCAGCACTAGACATAGCCTACATATCTAAGATGTGTGAACAAGTGTTCAATGAAGAGAGTTTTTTAAGTATACGTGGGCGTTTGCGAGGAGAGTTAGCGTTTGATTTAGATTCCATTCCGTACAATATAGACGGCGTTCAGATCGAAGTTGACGGAGGTTATGAAGGTAACGAGAGCATACACCTCATAGAAGCAAAAATAGGTTTTAGAAATAACATAAACATAAGACAACTATTATATCCGCAGCTTTACTGGGAAAAAGAGCTTAATGGTTCAAAAAAAATAAAAAGCTATATATTTTATCTACATAACAATATTTTTAGATTTATTCCTTATATTTATGATGGGAAAATAGGTTATGCTGATCACGCAGAGGAGAAAGCTTTCAAGTTTGTGGAAAAAGCTTCTAAGTTCAGCATCTATGATGTAGAAATAGATGATAGTTTAGTAGATAGCAGTGTACCTTTTCCTCAAGCTGATAAGTTTGAAAAAATACAAGATATGTTGTTTGTAATATCTCAAAATGAGTGTACAAACAAGTATGAATTAAATTTGGAATTTGACATAGTTTCACGTCAGATTGATTACTATCTAAATGTTTTAAAATGGCTAAAAGTTTGTAAGGAAGAAGGCGAATGCATTGTACTTACACAAAAAGGTAAAGAGATAATTGATATGCCTTTTAAAAAGCGGTTACAAGAGCTCTCTAAGATTGTATTTTCAGAACCTATAGCGAACAACTTTTTACATAAAAAAGAGATAAGCGATCAAATGTTTGGCAAATATAATATGAACAGCCAAAGTACCCAGCGCAGAAGGCTTCAAACTATAAGTGCTTGGATAAATTACTTTGAAGATATTTTAGAGTTAAAATAAAATTTATAAAATAAGAGTAGAATACATTTATGAACGACCAAACAGCTTGCTCAAATTGTACATGCCCGCTCAACTACGATTGTGAAAAATTTAAACTATTTTTTGAGGGCAAATATTCGTTTGTAGAAGAATTTAGCCACAACAACGATAATAGCTGCGATCACAGAAAAGAAGACATACAAACTACTGTTTCAATAGCCTCTTCACAAAAAAGTTTATTCTAAACCACTACTTTAAAACATAAAAATATTGATATAATACTATTTACTTAGCCGTATGGAGATTTTCTAGTGATTAATAAAAAGATTGTTGGCAAAAAAGAGTGTATTTCTATTATAGACTTGGATCTTTATAATTTAGATGCAAAAGTTGACACGGGAGCAGATTCAAATGCCCTACATTGTGATGACATTTTTATAGATGATGAAAACAATGTACACTTCAAACTTCTTGATGAAGTCCATGAAGCTTATCATGGTCGTAAAATGATCATGCCTCTGTATAAAGTCAAAAAAGTTAGAAGTTCAAACGGTGAACTACAGATACGTCCTTCAATAAAAGTTAGTGTTGAATTTTTCGGTAAAAAATATAAAACAATTATTTCATTAACCAATCGCGCTGATATGAAATATCCTATGCTAATAGGAAGAAAGTTTTTAAACGGTAAATTTTTAGTTGACGTATCTCAAGAATATATTGCAAAAGGAGAATAAATGAGAGTCTATATACTGTCAAGAAATGCAGATCTTTACTCTACAAAAAGACTAGTTGAAGCAGGACAAGAGAAAGGTTGGGAGATTGAAGTAATCGATTATCTAAAATGCTCTATTGAGATCATGAAGGGTGAGTTAAAAGTTAACTACAAAGGTAAGGAATTACCTACTCCAGATGCAATTATTCCTAGAATCGGTGCAAGTCGTACATTTTACGGTACTGCGATGGTTAGACACTTTGAGATGATGGAAGTTTTTTCTACATCTGGTAACCTAGCTATAAAAAGAAGTAGAGACAAACTAAGAAGTCTTCAGGTTCTTTCAAAATTTGGTGTAGACATGCCAAAAACTGTTTTTGCATCTAATAAATCAAGTGCGAAAGATGTTATAGCACTAAGTGGAGGGACCCCTTTAGTTTTAAAAATCTTAGAAGGTACTCAAGGTGTGGGTGTAGTTTTAGTAGACACTCAAAAAGCTGCAAAATCTGTACTTGATGCGTTTTACGGGATGGATGTAAACTTACTTGTTCAAGAGTTCATTGAAGAAGCAGGCGGAGCTGACATTCGTGCACTTGTAGTAGGCGGTGAAGTAGTTGGTGCTATGAAGCGTCAAGGTGCTGAAGGTGATTTTAGATCAAACCTTCACCAAGGCGGAAGTGCTACGGCTCATAAGCTATCTCGCAAAGAGAAATCAACTGCACTGGCGGCGGCAAAAGCTATGGGACTTGGTGTATGTGGTGTTGATATGATCCCATCAAAACGCGGTCCACTTGTTATGGAAGTTAACTCATCTCCTGGTTTAGAGGGGATTGAAAAATCTACCGGTATCGATATAGCGGGCAAAATAATGGACTATATAGAAAAAAATGTAACTCCTAAATCTGATACGAAGAAAAAAAGAAGAATTAAAAGAGATAACATAGGAGCATAAATGGGCGCTGAGAAGTTCATTATAGGTGGTAGTGAGATTCCAAAAGGAACAAACACTATCATAAACATAGATCTTCCAAAACTTTATAATACACCTACTCAACTACCTGTAAGAATTATACGCGGTAAAAGAAACGGCCCTACTGTTTTTATTAGTGCCGCTATACATGGAGATGAACTTAACGGTATAGAGATCATTAGACGTCTTAGAAAACTGAATATTCTTAAAAAACTAAAAGGCACTCTTATTTTAGTTCCTGTCGTTAACGTTTACGGAATGATGAATCTTTCTCGTTACTTACCAGATCGACGTGATCTAAACAGAAGTTTTCCTGGTAGTTCAAAAGGCTCTCTTGCAAGCCGTGTCGCAAAAATATTTTTTGATGAAATAGTAAGTAAATGTGATTTGGGAATTGATCTTCACACTGCATCTATACATAAGTCAAACCTTCCGCAGATCAGAACAAATATAAAAGATGAGAACACTTTCAGACTTGCAAAAGCTTTTGAAGCACCTGTAGTTCTACATTCTGAACTAAGAGACGGTTCACTTCGTGCAACCTCTCAGGAGATGGGTGTCCCAATCCTTCTTTATGAAGCTGGAGAAGCACTCAGATTTGATGAAAAAAGTATACGTATTGGAGTTAAAGGGATCGTCAATGTACTACGTGCAAATGAGATGCTTCCTAAATCAACACATAGAAGAGCCGTAAAAATTCCAATCATCTCAAAAGAAAGCAGATGGATACGCTCTGTCGAGAGTGGGATGTTAAGAACCATAAAAGCTCTTGGAGATACTGTTGAACAAGATGAAGTGATAGCCTATATCGATGAACCATTAGGCGATAACAGTTTTGGAATACTATCTCCTTTTGATGGAATTATTATAGGAAAATCTGAGATTCCGCTTATCCAAGAAGGAGATGCCGTATTTCATATAGCTAAATTTAAAAACCTTGATTTAGCCGATAATAAAATGGAATACTTTGCAGAAGATGCTATTGAGCAAAGCGAATTTCACGAACTCAACAATGAAGAGATAATCGAGTAACTATGAAAACACTGCTGTCATTACTTCTTTTATCGACACTACTTTTTTCACAAACTGATAAAAAGCTGACACTTGGTGGTGTTGATATAAAAAAAGGTAGTAATGTCACTATAAATATTGAGCTTCCAAATCTTTATAACACTCCTACAACTATGCCGGTTTTGGTTATGAGGGGAAAACATGAAGGCCCTGTTGTTTTTATATGTGCAGCCGTACATGGAGATGAGCTAAACGGTATAGAGATCATCAGAAGATTTCGCCAGTTAGATATTTTAAAAAAACTAAGAGGGACTGTAATACTGGTACCTATAGTTAATATATACGGGGTTATGAATCTATCGCGTTATCTGCCAGACAGACGTGATTTAAATAGACATTTCCCAGGTTCTACTCACGGTTCACTTGCATCAAGAATGGCTGATCTTTTTTTAAATGAGATTGTAAAAAAATCTGATTTAGGAATCGACCTTCATACTGCATCTATTCATAAATCAAACCTTCCGCAGATCAGAACAAATATAAAAAATCCATACACTCTAAAGCTTGCAAAAGCTTTTGAAGCTCCTGTTATTCTACACTCCGAGATAAGAGACGGCTCACTTCGATCAGCTTCTCAGGATATGGGTGTACCAATACTTTTGTATGAAGCGGGCGAAGCACTTAGATTTGATGAGCAAAGTATTCGAATAGGTGTAAAAGGCCTAGTAAATGTTTTAAGAACTAATAAGATGCTTCCAAAACTACAAAAAAAACAAAAAGCTAAAAAACTACCAATCATAGTAAGAAGCAGTAGCTGGCTGCGTGCATCACAAAGCGGAGTAATCAGAACTATAAAAGGTCTTGGAGACACCGTCAAAAAAGGTGAGATTATTGCATATATAAACGAGCCTCTAAATGACAAAAGCCATAAACTACAAGCTCCATATGATGGTATAATAATTGGTAAATCAGAGATACCGCTAATTCAAGAAGGCGATGCAGTTTTTCATATAGCAAACTTTAAAAAGCTATCACTTGCCGAGAAAAAGATACTTTACTTTTGTGAAGATGCACTTGAAAACTGTGAGTTTATTGATTTTAATGATGAGGAGATTATTGAATGATGAGAAAATTTTTATATTTACTTTTACTTTCATCAACACTTCTTTTTGCTGTTGAGCAGAGTGAAAACATCGAAAAATCAAAAAACATATGGGACTCTAAAAATATTTGGATCAAAACGTATGTAAATAATAAAAACTACTACACGATCATAAATAACATAGTAAAAATAGAGCAAAAGATCAAAAAAAATAAGAACAATCAACAAGAGCTTGCAAAACTAAAAAGAAGACTAGATATACAAAAATCAAAACTAGAACTATATGAGAGAAACAAAAGTTTTGACGAGCTTTTAAAGGAGTACAAGTTCTCTGTACCGGAAATTACTGCATACGATTATTTTTATAAAAATTCAAAAAACAAACTTGTTAAGATGATAGACCATCTTATAGATATGAAAAATGAACTTAACAAAGCATCTTCACTTTTAAATAGTTACTACGAAAAAAATAAAAACTCATCTGTATCTTTGGAAGATATAAAGTACTTTGAAGAGTTTTTGGAAAATATCAACAAAACCTACATAAATCTTACAGATGCTAGAGATTTACTAGATAAAAAATATGAAGAATATTACAACGAGAAGCTTCAAAAACATCTTATCACTCTTATGTTACTTGTAGTCGTATATACTTTTTATAGAATATTTTTATTTATATATACGTTAATTGAAACTAAACTCAAAAATGATATAAATCATATACATAGAAAAATAATATCTCTTATATTTTATTCTATTATTCTAGTAGCTCTAGTCGTTAGGTATTTAGAAGACTTTATGTACATCATAACTTTTCTGAGTGTTGTCGCGGCAGCTCTAACTATAGCCTTACGTGAGGTTATTTTAAATATTGTCGCTTCTATATATATCTTTTTTAGCAATATGATTAGAGTTGGTGACAGAATTATGGTGCAGTTTGAAACTAAACATACAATAGGAGATATACAGGATATATCTCTTATGAAGATCAAACTGCATGAAATAGAAGACTACTCTAATCTAAAAGAGATCAAAAATGTAGGTCGTACTATTTTTATACCAAATTCATATGTATTTACAAAAGTTTTTTACAACTACTCACGTAAAAAAGATGCGCTTATAAACGATCTTATAGAATTTGAATTTAAAAGTGACAACGACTTTGAAGTGATAGAGAAAATAACAAAAGAAGTTCTACTTAGTTTTAATGTACCACATACAATTACTTTTACACTAAACAATTTAAAAACAGGTGTTATAGGACTTATATCGTATCAGGTAAACTACAAGTTAGCTTCAAAAATGCGCGGAGAGATATCTATAAAACTGCTTCAAGCATATAACCAAAATGAAAATATAAAACTAAAAACATCAAAAGCTGCTACTAAATCAAATACAGATGAGGCTGAAGGATAAATGGATTACCAAAAAATACTAAACGAAATTTCTGAAGAGATCAAACCGTATTTAAACGAAGGAAAAGTTGCTGACTATATTCCTGCACTGGCTAATGTAGATCCTAATCAGTTTGCTATGAGTATAACTATGTTTGATGGCACACAGTACAGTGTAGGCAATGCAGACACGCTATTTTCAATTCAGAGCATCTCAAAAGTTTTTACTTTTACACTTGCACTTAAATACTACAGTACTGATCTATATAAACGTTTAGGACATGAGCCATCAGGAAATCCATTTAACTCTTTAGTACAACTTGAATATGAACATGGTAAGCCTAGAAACCCATTTATAAATGCAGGTGCTATAAATGTAACAGATGCGCTTGTGAGTCACTATAAAGATGAAGATATAGCTTATAAAGAGGTGTTAGAGTTTATAAGATCAATTGCCGATGATCATACTATAGATTCAAACCCTGTTGTTTCTGCATCTGAGATGGAACATGGGTTTAGAAATATATCTCTTGCTAACTTAATGAAGAGCTTTAACAACTTCGATAATAATGTAAATGAAGTGGTAAACGTATACTTTAAGCACTGCTCGGTTGAGATGAATACCAAGATGCTCTCACGTGCTATGTTATACTTAGCTAATCATGGAGTAGATCCCATTACAGATAAAACATACATTAGTACACAACAGGCTAAACGTATAAATGCTGTTATGCTTACATGTGGGCATTATGATGCATCTGGAGACTTTGCGTTTCATGTCGGACTTCCAGGTAAAAGTGGAGTCGGAGGCGGAATAGTTGCAGTAGTACCTAAGATGATGGGTATATCTGTGTTCTCGCCTGCACTTAATGCTCAAGGCAATTCACTTGTTGGTACAATGGCACTGGAACTTTTTACAAATAAAACAGGATTTTCTATTTTTTAGGAGTTTATTTTGAAAACATTACTACTAATTTCATTGTTAAGTATATCGTTGATTGCATCTGAAGATCTTACAACTCAAATTAAAGGTTTTTTTGATCTGTCTTTATTTGAGTTTGACAAAAAGTCAATAAGTTTAGCCAGCCTTATAGAAGCTGTTCTCTATATAGTAGCCGGTTTTTTATTAGGATTTTTATATAAAAGATGGGTTTTAAGAGCAACATCAAAATATAAAGATGTAAGTATGATGACTGTGCGTTTGATCTCAAATATAGGTTACTACGTCATTATACTTGTTTTTGTAATAAGCGGCGTAAGTGTTTTAGGGATAGACCTGAGTTCTCTTTCATTAATAGCAGGTGCGTTATCTATAGGTATAGGTTTTGGTCTGCAAACTGTTGTTTCAAACCTGATTGCAGGTATTATCATCATGTTTGAACGCACAATTAGAATTGGAGACATTATTGAAGTTAACGATACTCTCAGCGGTACTGTAACAGATATGCGTATACGTTCCACTACAATAAAAACATTTGATAATATTGACATTATAGTTCCAAATTCATCTTTCATACAAAACAATGTAGTAAACTTAACTCTTGAAGATAGGATTAGAAGATTGCACATACCTTTTGGAGTAGCTTACGGCAGTGAGATTCAAGAAGTCAAAAAAGCTGTTCTGGAAGCACTTGATAAAAGTGACTTAATATATATCAGAGATGATGAAGATAAAAAACCTGATATTAGAATGACACTTATGAATGCAAGCAGTGTTGATTTAGAACTTATTGTATGGGTCAACAGAAGCCTAAAACTAACACAACCTTCACTACCATCAGACTTTTTAATTTTAATATATGATGCACTAAGAGCAAATAACATTGAGATTCCATTTCCTCAAGTTGATGTGCATATGAAAAGTGAATAGATATGGAAAATATTTTAACTCAAATAGATGCTCTACACTTAGAAGATCTAAAAAATGATCAACACCCTTCAATATTTGATGATAATGAAGGCTACAATATTTTAATAGTCCGCCTTCCAGTTATAGCAAACGAAAACGGTGCAAAATCTTTAGGTTTTGTATTTGGTGAACAAAATTCTTACTTTTATGATAGAAGTAAAAATGAATTTAAAGAGTTTGACAATACTTTTGATTCACCTTATTCGATCATTGATAAAGCAGTTGACAGAGTCCTGAAATCATTTATCAAATATCAGGAATCTATCTCAGATATGGAAGAGGATCTGTATGCAAATAAAACTAACAAAGACTTTTTAAATTCATGGCTTGAGATTAAACTCGAAATACTAAGAATAGAACGTATGCTTACTAGAACCACAAATACAATGGATGAGTTTATTGACTTTTATGAAAATCAAGAAAACTTCCCTATAAACAAGTATATGGACATACACGAGCACTTAGAACGTACCATGCGTTCAGCTACATTACAACTATCAAAACTTGATTATCTATACAGTTTTTATAATGCAAAATCAAATGATAAAATGAACAGAATGATATATGTACTTACAATCATATCAGCCATATTTTTACCGCTGAATTTAGTTGTCGGTTTTTTTGGAATGAATACAAGCGGACTCCCACTTGCTTCTGGTGAGAACGGTACATACTATGCAATAAGCGTTATGCTCTCACTCGCTTTAGGTGCATCTGTAGTATTTAGGTTTTGGCGAAGAAAAGTGGAAAAATAATTAGCTAAGACTATATATCATCCTGTGTTTTAACACAGTTTCTTCCACTTGCCTTTGCAAGGTATAATGCCTGGTCTGCTTTGTTTATAACTTCATCCATATCACTTCCCTCTTCTACCAAAGAGACACCCAAGCTTATAGTGACATGCCCAGCTACATCAATTTCTAACTCTTGAACTTGGTATCTTAACTCTTCTGCAATTTTATAAGCATTTGTAAGATCAGCTGTAGGGAGTAATATTACGAATTCTTCACCACCCCATCTGGCAACAATATCAACATTTCTTAGTGTTTTTAAAAGTGTATGTGCAACTTGAACTAAGACCTTGTCACCTATGTTATGTCCGTATTTGTCGTTTACGTTTTTAAAATAATCTATATCGAGTAAAATTAAAGACATCTCATTATGTCTTTGTACCATTGATTTATATGTAGATACGTAAAGTTCAGAAAACTTGTATCTATTGTAGAGTCCTGTTAAACTATCCGTAGATGCCATAGTTTCATATTCTTTATTTTTATTTTCAAGAATAGAGTTAATTTCACGTAACTCGTCTTGGTACTCTTTCATAAGCACTGCCCATTTTGAGTATGTTAAAGATATCAACTCTTTTTGAGACACTATTCCTGCTAGTCTTCCTTCTTCATCTACTACTACAACCCTTTTATAGTGTTTGCTTTGAATAAACTCCAAAGCTTCTTTTATAGATGCATTTCTCTCTATAGAGTCTACCGGGAATGACATAAACTTAGAGATACTTACATCTAGTTGCACTTTCTGTTTTATAAGTACCATAAGATCTTTTGTAGTTAATATCCCTATAGGTTTCATATCTTCAACTACAACTACATGGTCCATAAAACCTTCAACCATTTCTGATAAAAGATTAGATATAAGCGTATCTTTAGAGACAGTTTTCATTTTACTACCAATCTTTAAAAAATCAATCAGTCTGTAGTTATCCATTAAAGTATGAGGATCTATATGGGTTGTTATATCTGTATGCGTTATAAGACCAAAAAGAGAATTGTCATCATTAATTGCACAAATATACTCCATCGAATTATTTAAATACTCTACAGTATCAAGTATATTTTTATCTGCACTGATAGTTGGGATTATGTCTAGTTTTAATGAGCTTATAGGCAGACTCAAGTCAATTTCGTCTCTTTGTATTTTAAGTACATCCAAAACTGTAAAAATTCTGTATTTCACACCGTCTTCAATAACAATGTTCCTATGATTGTTGCGGATCATAACATCTATAGCATTTAAAATTGAGCTAGATATGTCAACACTTACAACATTAGTATTTGCTACTTCTTTAATTAATAGAAATCTCATTAAACCCCTATATTATTTTTTGTATATGTTAATTATAAAACAATGTTATTTTAAGTTGGTTTAAAAAAAATTATTGAAGTAGAAAGTCTTTTAAGGATTCAGTATGAGACTGATCATATGTATTTGTAATATCTAAAAACTTTTTCTTAGCGTTTACATGACACTCTCTACACTCTTCAAAAACAGCATGTTCAGGAATCTCTTCTGGTTCTAAGTCCTCTTGTTTATGGCATGAAAAACATTTTTCACCACACTCTAAAACAGATTTTTTATTTGGGGAGTGGCATTTAATACACGTGAGCATTGGCTTGTGTGCTTCGTTTGAATCAATACCTTTTATAAGTTTAGGGTGACATGTAAAACAGTCACCCATATTTGCATAAATTGATGTTAATAATATAGTTGTTAATAGTAAAATTTTCATGGCAAAATTATAACTAATAATTATTTACTTCACGCTAACTTTTATCTCTTCATTTTCCATATCAAACTCAACTTTTGAACCCTCAGTAACTTTACCCTCTAAAATCAGATCAGCTAACCTGTCTTCAACTATTTCATAAAGTGCACGTTTAAGCGGTCTTGCGCCATAAACAGGATCAAATCCAGCCTCAGCGATGTATGCTTTTGCGTCTTCGCTTAAACTTAGTTCAATATCACGCTCTTTTACTTTATCTGCAATTTCACGGAAGAATATATCAACAATTCCTTTGATCTGGTCTGATCCAAGCTCGTTAAATTTCACAATATCGTCTAAACGGTTGATAAACTCGGGTTTAAACGTTGTTTTTATATTTTCCTCTTGAACATTTGAAGTAAGGATAATAATCGTATTTGTAAAATCAACCGTTACACCTTTGTTGTCAGTCAAACGTCCATCATCTAAAACTTGAAGAAGCATATTAAATACATCAGGGTGTGCTTTTTCAACCTCATCAAATAATACTACTGAATAAGGTTTACGGCGAACCGCTTCAGTCAACTGTCCACCCTCTTCATACCCTACATATCCAGGAGCTGCACCGACTAAGCGAGATACTGCATGTTTCTCCATGTACTCACTCATATCGATTCTGATCATAGCATCTTCACTATCAAATAAGAACTTAGCAAGTGTTTTTGCAGTTTGCGTTTTACCTACACCAGTTGGTCCTAAGAATAAAAAGCTACCAATTGGACGATCAGTCTCACTAAGTCCAGCTTTATTACGCTTAATAGCACGGCTAACTGCAAATGTAGCCTGTTCTTGCCCTACTACATCTTTATCTAACTCCTCTTTAACATGAAGAACTTTTTGTTTCTCAGATTCCAGCATCTTATTAACAGGGATATTCGTCCAACGAGAGATGATAGACGCAATTGCTTCCTCATCAACATTGTTTTTAAGTAGAGTTCCTGCCTCTTGAAGCTGTGCCCACTGTTCGTTGATTTTTTTCTCTTCTTCGATCAACGCCGGAATCTCACCGTACTCAATCTCAGCCGCACGGTTAAAGTCAGAACTTGATTTTGCACGGTTAGCCTCTGCACGTTTTGATTCTATATCGCTTTTAATGCTAGAGATTCTCTCAAACACCTCTTTTTCAGTTGAGAACTGCGCTTCAAGACTTCTTACTTGCTCATCTGTGTCTGCAAGCTCTTTAGTGATCTCTTGCAGGCGTTTTGCATTTGAAGGTGTATCTTCCATTTTAAGAGCTTCTTGCTCAACATGCAGTTCAGAACTTTTACGCTTAGCGATACTTAGTGCATGTGGCTCACTCTCGATCTGCATCTTTAACTCTGCCGCAGCTTCATCAATTAAGTCAATCGCTTTATCAGGCAAAAATCTATCTGCAATATAACGATCACTTAACTTCGCTGCAGCTACCAGTGCAGAATCAGTAATACTTACGTTGTGGTGAGTCTCTAAACGCTCTTTAATACCACGAAGTATTTGCAGTGACTGATTTACTGTAGGCTCATCTAAGTTGATCGGCAAGAAACGTCTTTGAAGTGCTGCATCTTTCTCAAAATATTTTCTGTACTCTTTTAAAGTCGTAGCACCGATTGTGTGAAGCTCACCACGAGCAAGTGCCGGTTTTAAAATATTTGCCGCATCCATACTCCCTTCACTTGCACCCGCACCTACAATAGTGTGAATCTCATCTATGAAAAGAATTACATTCCCGCTTTGTTTCACCTCATCGATAACAGCTTTTAGTCTGTCTTCAAATTCACCGCGGTATTTTGCACCAGCAACAAGTGAGCTCATATCAAGTGCGATCACTTTTTTGTTTTGAAGTGAAGTCGGAACTTCGTTGTTTGCAATGCGTTGAGCAAGACCTTCAACCAGTGCTGTCTTACCAACACCAGGCTCACCCAAAAGCATAGGGTTGTTTTTTGTTTTACGAATAAGGATCTGCATCATACGAGTGATCTCTTCATCACGTCCTATTACAGGTGATAGTTTCCCATCATGTGCCTCTTTTGTAAGGTCAACACCATACTTACCTAAGCTGTCCAATGTCTCATCAGCACTCTGGCTATCAACCTTTGCCCCGCCGCGAGCTGCTTCAATATTTTTAGCAAGCGCTGAAATATCTATATATTTTTTTAGTATAGAATTAAACGGCTCACTTTGCAGGTTTGCCAGTATATATGTATCAACAGCTAAAAAGCTATCTCCGTTTTTAGTCATAAGTCCTGCACCACTCTCTAGTGTTTGTACAAATGCACGTGAAAGTTTAATATTGTCTTTTGATACCGAAGATGATTTAGGCAGTTTTTCAGATACGCTTCTTACATCTAACTCTATAGCAGTTTTATCTATACTCATTTTGTTAAACATCTGGTTCAGTACCGAGTTAGAGTTTGTCAGAAGTGCCCATAAAAAGTGAACAGGCTCCACTTCTTGGTTTTTATTATGCAAAGCTAAAGATAGAGCCGACTCTATAGCTTCAGTCATATTATGTGTTAGTTTTTCAAAAATATTATTCATTTGTAATCCTTTATACTTTAGTATGTATAATTATACTAAGTTGAGTGACTTAATGTCAAGTATACTAAGTAAAATCATTTAGATAACTATAGAAAATATATTTTTACCATCCTCGTAAACATATTCCAAGCCCATGCTATGGGCATCTAAAATATGTTTTACTATGTAAAGCCCAAGTCCGAAGCTTTGATTAGATTTTACATCATCTGCTTTAAAAAAAGGCTCATAATATTTATCTATTTTATATTTTAAAGGATTTCCTGTATTTTCAAAAACTATTTTTTTATCTTTTACTTTTATATATACTTTACGGTCGTTTGAATATTTTATACCGTTATCAACAAGATTTTTTACAGCTATACTGAATAGCTTGAAATCTACGTCAATCTTTATGTTTTCAAATTCTTTAATTAGTTCATCTTCATCACACATTAACAGATCACAGGCTTCATCAAGAACATCATCTAAATAGTAGGCTTTTTTGCTTAGAGTTTTTTTTGTAGATATCAACTCCTCTATAGATGCAAATTCACTGATCAGTGATTCAAGCCTTAAAAAAACTTTTTGCATCTTCAGATTGTTCTCTTCACTCTTAGGCAACTCTGTTAAAAACCTACCTTTAGTGATCGGAGTCTTTAATTCATGCATTATATTTCTTATAAATATATCTCTTGAGTCTCTAAGGCTCTTTAATTTTTTAGCAGTTTTATCAAACTCGTTTGCAAGTTGTGAAATTTCATCCTTTTTATCGCTAGAACATGATATGTCATAATCTTCATCTGCTAGTTTTTGAACCTCGTTTTTTAAAGTACTAAGAGGTTTGAGTTTGTTAATAATGCTTATATATAAAAAAGTAAAAAAGACCAATATAAGTATAAAAATAAAGATGATAATATTTTTATTACCGTTAAAATCATTTTCATTTGCAAGCATCAAAGACTCTATTGGCGTCTTTATATATACGTAGTTTTTGCCATTGAGTTCGAGTTCTTCAACAAATAGTCTAAACCTTGGTCTGTGTCTTTGTTGAAGATGTTTTGTGTTTTTGCTTTTAAGTATCTCATATTGCAAAGACGAATCTCTGATCAAAGAAAAGTTCATAAATTCAAGTAACTCTTTTAACTCTTTTGAATCTCCATTGATTCTATATTCACGCATAAAGATTCTTGTCATATCGTGATTACTTTTAGCTATTAAATGTTCTTCTCTCTTCTCGTTGGATATATAAAGTGTTAAAAAGCTAAATACAATTATTGTAAAAGTTATAATAAATGTTAGGGTTATTGAAAAAATTATTGAGTTTTTATTCATTCTACCAGTTTATACCCTGCGCCCCTTATCGTTAAAAGATACTTCGGATGCTTCGGGTCCTCCTCTATTTTATGTCTAATCCTGTTTATAATCACGGCTATACTTCCGCCGTCTTCATCACTGTTTACAAAATCACACTCATCTAAAATGTCGTATCTGGAGATCACAAAACCTTTTCGCTTACACATTAAAGCCATGATCTGATACTCTGCAGGTGTAAATTTTATATACTTTCCGTTTTTTTTGATCTCCTGTTTTGCCTCGTCTAACACAAACACTTCATTCTTTTCTTCTTGAGCTTTAGGGATAGATTTATTAATACGTCTAAGTATTGTTTTGATCCTGACTTCAAGCTCCCTTGGATCGTATGGTTTTGGTAGATAATCATCAGCTCCTAACTCTAGTGCGATCACCTTATCGGTTATGTCGCTTCTGGCACTTGAAATAATAATCGGAATATCATACTTGGCAGTTATCTCTTTACAAACTTCCAAACCATCCATTCCTGGAAGAGTAAGATCTAGAATCACTAAATCAAACTCTTCTAAAGCTATAGCACTAAGAGCTAAAAATGGATCTTCAAAATTTGTTACAGAGATATTGAATTTTGATAGATACTGGGTTAATACTTCTGCTAACTCAGTATCATCTTCGACCATCGCTATTTTTATCAATATAGCTCCTATTTAAACTATTTTTGAGTTATCTTTGTAACAAGCTCAAAAGGAGATATAGAATTATCTTTGGCAATTGAGCTTATTGTTACATCGCTAGAACTAATTTTAATACCATTTGTTTTAAGTCTTTCTTTTAGAGTCTGCATATCCAAGTTTAAAACCTTGAGAGAACTCTCTATAGGTGCATCAAGCATAGATATGATCAGTGTTTTCTTTGGATTATCACCTTCTGGAGTATTTACAACAAACATAGCAGATATACCCAAAACTACAACCGCACTTATAGTAAATACTTTTTTGCCAAAATAAGATTTAAAAGACTTTATATGAAAATATACGTGTGTAAATACTACTGCCACAAAAACAAGACCTAAGATCTCATGCAGCTCTTTTACATAATCATCAAAAAAATGAAAATACATCATAACTCCGCTTATCCCTATTACAAAAAAGAAAAACGCAGTCATAGATGTTGCCAAGTCTCTATATTTAAACTTGTCCATTCGAGTTGCCTTTATCTATTTGGGCAATTTTTTGAGTTACAGTTAGTACCCATTTTATTCATCATGTTTTTTTTCATAACTCTTTTCATATCAAGCATAGTCTTTAAATCTTTCTTTTGTGAAGAGTTTAAAACTGCATATACTTTTTCCATCATATCTGCGCGATGCTGAATTTTAGCATCTCTTTTAGCTTGTGCAAGTTCTATGAATTTTTCTTTATCAAATGAACTCTCACTAAATGCTTCATTTGGATTTGGCATATTTTTCATACTATCTCTCACTATAGTTCTTATCTCATCTCTTTGTTTATCACTAAGATCAAGCTTCATAACCATTTTAATAAAACCGTGTCTACCTTTATGATGAGACGATCTGTCATACATGCCTTTATACATTTTTCCTTGCTTAAAGTTTTGACCTTTAGGACCTTGTCCGTCACAATTTTGTGGGCCGTATGCTAATAGTGTTGATGTCAATAGTGCACTTAGTGCTAAACCTGTAATTAATTTCGCGTTCATTTTGAACTCCTTTTATTTGATTCTTAAAAGTATAAGATCTGGTCATTAATACTATTTAAACTTAAGTTTAATGAAATATTAACAGCTATATTTTGCTATAATACTGCATCAAAAAATTTAGGATTTTTATGTCAAATGTTTATGAAATTATAAATTCAAGATCTTCTAAAAGAGCTTACTTACCTAAGCCTGTACCAAAAGATATACAAGAAAAAATTTTAAAAGCAGCTGCACAAACTCCAAGTGGAGCAAATATGCAGCCGTGGATCACATACGCTATAAGTGATGAGTCAACTCTAAAAAAAGTTGGAGATGCAATCATAAAAGCTATGGATGATGGTGTTGAGAACGATCAGTTTATTCAGTACTATCCTATTGAGTGGAAAAACCCGTACAAAAAAAGACGTGTTGTTACAGGAGCCGGACTATACAAACTTATGGAAGTTGATAGAAAAGACAACGATACACGTATAGAGATGTGGAAAGACAACTTTAGATGGTTTGGTGCTAAAACTGTCTTTTTTGTATTTACTGATAAAGCAAATATTGAAGGTGCCCAAGGTGCTATACTTGACTGTGGTGCATATATGCAGTCAATCATGCTTTTAGCTAAAGAGGAAGGATTAGACACTTGTCCTCAAGGTTCAACTACAGAGTTTGGTCGCATTGTGGCACGTGAACTTAACGTACCTGAGAATTTAGCACTTCTATACAGTGTAGTTATAGGTTATGAAGACAAAGACGCTAAGATAAATTCTTATCAACCTGAGCGTGTTGGTTTAGATGAGAGCGTTATTTTCATATAACGCTCTAACATAGTCTTGTTTCCACTTACTCCTCCGCTGTGGATATATAAGACTTCTTCATCAGTCTGTTCTAACAAAGCCTCCCACATACCAGGAGCGTAAAGCAGATCAAACTCAATTCCAGCATTTAAAAGCTTTTTGTAAATCTCTAAAAAACTAGGATACAGCTTTGCAAAATGGTACTTCTTTTTAGGCTCTAAAATTATTAAGTTATCAGGTAAGTGATCAACTAGTGCTGACATCTGTGTTTTAAGATACTCAATATCACCTACACACGGTGTAGTATAGACTTTATACTCAGGCAATGCTTTTGCTAAAAAAAGTGCAGTAGTTCCTGTCCCACTTGGTGTAGCTAAAGATTTAACGTCTAAACCTTTGAGTTGTTCTTTGATCTCATCTGCTAATACTTTTAGTCCATCTTCTGCTTCACTAACAGCTCCACCTTGGTCTACTATATATGTTTTAGAATCAAGGTTAAACCTTAGATTTGAGATCTCCTCTTTGTATCTGTCATGTTCAATCTCAATATGTTTCATACTGAGCTTTACGGCCTCGTAAAAATTTCCTGAATTCTGTTGTTTTTGTGCATCTGATATAGGTTTTGTGTAGTATATAAATTCCCAACCCTTTAAGTGGCATAGTTTTGCAATTGCAAGCATTGCATTAGATTGTGTTCCGCCATAAGATATAAGCTTGTCTAAGTTCTCTTTTGGAGTTTGTATAAGTTTATGGAGTTTTCGGAATTTATTTCCGCTAAGATGCGGATCGTATAAGTCATCACGCTTAACGTAAAAAATACGCCCATCGATAGTTATTTTATCAATGGACGTAGGTAACATAGGATTATTATTTTATAGTAGCTTTGTTTTTAAGTGAAGTTATTTTATCTTGCATAACAGTTTTAAATTTTTCCATTTTAAGACGTTGCTCTATAAATGGCTTAACTTCAGTAAAAGAGTAAGTTTTAGAAGGTTTTTTATCTTCAAGGTAGATCACATGATAACCGTGTTCTGTTTTAACAGGTTCACTTATAGTTCCAACTTTCATAGCAAATGCTACTGCACTAAATTCAGGAAGCATTCTTTCATAAACAAAATAACCTAAGTCTCCACCTCTTGGTCCACTTGGTCCTTTTGACTTAACTTTTGCAAGTTCTATAAATTTCTCTTGAAGTTTTGTACCTTTTATAGATTTTAACTCTTTTGCAATATCTTTTGCTTCAGACTCACTGTTTACTAAAATGTGACGTGCATGAACTGATTCTTTTTCATTAAATTCTTCTTTATTAGAGTCATAGTATTTTTTTACCTCTTTGTTAGAAATGTTAACCTTATCTAACTCTTTTTTCTGCCAAACTTGAATAGATAATTCTTTTTTTACTCTATCTAGAACTTTGCTATATTCATCTTTAAAATCTTTTGATTCCATTACACCAGTTTTTTTAGCATCGTCAAAAATCAACTCTTTTACTATTAACTGCTCTAAAACCTGATTACGTAGCTGCTTTTGTTTGTCTGCTGGAACTTGGTTAAATCTACCTTGAGTAGCCTGCATTAATTCAGAGTCAACCTCTTGTTGTGTAATAGCTTTTCCGTTTACAGTTACCAATGTATTTGCCATAGCAAGTGTTGATAAAATTGTTAGTGATGATGCAACTCTAGTTACTAATTTCATATAAATTCCTGTTATTTAAGTATAAAAATTTTAGTACCAATTAGATAACAATAAATAAACAAGTTATAATTCCAGCATGAAAAAAGTAAAAAAAGCAACAAAAAAAGAGATTGAAGAGATTCACAAAAGATTTGTGGAGCGTTACAGTGATGCAGTTACTGAACTAAACTACAACAATGCATATGAACTAGTAATCGCAGTAGCACTCTCAGCTCAATGTACAGATAAACGTGTAAATGTGATTACCCCTGCTTTGTTTGAGGCTTACCCTGATGCCGAGGCTCTAGCAAACGCAGATATAGAAGATATTAAAGCACTAATAAACTCGTGTTCATTTTTTAACAACAAAGCTAAAAATCTTCTTGCTATGGCTAAAACCGTTGTGGAAGATTTCGATGGTGAAATTCCTATGAACGAAAAGGACCTGCAGCGTCTTGCAGGTGTTGGACAAAAAACTGCAAATGTTGTAATGATCGAATACACTGGTGCTAACCTTATGGCTGTTGATACACATGTTTTCCGTGTATCTCACCGTTTAGGTTTAAGCGATGATAAAACAGCACTAGCAACTGAAGCAACGCTTGTTAAAAAGTTTAAAAACGATCTTCATGCACTACATCAAGGGATGGTTTTGTTCGGGCGTTATATATGCAAGGCAAAAAATCCAAAATGTGATGAGTGTTTTTTAACAGATATGTGTAAGACAACTGAGAGTTTTAAGGTATGATTTTTGCTTGTAAAAGTTTTATGAAAACAATATCAATATTATTAACATCAATTATAATGTCAATTTTTTTAACTGGTTGTTTTAACAAACACGGAATCTCTGCAAAATACTATTCCGACTGTGAAGAGTACTACGATATGCAAGGCTACTACCATAAAGACTGTGGTGAAGATGACATAGTTACCTATGAAGAGATAGGTGATGCTTTTAAAGAAGATAAAGACCCATCTGAGGGTAGAAACGTTTGGTGAAATTCCAAAACTAAAGTGTTTACAATAATTTTATATTTTTGGGGAAATAGCCAGTTTTTGGCTTAAAAGTGTTTACCTTTTTGAAAGGTATTTAATAATTTCGTTCATCTCTTCGATGCTTAAACTCATAATAAGCTCCTTGTTTATTTAACCATCCAACTGGTAGATTTCTTACTTTTTAATAACTTAATTTTCAATCTGTCAAGTGCACTAAGTTTCACTTTACTCATAGTTTTGTCTCCTTTATATTTTTACGACGAAATTATAAAAGTTATTAATTACCTAGTGGTTACAAATACAAGGTGAGGACGAAAAAATAGTTTTAGGCAGTTTTTGCAGACATACTTGTAGTATGCCGAAAAAACTAACGAAGAAATATGAAGTAAAAATTATTTTATAGCTATAAAAGTTGCAAAGTTTGCCCAGCGAAACACTACCTCACAGTGTGAAAACCCCGCATTTTTAGCCATTTTGATATTTTCATCTTCACTGTATGGTACTAATACATTTTCCAGTGCTTCACGCTTTTGGGCTATCTCATACTCACTGTAACCCTGTTTCTTTTTAAAGTCATAATAGTGTTCGATCAGATCTTTATTTAGTTTTGGATGGTGTGAGATCACCTTTTCGCTAAATATAAATACGCCATCTTTTTTAAGCGCATCTGCTATCTTTTTAACAAGCTCTTCCCTTACAAGCGGGCGGATAAACTGAAGTGTATAGTTACTTACAAAGACATCTGCTTCTTTGTAGTCGTACTCTAAAATATCTGCGTTTAGCAAATCAATGTCAGCACCCATAGCGTGTGCTTTTTTGCTAGCCTGTTCAAGCATTGCATCAGAGTTATCAAGTCCGATCAGCTTTGCCTCTTTATTTTGCTTTGCAATTGAGATAAGCAAAGATGCTGTAGAACATCCAAGATCATACATCAGTCCACCATCATTCAACGCTTTTTGAGCAAAGAATCTAGTCATCTCCTGACTCTGATCATAAAACGGTACACTGCGACTTAACATATCGTCAAAAACAGCTGCTACCTCTTCGTCAAATTCAAATTGTTTCTTAATCGGTTTAGAAAATACTTTATCATTCATAATGAAATTTTAGCAAAATTACCATATAATCACTACATTATTTTTATGGAGAGTATAATGGACTTGAGTATTTCTACATTGATGATGATTTTTTTTATAATATTTATGATCATAGGAATATGGAAGATTTATGCTTTTTTACCAAATAAACAGCTTGAAGATGATGATACTACTCCAGAAGCTACAAAAGATCTAATGCACTTGATGTTTAGCGTTATAAAAGAAAATAATGGTGAACTTACAAAAGATGAGCTTTTTTCAAAGATGCAGGAACATGAAGAGTTTAACTCACAAAGATTTTGGAGATTTAACCTAAATAGACTAAATCAGCTTTTAGGAAAAGTTTACATAGAAAATCCAGATGCTTCGGACATTCTGGATATCTATAAGATTATTAAAAACTAGTTTCTACCTATTGCATTTAGATCTTTAAATGCTTCTTCAACTCTAGCAACAAGAGTTTCTTGTCCGGCTCTTAGCCATTTTCTAGGATCGTAGTATTTTTTGTTTGGTTTATCTTCACCCTCAGGGTTTCCGATCTGACCTTGAAGGTAGTCTTTATATTTTTCAGAGTAAGCTTTTACACCTTCCCAAGTTGCCCACTGAGTATCTGTATCGATATTCATTTTTATAACACCGTAAGATATAGCCTCTTCAATTTCACTTTTTGCACTACCGCTTCCGCCGTGAAATACAAAGTTTACAGGTTTTGCATCTTCAGTGTTATATTTCTCGTGAATATATTTTTGTGAGTTATCTAAAATCTTAGGAGTTAGAGTTACATTACCAGGTTTATAAACACCGTGAACATTACCAAAAGATGCTGCTATTGTAAAGTTTGGTGAAATTGTACCTAGTTCAGCATATGCATATGCAACCTCTTCAGGCTGAGTATATAAAAGTGCGTTGTCTATGTTAGTATTATCAACACCGTCTTCTTCACCACCCGTAACACCAAGCTCAATCTCAATATGCATACCGATAGCAGACATTCTTTTTAAATACTCTTTTGAGATTGAGATGTTCTCTTCAATCGGTTCTTCTGAAAGGTCTAGCATATGTGAAGAAAATAGTGGTTTACCGTTTGCATCAAAGTACTGCTCACCAGCTTGAATAAGAGCATCGATCCAAGGTAGAAGTTTTTTTGCAGCATGATCAGTGTGTAAAATAACAGGCACACCGTAAGCCTCAGCCATCATATGAGTATGAATTGCACCGCTTACTGCACCGTTTATTGCAGCAAGTTCATTTTCATTACTTAAACCTTTACCTGCATAATATGCAGCGCCACCGTTACTAAACTGAATAATAACAGGAGATTTAACTTTAGCTGCAGCTTCTAAAACACCGTTTATAGAATCAGTCGACACAACATTAACGGCCGGAATTGCGAATCCGTTATCTTTAGCATGTTTATAAACTTTTAAAACATCCTCACCAAAAAGTACACCCGGTTTAACTATATCTAATATACCTTTACTCATAAAAACACCTTCAAAAAAATAATTGTGCAATTATAATACAGAGTTCTTTTAAAACAACTTTCTTAATACAAATATATATTTTTATGTTAAAATACAAAAAAATATAAGCACATAAAGTAAGTAAAATGGATATAACAATAGAAGAGTATGCTAAAAGATTTAAGATGTCAACAGAGATGGTTACGTCTAAAATTCGTCAAAAAAAATTAAACTTTACTATACAAAACGGCATTACCCTTATAAATATACCGGATGAAGAAACAGCTCCTGTAGCTTCTGAAAAAAACAAACAGATTCAAGTGCAAAAAAATATTATGCAAAAGGCTACTGTAGCTACGGTTTTAGGCCTTTATAAAAGAGAAAATAGCTATTTAAAACAAAAAATTGAGCAACTAGAAGCGAAGATCGACAAACTAATAGAAGACAAAGAAAATATGCTTAGAGAAGAGCGTGACAGAATAGAAAGTATCTATTTAAACAAAGATGAGCAACTAAAACATATTTTAGAGCTGGTAAACCAAAAACTGCTTCAAGATCAGCAAGAGAAGAACGTTTATTATGAAGTTGAACATTCAAAAAGCAGCCCGAGTAAAATAGTTGAACTAAAAGAATATTTAAAAACTCTTGACCTAAAAACTTCTCAAAGAAAAAATATCAAAAGAAGATTTCAGGACGTACTACACGAAGATATAAGAGTTATAGAGCAAAATGGGAAAATATATTTAGATTTTTCAAAGTATGACTATAGTGATTTATTAGCACTCTAAAGGTCTAAAACTATGCAAAAAGCAAAAGTAAAGACAAAAAACATTCTTCTGTCACTACAAAAATACGCAAAAAATAATGATGCGAGCATAAACATTGTTGATTTTGAGATCTTAGATACAAAAACACTTATTAAGACATCTAAAGATACCGACTTTACAGAATACAATGAAGCTGTTCAGGAACATTACGATAGCGAAGAAAAAATGATTGATTATCATTTGGAATTTACACAAGTCCATACAATTAAGCTTTTTGAAAAACAACAAAAAAAATACTATTTAGATTATGAGATCAACTATGACTCTATGAATACCCATCCAACTATCACTATTAAAATAAATTCTAAAATACCTATTAAAACTCCAAGGGATACATATATATGGCTTAAAAATGAGGTAGATACCATTAAAGCAAGAAATGCTATCTTGATCGGTCTGTTTGATGAAAGCTATATAACAAAACTAAAACTATTTACCAAGTTTATACATGCCGGCAAATTTAAAAAGAATATAAAGCTTCCTCTAATTGAGACAATTGAACCAAATGTTACACAAAAAGGCCAATTGCTTTTACACTATGAAAAACATAAAAACAAGCATGGTATAGCCGAAGTGGATGCTAAAGAGGTAATCGCAGAGTATAGAAAGCCTAAGTTCGGTAGAAACGGGCTAGATGCGTTTGGAAAAGTGATTAGCAACACTTCTCAAAAAAACCTAAAAGATCTAGACTATGATACAGATGACGAAACAATACTAGTAAAAGAAGATAATGATAAAAAACTATATATATCTAAAGCAAAAGGTTACGTAAATATTTCTAGAAATATTATGTATATAGATCACACTATAAAAAAACGTAAAATAAAACGTGTAGAAGATAAGGTTTCAGAGCATGAAGATAATGATATAAAAGTAGTAGTATCAGAAAAAGACGTTACTCAAGACAGCATAGGTGAAGGTGTAGAGCTTACAAGTGAGACTATACATGTTGAAGGATTTGTAGGATCAAACTCGGTATTACATGCTACAAACCTAACAATAGACGGTGCCACACACCAAAGTTCTCATCAAAATGCAAAGTTTGCGAAAATAAACCGACACAAAGGTACACTTCGTGCGCATCAAGCGGATATAAAGCTTCTAGAAGGTGGGACTGTATATGCAACTACAGTAAATATAGATGCTTGTCTAAACGGAACCATATATGCAAAAGATGTAAATATAACAAGTGTAAAAAGTAATCTTAAAGTATATGCATCTCATTCAATAAACATTACTTTAGTAAGCGGTGAAAACAATACTTTTAATATAGACTATAAGAAAATCCCTATACTTTCCAAAAAGATTGAATTTATAGATAATGATATAGAGGACTTAAAATACCATTTAGAAGAAGCAAAAAGGCATAATCAATCAAAAATAGCAGGTTATGAAGCTGAGATCAAAAAACTTAAAGATGATAAAAACAGTGTAATTAATTCTATAAACGATGCCACTATAACAGTTCAAAAGGCTTTTAGGGGTCTAAATAACATTATATTTACTATAAGTGATCTAAAAGAGCTCATCTACAAAACTGATAATAAAAAATATGAAACATTTCATCTTGAAATAAAAGATGAAAAAGTAACTCTAAAACCTGTAAATATCTCCATAGAACTATAATTTTTTTAAATTCTCAAAAATCACACTAAATTTTTTTTGAAATAAATATACGGTTTTCCGTGTATTATATGTATATTTTATATTTTTATATTCATTTTTAACTATATATTAAACATTTTAACCAATATATTACACTAATAAATGTTTATTTAAGTATATATTCCGTATACTACTTCTCATGCAAATTAATGATCTGTTTAATATTCTTCATAATTCAATAGAGTCCCAACATAATGGACGCAAAATATCTTTAAAAGATATGGCTTCTTCTTTAGGGATATCTATGCGTACATACCAAGACTGGAAACTTGGTCGTGCAAAACCTCAAGCAGCTTCAGCAGTTATGAAGATGCTTGGTGAATTAGATGATGAAGAGATCATTAGAGCTGTAAGAAAGATTAATAAACTTCAGGACTGACAATGGGAATGCTAACAAGAGAAGAGAGAGATGGTTTAGAAGAAGTATTTATGTCTATACATTCAAAGAAAAGTCTGTATAACATAATAAAACATTATAATATAATGTTAAAAAATTCTGCAAAGCAAGCTAAAATAGGTACTAAAATGCAGGAAATTTATAAATTTCTGTCTATTTTTTCTAAAAAGAAGAAAAATTTAAGCAAATAAATATTAAAGTGTCTTCAGCTGAATAATTCGCCGTGCTGGTAGCTATTACAAGGATGGTGAGTGATTTCGGAAAAATTTTATTAATCTAAGGGTAAATTCATGAATAAAGCTGAATTTGTAGAACTAGTTCAAGCAAGTGGTGAGTATAAAACTAAAGTAGAGGCTGAAGCAGCAATTAAAGCGTTCACTGAAGCAGTAACAACTGCACTAGTAAAAAAAGAAGATGTTTCTTTAGTAGGTTTTGGTAGCTTTTCTGCAGCATTACAAAAAGGTAAAAGCGGTAAAGTACCTGGTACTGATAAAACTTATACAACTCAAGATAAAATGGTTCCAAAATTTAAAGCTGGAAAAGGTCTTAAAGACCGCGTTGCAGCTGGTAAATAATCTTTCAAGTTGTCGCTTTTGCGGCAACTTATCTTCTAACAATCTAATAAATGAAATTAAACTTCTTTTCTAATCTTTTTAAAAAAGATAATAAAAACAAACTTTTAACACCAGACTCAATTTTGCTAAAAAAATTAAAAGCAGTGTGTAAAGAAAATAATTACAAACTTTTAGAAAACACAACAATCTATCATCATTCAAATAAAATTGAAATACCGTTAATGATACTCTCTCCAAAAAGAGGTTTGTATGTTTTAGAGTATAAAGACTGGACTTATGATGATCTGAATCTTTATGAAATTACACAAGCTAAGAACAATGAGCATTCTAAAAATACTTTAGCTTATGATAAAACGAACAGTTTTATAAATACTAAATATAATGAAATACTACATAATGACTGCGTTAAGACTTTTAATTTTTTAATAGCTGAGAATTTAAGCTTTGTAGATTATGAACATCTTAGCGAAGAAAAAAAGAATCTTTTACCTAATGAAAAGATTATATTTTGCGATAATGACGAAGAAGAAATTTTAAATAAACTAAACGATGTATCTGAAGCAGATGATAATTTAGCTGATCCTAACTATATACTAGCAAACCTTTTAACTCAGTATTTAGTTCTGCATAAAGGAAATGTATCGTTAGCTACAGATGAGCAAATAGATTATATTACGGACTCACAAAATTTTGAAGAACAAAAAAGTATTGTAAGTTTAAACGGTTTGGCACTTTCAGGAAAAACAACAGCGCTCATTTTAAGAGCTGTCTATCTAAAACTGCTTTCAAACAACAATAGCGTAACTATCATTGAACCAACAGCACTTAGTTGTGATATAGTTAAACAATTTATATTAGAACTAATTGAATACTCAATCGTTAACGTTGATATAACATCTATACGAGTATGTACACCTGAGGAGTTTTTAAATTCTAAAGTAACAGAATATGTACTATGCGACGATACATCTTTAATTGAAGAGGGTCTTTTAGAAAATATAATTCTAAAGTCTGCTAAATCACATCTTACATTGGTAAACCCGATACAAAGATATGACAACTTTTATAAATTAACAAAAAGTTTTCACAATAAAATAGATATAGAGTTTATACAGAACAATCCTTATGCCTCTGCTATGCAATATATAAACAGATATGCAACAAATAAAGACAATAGTATACTTTGTGTATCTAATAAAGAAACAGGTGAAAATCTTAGCGAAGATTTAGCTTCATATATAGAGGATGAAGTTATTTTATTAGACAGTTCAAAAAAACTAATTGATCAAAAAAAGAGTTTGTTGACTTTGAGTGACTATAAAAATATAAATGCCCAAAGAAGTGATATAGTTATACTCTTAGATGTATGCGAAGTTTCGCAACAAGAACTCTCATACGCTATAAATCTTGCTAATGAAAAAGTTTTTCTAATATACGAAGAACAATGTGACGCTATAATTACACTCAAAAAAATATTTAAAAAGGACTAACAATGAAAAAATTCTTTACTGCTGTTTTGATACTTTTATCAATAAATCTATATGCAAAAAACCCTATAGTTATACTTGAAACTACTCAAGGTAAGATCGAACTGGAATTATTTCCTGATGTAGCACCATTAGCGGTTGAAAACTTTACAACACATATAAAAAACGGTTTTTACAATGGCATAGCATTTCATAGAATTATTCAAAACTTTATGATTCAAGGTGGTGATCCAACTGAGACTGGACGTGGTGGTGAGAGTATTTGGGGTAAAAGTTTTAAAGATGAATATAAAGGTAAAACTTTTGATAAAATTGGTGTACTAGCTATGGCAAATGCTGGTCCACATACAAACGGTAGCCAGTTTTTTATTACAACTGCACTAACACCATGGCTAAATGGAAGGCACACTATTTTTGGCCAAGCACTTCCAACTTCAATGCAGACTCTAAAAAAACTAAACAGTGTAGCAACATCTGGAAGATATGGTGGTGACAGACCACTGGAGCGTCAAGAAATTATAAAAGCTTACATTAAAGAATAAACCTTAAATTTAGCTTTGTAATTATTTTGTAATATTTAAAAAGGTATAATCCATAAATTTTTATAAGGGTCGTATTCTATGGAAATGGAGACAATGAAAAAGCTTGAGAAAAAAGCTCTCAAGACAAGTGGTACAGATTTAACAAGATTAGGCTTTGCCCTATTCTTTATGATTGCTGTATTAACATTTAGTTTTTTAAACAGCGGTGGTGTATCTAACAACTTATTTTTAGCAGTAGCAGCATTAATTGGTGCATATATGGCTATGAATATTGGTGCAAATGATGTAGCAAATAATGTGGGTCCTGCTGTTGGATCAAAAGCTATGACTCTTACTATGGCTATTATGATAGCTGCAGTGTTTGAAGCTGCTGGTGCCATTATAGCAGGTGGTGAAGTTGTAAAGACAATTAAAAAAGGTATTATTGACGTTGCCGCATTCGGTGGGAACCCTGATCCTTTTATTTGGGCTATGATGGCTGCACTTTTAGCTGCTGCACTATGGCTTAACTTTGCAACAGCTATGCGTGCTCCTGTTTCAACTACACACTCAATAGTTGGTGGTGTAATGGGTGCCGGTATCGCAGCAGCAGGTTTCAGTATAGTTTCTTGGGGTACTATGGGTAAAATTGCAGCTTCATGGGTTATTTCACCTGTACTAGGTGGACTTATTGCTGCAGGTTTTTTATACGCCATTAAAAAGACTATAGTATTTAAAGAAGATAAAGTTCAGGCTGCCAAAACTTATGTACCAGTTTTTGTAGCTATCATGGCATGGGCATTTGTTACATACCTCACACTAAAAGGTCTTAAAAAGATCTGGCCAAGTGTTGTTGAACTATTAAATATGCTTCCTCTAGTTTCAATTGAAATGACTAAAAAGCCAAGCTTTTTAACTGCTTTAATTCTTGGTGCTATCTTTGCGGTTGCTGTTTACTTCTTTGTAAAAGGTAAAGTATCTAATAACACTACGACTTTAGAGAACAATAAATCAAGTGTAAATCAACTTTTTACTATCCCCCTTGTATTTGCAGCAGCACTTCTTAGTTTTGCTCACGGTGCAAATGATGTTGCAAATGCAATTGGACCATTAGCAGCTATAAATGATGCCATTGTCAATGGAGGAATCTCTTCTAAAGCTGCAATTCCGTTTTGGGTAATGGCTGTAGGTGCACTAGGTATTGCCATAGGTCTTGCATTATATGGTCCAAAACTTATTAAAACAGTAGGAACTGAGATAACCGAGCTAGATCAAATAAGAGCATTCTCTATTGCTATGGCTGCAGCTATTACTGTTATTATCGCTTCACAATTAGGTTTACCTGTTAGTTCAACTCACATTGCTATCGGTGGTGTATTTGGTGTTGGATTTTTAAGAGAGTGGCTAGCTCTAAATAAAGATGAAAAAGTAGTAATAGAAGAAGAGCTAGAACATTTAGAAGAGGAAACTCAGACTCTAAAAGCATACAAAGCTGAACTTAAATCTCTTCAAGAAAAAGAAAACAAACTTCCTGAAGATTTTGAAAGAATCACTATTCTTTACAAGATGATAGAAGATGAAAAAATGCTGATAAAGTCAACTAAAAAGACTATAAAAAGAACTGAAAAAACTCAATACGTTAAAAGAGATGCAGTTAAGAAAATTATTGCAGCATGGGTAATTACTGTTCCTGCAGCAGCAATTCTTGCAGCTATGTTATTTTTTACTATCAAAGGTATAATGATATAGTTTTGACATGAAAGAAAAAATCAAGCACTACCTAAAAGAAATATCTTTATTCTTTTTAGTAATGGTAGTGTTTGCAAATATTTTTAGCTTCTATAGAGCCATTAATTTAAACAAGCAGGCTCTAGATATAAACTACTCATATAACAAATCAAAACCTATTCTTATTCACATCTGGGCTACATGGTGTCCGACATGTCATATAGAGGCTTCAAATATTCAGTCTATATCAAAAGATTATCAAGTATTAACTTTTGCCGTAAAGTCAGGCTCAGATGAAGAAATAAAACAATATATGGATGATAATAACCTAAATTTTAATGTTATTAATGATTACGAAGGATATTATGCAAGGAATTTTAATGTAAGTGCATACCCAACAACTTTTATCTATGATAAAGATCAAAACCTAATCTTTAATGAAGTCGGATACACAAGTACTATAGGTCTAAGACTTAGAATGTGGTATGCTAGTCTTTAGACCTTAACATATCTTTTAACTCTTTTATCTCTGCTCTAAGAGCTATTATATGCTCATTTGTATGTATCTCACTCAAGTGTACTTCATCTATTAAATGTTCGCTCTCACCTTTGTTTAGTTCAGCCATAGCATCAACTACAATTGCTACTATTAAGTTGATCATAACAAAAGTCACAAGAAATATAAAAGGTACAAAAAACACCCATGCTTGTGGATATACTTCCATAACAGGGCGTACTATCCCCATAGACCATGATTCTAAGGTCATAATCTGAAATAGTGTGTAAAATGATGCTCCTAGAGTACCAAACCATTCTGGAAACTTTTCACCGTATAACTGTGTAGACATTATGGCAAATATATAAAAGAACAAACTCATAAGAGCTGCAATAGAGATCATCCCAGGTATAACGCTGATCAAAGCAGAAACTATTTTACGCATTTGCGGTACTACAGTTATTAGTCTAAATAGCCTTAAAACTCTTAGTATTCTAAATATCTCAAAACCTGCATTTGCCGGTACTAAAGAGATAGCAACAATTATAAAGTCAAATATACTCCATGGATCTTTAAAAAATGAGACTCTATGAACATAAATACGAAGAATAATCTCAACAGTAAAGATTGATATTACTAAAATATCAAATGTATGTAGAAGTGTGCCAAAGCTATCAACTATACTTTTTGATGTTTCTAGCCCCATAGTGATACCGTTTATAACGATTAAAGCAATAATGAAATTTTGAAATTTTGAACTCTCAACTAAGGTTCTAATTTTTTCGTACATATTTCAACCCCTAAAATTTTTTTAGAAATATTAGCAGAAAAAGTAAAATGAATAGATATAAAAAGTTTTATGAAGATTAAAAAGAAGGGTTAAAAATCAAAGGATTAACCTTTGATTTTAACTTTGTATGCTTTATCAGATAATGGCACCCACGGACGTTTAATGTGCTGTGGACGACGTAGTGTATCTTTTTCATTTAGAGGACGAGTTAAATCATCTCTCCAACCTTTGTAAATTTTGAAGTTGTTTTCATAATTTACATAGATATCACCAATTTTGTCACCTGCTTGAGATGGCTCAAGGATAACTTTTTGGTGCCAACAGTGCATACCAGAAATTGGATCCGGGTGAGCTGCAGCTACAGCATTTTGCCATGAACCACTTAGACCATCCCACCAGATGTTTCCACTGTCACGGTTGTATTCAGCAAATCTCTCAGAGTGGAAAGGTGTAATTCCCTTAGTATATTTAAGTTTACCCTCTTTACCATCCATAGATAATTCAGCAGTTGGAACACCGAAGCTATTTAAGCCACTTGTTCCATCATAGTCTTCGATCTTAATTTGTGCACCTACAGCACCTGCATTCTCAGGTGAATGTGCCATAAACTTAGGATCAGTCATATCACGTGGCATTGGCTGAGAATCAACTTTACCATCAGTTACACCATTTGGAATAGTTACTGAGTTAACAAGTTTCCATCTACCACCGTGGTGTGAACAAGCTAGAGTACCAGGAAGAACACCTTCAGTAGGTACAGCCATAGCTACAAAGTAACCAGACTCTAATCCTGTTACAGAATCCACGATTCTAACACGGATAGCATCACCACGTTTGAAACCTTGACGCTTAGCATCACCAGTTGAGATCCAGATTGGATCGTGGTTTTGTGAAATCTCCATTAAGTGCTTAGAGTTCGCAGAACGTGTATGGATATTGTACGGTAAACGGAATACTGTATTTAATGCATACGAGTTCTTCTCAGTCATATAAGAGTGATCTACATGAGATACGATGTGTTTCATCTCTTTTTTCTCTTTTGGAGTTCTAGGATAGAAAGGTACTGCATATTCTGGCCATTTCCAATCATCAGCTAACCACTCACAGAAGAAGTCAAGTTTCTTATCTAGTGTTGCGAAACCTTCCATTTTCTTACCATCTATCTCAATACCGATAGATTTTTTCTTACCATGAGATTCAGCTGTCATAACACCTGTACGTTTATTAATATGTACATGTTTTTTCTCATATTTATGACCGTGTGAGATATAGTGTGTACTAGTCTCTTTGATCTCTTTTTCTTGTGCAGAATAGATATTATTCTCTTCCATCCAAGCACCATGTTCTCTCATATACTCATATACAGGGAACTCTGCATTTTTGTATCTTGAATCAGCTGTTGCTGTAGCTTTAAGATTTGGTAAGTTATCACCAAATGCAGCATCATACCACTCAGAAATTGTAACAGGTTTACCTGGGTTCTTTTTAGATTCCCACATTTTCTTGATACCAAGTTTTCCAGTAGGATCAATATAGTTAACACACATATCAAACCAGAACTCATTCTCTTCCCATACTTCACCAAGACCAGCTTTGATATGAGCTTCAAGAGTAGCACGGTTAGGGTTTTTAGGTTTCCATCCAGCTTTCTCTAATGCTACACGCATAACAGGCTGACGGAAAGATGTCCAACGTGCCGGCATTGTAGCTTCAGAGTGTTGATCGTGACGCTCACCAGCTAAACCAACAGGAAGAACATAATCAACATACCAGTTAGTCTCAGACCATACAGGTGAAAGGTTAAATGTAAGTTCCATTTTCTTTTCATCTTTGATCGTATCGATCCATCTGAAACCATCTGGGTTAATCCAAACTGGGTTATACATACGAGGAATCCATACAGACAGTTTTTCAGGTACATTTAGACCTTTAGCCTGCCATTTTTTCTGCCACTCAGTATCCGCTAATAAGTGTGGTAATAGGTATGACAACTCATAAGTTGACAATGGCCATTCTGGCGGCCAAGTAAGTTCATTATAAACATCAACTTTAGGGATGTTAGAACCACGTTTACCTTGACCAACAGTTGCAGAACCACCTTTACCAGCTACAGAAATAACATGGAAGTGGTGGAAGAAAGTACCACCCTCAGGTCCGATTGCACCACGAAGTGCTAATGGTAAGAAACCTGTACGACCACTCATCCATCCACCACGGTTACCAGCTGCAGTTGCACGCCAGAAATAAGTAGAGATTGAACTACCAGCCCAAATGAACATGTCATATAATTCTTCTAGTTTATATGCAGGAACGTGAGTCTCTTTAGATACATGCTCTAAAGTATACGGTTGATACATCTCAGTTATAGTATCTAAGAATGCGTCAAAAGTGTTTTTCTTAGGAGCTTTTTTGATATAACCTTTTTCTACCATAAATTTAAGGTAGTCTTTGTTATCCATCATAACTTCCCAGTTTAGCCATTTCTTAACGAAATCTTTATCTACTTTCTTCTCATTTAAAATTCTTTGAGCTAAGTATAGATAAATTAAAGGCTCAGTACCAGGCCATGCAGCGATCCACATATCAGCCATACCGGCAGAGTTAGACATACGTGGATCCATAACTACAAGTTTTGCACCCTTAGCTCTTGCATCTGCAATAAACGAAGCTGATTGTTGGAAGTAGTGACCAGCATCAGCAGCGTGAGATGAGTTAAGGAAAATAAGCTTAGCGTTAGCCCAATCCGGAGAACTTCTATCATCATTCGCCCATTGGATAGTTGGAGTACGACCACCAGATGAACAGATGTTAGTGTGTGAGTTAAATGCATCACAACCAAGTGTATGCCAAACTTTACCTGTGAAACCGTTCTCATTTGGACGACCAACGTGGAACATTACAGTTTTCTTAGATAACTCATCACCTTTAGCTAGTGTATCTCCCATTTTCTTACCAATAGCAGTCATAGCTTCATCCCAAGTAGTACGAACCCACTTACCTTCACCACGAGCAGAACCTGCAGCACGCTTAAGTGGGAATGCTATACGGTCTGGATCATACATTTGAGATTGTGTAGCATAACCTTTTGCACAGTTACGACCACGAGAAGCTGGGTGTAATGGGTTACCCATATACTTTTTAACTGTAAAAGTTTTCTTATCAATCCAAGCTGTTAAACCACAAGAAGCCTCACAGTTTGAACAAGCAGTAGGTACGATAGTGTAATCGTGAGCTTCAATACCATCCGGATTTGATTCACTCTTAACACCGTGACGTTCAATACCACCACGTTTCCAGTCTTGTCCACTTAACTCAGAAAAGTTTTCCCACTCTTCCATCGGTGGGTAAAACGATAATGAATCTGGAGTATTTGTAAATTTAGAGTCTTTTACTGACTCAGCAACTGCATCAGTTGTAAATACACCTTTTGCAATAGCGGCACCTGCAACAGTAAATGCAGCGCCTTTTAAAAATGTTCTTCTACTTTGTAAATACATTAATATATTCTCCTTAACTCATTGGTAATAATTGTGGAATCATTAGCCAAACATGTTTAACTACCCACAGACCTGCTATTGCTAAAATCGCAGCAAGTTTTAAAATACTAGCACTATTGTTAGTTCTAGCTAATAGAATTAGACCCATTGGGATTAAGTATGCAACCCATTGACCTAACCAGAACATTACAGTATATGGACCATCACCTTTGATGTATTCAAGTACTGCAGCAACTTCTTCTGCTTTCATTGGTCCGAAGATATACTCTGCCATATACATTGTGAAAGACATAAATGCACTTAAACCTAAAACAGCGCCTAAAGTTCTTTGAGCTTTTTCATCTAACTTGCTTCCGCCAAGTAAGATCATAGTTGCAGAACCAGCAAGTAATGCAGCTAAGATCATTTGAGCAGTTTCAGTTGGCATTTGCCATAATTCACGTGCAGTACATTGACTCATTAGTGCTGCTGTATACATTGTTACAGGTATAGCTAAAATAACTACAGGAGTTAACCATTTATCAAACGCTGCATTGTCTTTTTTGATAAAAGAAAAGTATGCAAGTAAAAATAGTAAACCAACAAAAATAGTAGCCATCCATGCACCAATAGTAATTGCCGATGTTACGTGTGGATAGAAAAAGATATGCCACATTCTAAACGGTTGGTGTAGATCTGCTAGTGTAAATAATAAGAATATATGTATAAATATAATTGACACTAAAGTAGTTGAAAATCTTAAATCTTTAGCTGATTCAGGGTGTTTTCTTAAAAGTAAGAAAAGCATAAAAATAACACCTGTACCGATAGATTTTGCCCACATATTAACCGTAACAAGCCAAGGCCAAACTGTACCAGGGATAGCTACATCTAAAGTAACTACAGCATTAGTCGCTGCTAAAATTTCATGTGCTGCCATTAGTGGTGACCTCCTACTGGTAATGTTGTAATCTTGTTAAATAAAGAATGTCCATCAACTCTATGAGAAGCTAAAGGATTTAAGTTTACATTTCCTCCACTTGTGTAGTAGTGGTGAGGGTTAGTACCTTTTTCAGGTTTTCTAACTTGTACGTTACTTTGGTTTTTACTTATATATTGAGAAATATTTGATGTTGGATCATCTAAATCACCAAAAATATTAGCTTGAACAGGACATGCTACAACACACGCTGGCATCATTGAAGAAGCTACACGGTGAGCACAGTATGTACACTTATCTGCTGTTTGTGTTTGAGGATCTATGTAGATAGCTCCATACGGACAAGCCATAACACAACCAGCACAACCTATACAACGCTCTTTATCGATATTTACAATACCGTTTTCTAAGTAATGTAAAGCAGATACCGGACAAATTCTTTCACACGGTGCATTTTCACAATGGTTACATCTAAGAGGTGTAAAAGTTCTCTTTGTTTCAGGAAAAGTTCCAACATCTACATATTTAACACGAAGTCTCCATGTACTTAGTGGAACTTCATTTTCCACTTTACATGCGATTTCACAGCCTTTACATCCCATACAAAGATGTAAATCAACTAGAAAGCCTAATTGCATATATACTCCTTCAACCTTAATGGTAAATTTAAGATTTATAACTACTAGTAATTTATTTTAAAAGCCCAACTTATAATGCTCAAAAAGGGCTTTAACTACCAAAAATACTATCTAAGTGAAACTTAAATAAGATATAAATTCGTGATATTTTTTTGATAAAATTTAGAGTGTGTAGTTTTGAAAATTTTTTTATTTTTTTGTAAGTTTAGAGAGGTTTACTTTAAATAAATGAGAGGATGATCTCTCATTTACTTATTCTTCGGCATCTTCAGCAAGTGAATCAAGATACTCTTCAGGGTCATCAATGCACTCTAAACCTTTAGCATGATCTTTTACATGAGCACCATGAGTGAACGTAAGCTCACCTCCCATTTTACCTTGGTATAGTACTCCCGCTGCTATAAGAGCTACCAATACTACAGATACTATCTCAACTTTTTTGTTTTGTTTTTGACATCCATAAAATTTAATAATAGCAGCAAAAGCCATTGCTATCGTAATGTATAAACCAAGATCCTTATGAGCTAAAAGAAGTTTTCTTCCTTCACCGCCTAATGACATAAAGACCTCTGAGCCATCATGTTTGCCAGTAAAATAAGCAGCTATGATAAAAAGTGCTGCAAATACAAAAAACCTGCTAGAGATCTTTGACATAAGTTCGTTTGGCTTATATAGATAAGCAATGCCTAGTATAAGTGAGATAATTGGTAGTGAGATAGCAAAATGTGCTATTGCAGGGTGTAACATAATTCAATCCTTTAAAAAAATTGAGTTATGTTAACAATTTAACTTATAGTTTTTTCTTATAAAATTTAATTAAATTTAATTTTATAAATATTCTATTTATCCATTCTTACTCTTACAGATTGCTCATGAGCTGTTAAACCTTCTGTATTTGCGATGAGGGCACACTCTTCACCAATCTCATTAATACCTTTTTTGCTAAAAGATATAATTGACGTCTTTTTCATAAAGTTCTCAACACCAAGTGGCGAATAAAATTTGGCTGTACCTCCAGTTGGAAGTGTATGGTTTGGTCCAGCTACATAATCACCAACAGCTTCTGGTGTATTATGACCTAAGAACACAGCACCTGCGTGTTTTATAGATGCTAATAATTCAAAGGCATTATTAGTAGCTATCTCTAAATGTTCAGGTGCCAACTGATTCATAAGATCAATTGCTTCATCCATATCTTTTGTAACTATAATAGCTCCGCGTGTCTCAATAGATTTTCTAGCTATCTCTTGGCGAGATAGTTTTTGTAACCAATCTTCTATTTTAATTTTTACAGTATTAGCTAAAGTTTGAGAAGGAGTTATCAATATAGAACTTGCCATCTCATCATGTTCAGCTTGTGAAAGTAGATCTACCGCTAAGTGATTAGGATTTGCACTCTCATCTGCCAAAATCCCAATTTCACTTGGTCCTGCGATCATATCTATATTAACATCACCAAAAACCATTTTTTTAGCAGTTGCAACGAAAATATTTCCAGGTCCTGTAATAACATCAACCTTAGGAATATTTTCAGTTCCATAAGCCATAGCAGCAATAGCAGATGCTCCACCAACTTTATAAACTTCTGTTACACCACATAAGTGACAAGCTGCAAGTAAAAGTTCATTTGGTTCATTATCTGGTGTAGGAGTACATACTACTATCTCTTGTACACCTGCAACTTGTGCCGGAATAACATTCATTAAAAGTGAAGACGGATATGCAGCTTTTCCACCTGGAATATAAAGTCCTGCACTATCCACAGGTGTTACTCTTTGTCCTAATATTGTTCCGTTTGGCTCATCATCGAACCAAGATTTAGGTTTTTGTTTTTCATGATAAGTTTTGATTCTTTCATATGCTAAGTGCAGTGCATCTCTTAATTCACCATTTATATTATTGTAAGCATGTAACATAGATTCAGTTGATATTTTAAGATCATCATCCTCTTTTGGTTCCCAGTTATCAAACTTCGCAATATGTCCAAATAAAGCTTTGTTTTTATCCTCTTTTATCTCTTTTATTATTCCGCCTACTATACCGCTAACATTTTCGATATCCATCTTTCCACGGCTTAGAAGCTCTTCAAACTCTAAATCAAAACTATTACTTGTTGAGCTTGTAAAAATCATTCTTTGTTCCTTTTCTTTTATTAAATTCTTCTTTAACTATAGCTAAAGCCTGTAAAAAATTGTTTGCGTCTATTGCACCCATAACAGGCTCAAACATTGGCTCACCAGATGGCATTAAAAACCAAATAGCAGGAGTCCCAGGTCTCCATAATTCACGTGGCATATAATCTCTCTCATCAGAATAAGACGTAACTGATATAAAATCTCTATCTAAAGCCTTGAGTACTCTAGCATCTTTTAAAGTTGTCTCTTCTAGCATTACACAGTACTTACACGAATGACGTGAACTTATAAAAAGTACCGGTTTATTTTGTTCTTTTGCTTTTTTTAATGCACTATGGTAGTCTTTTTCCCAGTTAACATCAGATGCCATAAGAGTTAATACACTCATAAGCATTATAAATAAAATTTTATACATACTTTTTTACCTTTTTTAAAAGTTCTTTAGCACAATCGTAAGCACTTTTATTAGTAACATCTATAACCACATCTGCAACTTCCAAATATTCAGGACGACGTTCATCATATAGCTTTTGAGCAAGTTTCAGATCATTTAAGAGTGGTCTTTTTTTAATCTTCTTAACAGCATTTGGATGGGCTTTTATTCTTTTTATTATATCTTCAAAAGGGCTGTCAAGTAAAACAATAACTCCAATATCTTTTATATTTTTTTGCTTGTAAAAACCACCACCAGTTGAAATAAGAGTATTTTTTAAACTTGTTTCTAACCAATGAGCCACTTTTTTTTCAATAGATCTAAAATGCTTTTCACCGTCTTCTTGAAATATTTTTTTTATTTTTTTATTTTCCATTGTCTCTATAAGATCGTCTGTATCTATAGTAATGTACTCTGAATGTTTTATAACTTCACGAGCCACACTACCTTTGCCGACACCCATAAAACCAATTAGTACTATATTTTTCACTAAATATTTTCCTCTTACGTCAATAATAAACATACTTATAGCTTATAGATGACATTATACTGAAAAAGTCTTATATTATGAAAGTTTTGTGTATATAAAAAGTTTTTATGAAATAATTTGAAATGGTGCGATCGGAGGGATTTGAACCCTCACACCCGTAGGGCACTACCCCCTCAAGATAGCGTGTCTACCGTTCCACCACGATCGCAAAAAAAGAAGAAAAAAAAAGCCCGACTCCTAAGAGCCAGGCTTTTTCTGAGGTACATTTAGTTAAATCTTAAAGATTAACCTAAATATGGGTTAGCGTAAAGTGCGATTAACGCAATTACTAGTGCATAAATAACTTGTGCTTCGATCATTGCAAGAGCGATGAACATTGTAGTCATAAGTTTAGCACCTAAACCTGGGTTACGAGCAGTACCAGCGATTGTAGCAGCAGCAGTATGACCCATACCGATAGCTCCACCTAATGCAGCTAAACCAAGACCAAGACCAGCAGCGATCATTGAGTAAGCTTTAAGAGTTTGGTTTGCAACTTCACCGTCAGATGCAAGTGCAGCAGTAGCTAAAGCTACCATTAATACAAGAATTTTTTTCATAAAATTTCTCCGTTAAAATTTTTACAAATACGTTCGGATAGCGTAACCTCATCGTTAAATGAAGCAACCTAAACATAAATGCCTAGATTTCCCTACTAGATATTCGATGCGCGATTATATATAAAATATAATTAAGATTATATTAAAATACTCTGCCTAAAGAGATTTTATTACCTTTAAATTCTAAAATCTCTACTGTTACTTCGTCACCTTCACTTAAAACATCAGAAACCTTTTCTACTCTATCTTTAGATATTTTAGATATATGAAGTAAACCATCTGTTCCATCAGGTAGCTCTATAAAAGCACCAAAGTCAACTATCTTTTTAACAGTCCCAGGGTATTTATCTCCAACCTCGTACTTGATTTTTTGAACTTTTGGTTTTGATACGATGCCCTCAATATGTTCACGCGCTCCAGCTATACCTGATTTATTTTTACCAGTTACTTTTACTTTACCCTCTTTTTTATCAATATCAATTGCTACTTCAAATTTCTCTATGATCTCACGGATATTTTTACCGGCTTGACCAATTATGTCACCTATAAAACTTGGGTCTATATGGAAAAAGTCAGTTGTTGGAAGTACACCGTCATTAAACTCTATTTTACTCTCAGCTTCTAGCATGATATCAATTATATGACTTCTACCCTCTTTTGCCTGGTAAAGTGCTTCTTTAAGTACATCTAAACTAATTCCACCTAGTTTAATATCCATCTGCATAGCAGTAATACCATCTTTGCTACCAGTTACTTTAAAGTCCATATCTCCATCATGATCTTCAAGTCCCATAATATCCGATAAAATAGCATATTTATCACCTTCACTAACCATACCCATAGCAATTCCGGCTACAGTGTCACTTGTATCTATATCAGCAGCTTTAAGTGCCATGTAACCACCACATACAGTAGCCATAGACGATGAACCGTTTGATTCTAAAATTTCAGATACTAAACGGATAGTTTCACCATCAAGATTAACAATCGGCTCTAGAGCACGTTTAGCTAAGTTACCATGACCCAGTTCTCTTCTTTTTACACCCATTATAGGTGAAGCTTCACCAACCGAGAACCCAGGGAAGTTATAGTGAACCATAAAGTTCTCATCTTGAGTACCTTCTTCTGTAAGTGTTTCAAACATTTGAGCATCTTTAGCACCGCCTAGAGTTAAAACAACTAGTGCTTGAGTTTGACCACGTGTAAATAGACATGAAGAGTGAGCAGAAGGAAGTACATTAGTATCTATAGTTATAGGTCTTACTTCATTTAAAGCCCTACCATCAGCACGAACTTTATCATTAAGAATCTGACTTCTTACTTGTTCACGTTTTACTCTCTCAATTGCGTCTTTTAACTCAACCTCAGTCTCAACTTCAGCCCACTCTGTTTTTCTAGCTATTATATTTTTTCTTAACTCTCTTAAAGCAGTTGAACGCTCAGACTTTGCCATCTGATTCATTGCATTAGCTATATCATCTAGATGATTAGCTCTTACATAGCTTAGCATATCTTCGTTTATTACGTGAGCTTTATACTCAATTGCTTTTGTCTCTTTTTTATGGCTCTCAAAACTTTGTTCATACTTTGCATTTGATTCAAATAGTGCACTCTGAGTTTTCTCAAATACTTCAATAAGTTCATCTTCATTCATAGCATTTGATGTGTGGTTTGAAAGCATTACTGCACCCATACCAGGGTCAAGCATAGGATCAACCATAACATCGCTCATCTCAACATCTTCGCTTCCAAGTGTACGCATCTCAATCATCAGAAGATCATCTTTTGTACCTGAAAGATACAGGTCAAGTGTAGATTCTCTTAGTTGTGAAAGTGTCGGATTTAAAACTAACTCCCCATCAACTTTAGCTGCACGTATAGCACTAACTGAAGTATTTATATCTATATCACTTACATATAACGCAGCTGATGCAGCATTTAGTGCTAATACCTGAAGGTCACTTTCTTTATCAACCGAGAAAACCATAATAGTGATCTGAGTAGGATGACCAAAGCCTTTAGGGAACAATGGACGCAGACTTCTGTCAACTATACGTGATGTTAATGTTTCAAAATCACCAGGTTTTGTTTCACGTTTAAAAAATCCACCAGGCATCTTACCAGCTGCATATGTTTTTTCAATATACTGTACAGTTAATGGTAAAAAATCATCTTTAACAATCTCTGTCTCATCTATTACTACAGTTGCAAGTATTACAGTGTCTCCACATTTTAACCACGCACTTCCATTTGCTTGACGTGCTACATCACCAAAACTATATTCTTCTATTTTATTCACTAATTCTATTTTACTGTCATACTTCATACTTATTTTTCTCCTAATATTTCTTCTATTCTTTCTTCGCTAATATGTTCAAAATTTTCATAATAAAGTGGTGTTTCCACATAATCATCAATATCATAAATAAAGAATATATCATCACAAAACGGTTCTAGCAATTCTAAAACATCACTAGGTATTACCGGTACCGCAATATACACTGCTTTTGGCTTTTGAGCTAAAACTGCTTTTAATGCAGTCATAAATTTCAAACCACTCTCACTACCGTTATCAACAAGTACTACAACTTGATCTTTTACTGACTGAAAAGGCTTTCCTTTTCTATATTGATAAATATAACTTAATATCTTCTCTTCATGTTTTCTATGAGCTTCACCATATATATAATCGTATTTTATACCAAATGATTCTACAAGATCTTCATTAATAACGATCTCTTCACCTTCACACACACGAGCTACTTCACACTCTTCATTATTTGGTGCATATACTGGTTCAGAGAAAAGAAAATCAATTTTATTACTGTATCTTCCTCTAATTTTATGAGCTAAATCTAAACCATATCTTGATACTGCTACAAGTTTCCAATCCTGAGATTTAAACTTATCTAAAGGCATAATATCTCTTAAACCTATAGCAGCTTCCTGATTGTCTTTAAGAAGATTTATTTTTTCTCTCATATTAATTTCCTTTATATATCTCAGGCAGCTTATATGATAAGCCGGAATTTCCTCTAGATTCCATAAACGGTTTTAAAAGAATTGTAAAATATACATACCTGTCATATATAGAATTGTATTCATCACCGCTGTTAGACAAAATAGGTCTATTGTTTTCAACATACCTTAGACCAAAGTCCCAACATCTTTTTTTATATAAAAATCCAACTTCCAAGTTTTTTTTCAAATTTGTCTGTAAATCGTAATTATACACTATCTTATAAGAGTAGTGTTCATCATACTTATATGAGACTCTAGATGTAAGGTACTTAGAATATGGTTCTCCTGAATTAGTCTCACCATATTTATGAAAATTGTTTTTATATAGATAGGCTAAAGAAGTTGTAAAACCATAGCCTTTATATGTCAATCTATTATAAATTTTAGATAAATCATCTTCATCATGATTATAAAAAGTATTGTTATAAAAATTCAATCCTTCTGTTATTTGATAACTTAACTCGTTCTCCAACTCCCCATATTCTTCATTTTTTTCTCCTGCCTTATTATTGTAAATAATATTTTGAGAGAGTTTATGATAAAGAATTTGAGAGCCTGTTTTATCATAAAGGTATTGCGAAAACTCAATCTGAAAATCTTTATTTGTATCACTGACATTATAAAATTCACATGTTCCACTACTATTGTTTTCACATGTTTCTCTATAATCTTCATAATACCCATCGTCTTTTTTTTCACCTCTAAATGTATATTTTGCGCCTAAACTTACTACATGTGTATAATCAGTAAATGCTTTTGTTAAACTAGTATCTGCTTGTAAAACTGAATAGTTTTTTGCATAAAAACCATTATCATAATCTTGTGGATTATCTAGCTCATCACGTCCGGTAAAATTAGAAAACTGCCCATAAAGAAATGTTTGAAAAGAAAGGTTAAGATACTCATCAAACACTGATGTTTGCACTGTTAGAGGTATATTCACATCTGTTTGAACTACACCTATCCCCTCTTCTCTATATATATTTGTACTCTTTACATCTATGTTATACATAAAATGCTCATCTAGCAGTGTCTCTAAATAGTGGTGATAATGCAGGGTAGGAAGTTGCTGTAAAGTGTCAGAATTATGTTCTTTATTTAAATATTTATAATACTTTATATACGAACCATAATAGTTTTTTTCATTATTGTAAAACATATTTATACGTGATAAAATTTGCTGTGATGTTGCATTGCCAGTCGTATCATTAGTAGATAAATTTATATAGTCGACATCATTCATATGCTGAATGTCCATGTAAATTTCAGATTGCCCTTCTAATTTGACTCCAAACAATTGATTTAAAAAATCATAATTGACATAATCAAAATCAAATCCGTAGTGTTTTTGGTTAGCTAAATAGTTGTTTTCATAGTATTTTTTCTGCTCTTTAAAAGCACCAAGCGTTAAACTACCTTCAGAAACTTTAGAATCAACAAACCTAAAGTCCGTATATAAACCACTACCTCTGTTTGTTCTAATCTGAGGTTTTAACTCTAAATCCCACCAATTTTGCTCTGCAATATATATTGGTTGCTCATAATAAAAACCCTCATCACTTGATAAACCCAACGAAGGGTAAAGCAAGCCTGTACGTCTTGTTCTATCTAGGGAGTAACCAAAATAAGGTATGTAAAGAACTAAGATGTCATATATATACAATCTATTATTATAAGTATTAAGCCACATTGTTTCTTGATTATAATCAGATGATGTAAACTCCATTTTCCAGAGTGGCTTATTTGGATTACATCCACTTAATATTCCACTTTCTACATCAATATACAATTCATCTGCTTTTGCATCTTTGGCACTCATCCAGACTTCACTCTGATTTTCAACCATATAAAAAGGTTTAAATTCTCTTTGCTTGTCTTGTAGATTTATTCTTGCATATTCTCCGAGAATTTTATAACTTGTTCCCTGAGTAACTCTAATATTTTCAAAAAGTTCTAAAATTCCGCTTTGTTTATCATATTCGGCTCTTTTTGCACTTATGTAATAATCTTTATATACAACATTCACTTCACCTTCTGCATAAAGAATTTCATCTTTTGAATGAATATTCGTCGCAAATATCTCAACTTTTTCAGATGAAGATGCCAACGTATAAAAGATTAGTAAAAGAAAGAGAGTTCTAAACATTAACTACCAAAGTTTTTGCTGTTTTATCATGCCAAGCTTGACGCGATGGATCAAATATAGCCCATAAAAAACCAAGATAAAAGACAAGTTCACTTACTACTCTAAATATGGCACGGTTAAGTGCGCTTAATACGTTTGGATTATCAAGTGTAGCTATCTCTATTACACGTATTTTCATAACAAGTTTACCAATTGATGCACCGTACTGCATAACGAAAAATGCCTGATATATTATTTTTATAGTTAAGAACTCCATTACAAACATATTTGTAACTTCAATCATCTCCTGCATATCTTTAGCTGATGCAAAAGAATCCCATACAGCTAACACTAAAACAAAAGAGAGAAGTAGTTCATCTATTAAAAAAGCAGTAGCTCTTTTAGAGGTTGATGCTAGGCTCATCTCTTCACGGTGAAGTATATCCTCAATCTCTTCGTTCAAACTTTAGTCCTTTTTATAGTGCTTGATAAGCTATGTCTGTTCTTAGTTTTTTACCTGCATAGTGAACTTGTCCACATCTCATATATGCTCTATCTCTAGCTTCTTTAATCGTATCACCAAGACCCACGCACACTAATACTCTTCCGCCGTCTGCATAAAGCTTGTCATCTTGCATAGATACACCGGCATAAGATATATGTGTATATCTTTCTATATCTTCATGATGAGTTTCATCTAGTATGATCTCAGCAGGAGTTGAACTTCCATACGGATAATTCTCGCTTGCCATTACAACACCTACTGCATATTGCGAAGAGAATTCAACTTTAATCTCATTAAGTCTGTTTGTTGCTGCTTTTAAGAACATATCTGAAACACTTGAAGTCATAAGTGGCATTAGTATTTCACACTCTGGATCACCAAAACGTACATTGAACTCTAGAGTTAAAGGTTCACCGTTTACAACCATAATACCTATGAAAAGTACACCTTCAAAAGGTGCACCCTCTTTTTGCATACCATCTAGTGTAGGGCGAATGATTCTGTCTTTAACTTTTTGGTAAAGTGTCTCATCAACAAGTGGAGTTGGAGCATATGCACCCATACCACCTGTATTTGGACCCTCATCATTATCCATTAAACGCTTGTGATCCTGTGCAGCAGGTAGAAGAATATAGTCTTTACCATCACACACAGCAAACATAGAAAGTTCATATCCGTCTAAGAACTCTTCAACGATCACTTTAAGTCCTGCATCACCGAAACTTTTCCCACTTAACATTTCAGATATAGCAACTTTTGCTTCATCGTGATTTTGTGCAATAATAACACCTTTTCCACCACAAAGCCCGTCTGCTTTAACAACGATTGGAGCTGTCAATGAATCTGCAAATTTAAATGCCTCTTCAATTGAAGATGTTTCTATATATTTTGCAGTTGGGATATTGTATTTTGCTAAAAAGTTTTTCATATAAACTTTTGAACCCTCTAGTTGTGCAGCTTCTTTGCTTGGTCCAAAAATTGTAAGCCCTTGTGATTTAAAAATATCTACAACACCATCAACGAGTGGAGCTTCAGGACCTACTATTGTTAATTCTATATTGTTTTCTTTTGCATACTCAGCCAGTTCATTATAATCTTTAATATTTAAATTTGTACCTAAATTATTTGTAGCGCCATTACCAGGCTGAAAAAAAAGTTCGTGTTGTTCGTCTTCGTTTGAAATAGCTCTTGCAATAGAATATTCGCGTCCACCTGAACCAAGTATCAAAATTTTCATAAATTTTCCTGTGAATTTTTTAATTGAAATGAAAAAGCCCGAAAGACCGACTTGCAATTGGTTCGGTTCTCAAGGCCGAATTTGGGCGAAGAGAGAACTTTATAAAGGCGGCAGAATCTCAGTAGAACTAACTACCTCCAACGATAATACCGGCACACAAAAGTTCTAGTAATTCGCAAAGTGAATATGTAGAACCCTCATTTGTGCAAATATCGAGCCTTTCAGACTATTAATATAATTATACACAATAAAATCAAAAAACAATATTAACTTTTTTTGATAGTTATCTTAAAAACTGCTCCGTTATTTTCGTTATAAGCCTCTATAGTTGCAGACTGCGCATCTAATATTTTTTTTGCAATACTTAGTCCCACTCCCATACCGCCTTCAGGCTTATCTGATACAAAAGGTTCAAAAAGATCATCAACAATATCTTCAGAAATTCCACCGGCATTGTCTATAAATTTAATCTCAATATATGAGTTAACTTCAGATATCTCTATACTTAACTTTCTATCATCATAATTTGGTTTCTTTTTTAACGCATCCAAAGCGTTATTAATTATTATGATCCATGCTTGTTCTAATCTTTGTTCTTCAACGTCTGCCAAATATTCAAATCTATTTTTTGAGCTCTCTAATGTAAATTCTTCGCCATTTATATATATTTTACAGAGATGTTTAGAGTTGTTGTGTGCCATTATGAGTGCAGTAATCAATGTTGAATATATATTAATTCGTTTTAACTCAACTTTTGTATGTTGAGACATTTCACGCATTGATTCAACTATTGTTGAAATTCTATCTATACCAGATTGTATATCTTTAATATCTTCCAAAATTTGCTCTTTTGATTGATAATCATCAGGCAGATCTTCAAGATCCATTTTAACCATCTCAATATTCCCTTTAACGTATGTTAAAGGGGTGTTAATTTCATGGGTGATACCTGCAGCCAGCTGACCGATAGCTGTAAACTTTACATTGGCTAATTGTTCCTGTTCGTGTTGGATCAGTATCTCTTTGTTTTTTTCACTCTCTTGATGTACACTCCATTGCAGTTCATTCTCATGTTTTTCATGTTCTGTGATATCTATCATTATACAAACATAACCAACATAACTTCCATCTATGTTTATAGCACTTTTATAAAATTCATAAACTTTTGGTTTTTGTGATTTTAAAGCAAATATCTCTTTGTAATGAATACTATCTTTTTTTAATAGCTGAGCATCCATCTCGTGATGCAGGATATATAAAGTCTCTTGGATACTGTTTGTAGTGTGTAGAATGTCTTCTTTTTGTTTGTTTATTAAATCAAGAAAAGCTCTGTTACATTCTATATACTTACCTTCCTTGTCTTTAGCAAAAAAAGGAACTGACAGGGAATTGGAAAGTCTGTTAAAACTATTTAAGTTATTTTGTAGTTTATGTATCGTTTTATTTTTATTATCAAGTTTATACAATAAGTAAAATATAAACAATAATGATAAAAATAAGATTAGATATAACATATTATGTGATTATTTTGTTAAAGCATTGATCTTATCAGTTATTATAGACATTGAACTAAAAGGCTTCATTATATAGTCTTCTGCTCCTTGTCTATGAGCTTCTAAGACTTTATCAAGAGTAGAATATGCAGTCATCATCACTATGTTTAAGTCTGGAAATTTCTCTCTTAACTTCTCAAGCACTTCTAAACCGTTCATCTGAGGCATCATAATATCAAGCAGTACTACGTCAGTATCTTGTGAGAGTCCTGAAATGGCATTTAGCGGATTGTTATAAACAGTTACAGAAAAGTCACCATTTCTTTTTAAATATTTTTCAATCATTGAAGTAATTTGAATTTCATCGTCAATAATAGCTATCTTTTTCATTTTGTTCCTTTAAATAGTTCTGATATAGCACCCTTCATCGCTTCTTGAGCTTTTTCCTCTACCATAGCATCTAAATATTCAAAAACTTTCAAACTAGCAGATTCTATCTCATTAACCATTCTTTCAATCTCTTCTTTTGAACATATTGCTTTATCTCCGGCGCACTCTTCAACTAACTTATTAGCATTTGCGTGAACTGCAGCATGGAAAGGATCTATTTTTGAATAGGCTGGAGTGTCACTAAATTCCTCTTTACCAATTCCCTCGTTATACCATTTTCCAAGTCTACAAGACTTATGATCACTCTGTTTAAAGTTATTATCCTCACCAAACAACATAGCGTATACATTGTTTTTATATATAACATGATCTATCTTAGCTAATGATGCAAAAATTTTATCACTTATATATTCAACTTCATAAACACTTCTAGATGATTTTTTCTCAAACGATTTAATTTTAACTTCTAAGTCCTCTAATTTGACTTTCGTATCTTCTAAAATATGACTTGTCGTTTCAATATTTTCCTGAACCGACGAGCTTTCTTGCTGCATAGATTTTACAACTATACTAATCTCACCTGTCGCTTTTTGAGTCTTCTCAGCCAGTTTTCTAACTTCATCTGCAACAACTGCAAAACCACGACCATGTTCACCTGCACGAGCCGCTTCAATAGCTGCATTTAAAGCAAGCAGATTAGTTTGATCAGCAATGTCTTCTATAAGTGTAAGTACATTTGATATCTCTCCTGAACGAACACCAAGTGAGTTTGCACCTTCAAGCGTATCTTGCATTTTTATAGATAGATTATCCATGTTATCAGTTGAAACCGTTATTAATTCTAACCCATCTTTTGACTCTTGAGCAATAGTAGATGATTCAACTCTCATTGTCTGTAACTCTGAAAGCATCTCTTCATAAGTTTTTTGAGAATCACTTAGGGAGTATTTTATTGCAGCTTGGTGTTTTGCCAATATGTCACTATCTTTATCAGTTCTGATATCTGTTTTGATTATACTATAGAGAATATCTCCGTTGCTTAGAGACTTTGATTTTACGCTGCCGCTACATCCATCAATATTAATTCTATTAATATCTTTTGAAAGAGCACTTAAAACTTTTGAATCATCTTTTATAGTCGCTTGTGCTATATCATTTTTAAATTCAATTGTTCCATTGCTTGAAACTTTTATAATAATCTCTTCTTGAGAGAAACCATCCATCTCCCTTGAGAGTTCTAACTCAACCTTTAGAGATTCAATCTCATTTTCCAACTTCAGAATCTTATCTGAATCATTTTTAGCAGAAGAAAAAAACACTTCAATCCCTTTTTTTTAGATAACTCTTTAAATTGTGATAAATATATCCAATTATTTATTAGTATTATATAAATTTATACTATAAGCGTGTTATTACTTAGTAATATAACTTAGCGGATTCTATACAAGATTCTATTGTTTTAAATTCTGAAATAACGTAATTGACGTTATTTGGAAGTACTTTTGCAGTTGTGTCACCAATAACAACTATTTTGTTATTTTTATTTATTTTATTTTGTTTTAAAAAGCATTTTACACTAGATGGAGAAGTAAATATTAATATTGAATCATCTTCAACTTTTATATCTAAAATCTCTTGTGAACAGCTACTCTCATAAAGCACGCTTTCATCAATGCTAAACCCTTGATCGTTTAACTCTCTGACAAAACTGCTTGCTATCTCTTTTGCTCGCAAATACAACCACTTTATATTTTTTGGATACTTTTTAATAATTTTACTTAGGTCATCCCCATAGCCGCTTCCACTTTCTAAAACATATCCACCAAGACTCTCATAAGATTCAGCAGTCTTAGATGATACACAAAGTGCTTTTTTATCTATAAATGAATTTAAATCATATTGTTTTAATGCATTAACAGCTTGTTTTGAAGTAATGATCAGGTAGTCATATAATGAAAAGTCTATATCTGGTTTTAAAATGCTTATATCTAAAGAGTTGATGCTTATCGCATCTGGATGTGAAGAAGTGGAAAAAAGATAAATATTTTTAGACATGGGATAAGCTTTCGCTTACTCCCACTCAATTGTTGCAGGTGGTTTAGAACTAATGTCATATACCACACGGTTGATTCCATCAACCTCATTAATGATACGACGAGAGATTCTCTCTAACAGATCATGTGGAAGGTGTGCAAATGTAGCAGTCATACCATCAACAGCTTCTACAACACGTACACATACTGTATTATCATATGTACGGTTATCACCCATTACACCAACAGATTTTACATTTAAAAGTACTGCAAATGCTTGCCATGTTTTAGTGTAGTATCCGCTTGCTTTTAATTCATCTAGTAAAATAACATCAGCTTCACGTAAAAGATCTAAATCTGGTCTATTTACATCACCCATAATTCTGATCGCAAGACCTGGTCCAGGGAATGGATGACGATTAATCATAGATTCTGGAAGTCCAAGCTCAAGTCCTATTTTACGCACCTCATCTTTGAATAGTTCGCGTAATGGCTCGATCAGTTCAAAATCCATCCAATCAGGTAAACCACCAACATTATGGTGAGATTTGATCACTTCACTTGGACCGTTTACTGAGATAGACTCAATAACGTCGGGATATAGTGTACCTTGAGCTAAGAATTTAATTCCATCGTGCTTTTTAGCTTCTTGCTCAAATACCTCAATAAATGTATGTCCGATGATCTGACGTTTTTTCTCAGGATCACTAATTCCAGCAAGGCGGCTTAAAAACAGCTCAGATGCATCTGCTACAACTAATGGAGCTTTTAGGTTTAATTTAAATATTTGCTCAACCTGCTCACGTTCACCTTTACGTAAAAGACCGTTGTCAACAAATACAGGGATCAGCTGATCACCGATTGCTTCATAAAGCATTGCAGCAACAACAGAAGAATCAACTCCACCGCTTAATCCACAAAGAACTTTTCCTGTCCCTACTTTTTCACGAATGATCTTGATCTGTTCTTTTAGGAAATGCTCCATTTTCCATTTTTCAGTTACTCCACAAATATTTTTTGCAAAGTTTCTAAGCATTAAATAACCCTCTTCTGAGTGTTGAACTTCAGGGTGATATTGCATTGCATATACATTTTTTTCTTCATTTGCGATAGCAGCAAACGGAGAATTATCACTTGTTGCAATAGGTTTAAAACCTTCAGGAAGTTCATCTACACGATCGGAGTGGCTCATCCAAACTATGCGTCCGTTTTCACAGTCTTTCAAAAGAGGTGAACAGTGTTCAGGCTCAACTATGTTTAGTTCAGCTTTACCATACTCATGATGATCACTTCTTATAACGCTACCACCAAAATCAACAGCAATTCTTTGCATACCGTAACAGATACCAAGAACAGGGATTCCCATTTTATAAACTTCTTGATCTACTTCATAAGCATTTTCGCTATATACTGAAGATGGACCACCACTAAGAATAATCCCTTTTGGGTTTTTTGCTTTAATATCTTCTGCTGATGTATGATAAGGAAGAATTTCACAATATATCTTATCTTCACGTAATCTACGTGCGATTAATTGTGTATATTGAGAACCAAAATCTAAAACTATGATGCTAACATTTGTCATTTAAATGCCTTTTGAAAAATAAATAATTTTGAAAGGATACTATAAAAAAGATTAAGAATTAATATAAAGGGAAGTTTACTCAGATAAAAGGATTTTTCCTTTTATCTAAAAATTATTAGCTACGCACCAATACCGAACATTTGAAATTGAACATACCATACAACTATTGAAACGATGTATCCTATTAGTATAGTCCATGCATATTTCATGTGTGCACCGAATGTATATACACCAGGTAATTTACCCATTACACCAACACCTGCAGCAGAACCAAAAGATATTAAACTTCCACCAACACCAGCTGTTAATGTAACCAACATCCATTGTGCGTGAGCCATATCAGGATTTGCTTTAAGTACTGCAGACATAACAGGAACGTTATCAACGATTGCTGAAAGAAATCCAACACCTATATTTGATGCTGTTGGACCTAATACTGACGGCTCGTATACCACAGAAGCCAATGCTAACCAACCTATAAAATATAGTGCTCCTACAGCAGCTAAAATACCGAAGAAAAACATTAAAGTATTGTTCTCAATCTTACTCATAGAAGAGAAAACATCAAAATGCCCTTTTCCATGAACTCTTTTTAGGTTATATGCATATATTTTTAATAGTGCAAGACCAAACATCATACCCCACATTGCAGGTAGATGTAGAACTTGGTGAGACATTACAGCTGAGAATATTGTAAATACACCAAGTCCCATTACTACTTTAGCACCGTTCATCATCTCAGGTTTAGTCTCTTTAGAAGCATCAAACGGAGGTACTTCATTTGGTACCACTTTAGATAATAAATATGCAGTTATTAAATAACCTAAAATAGAAGCAGGGAATAAAAATAAGAAGTCACTAAAAGCACCCTTACCCGCAGTCCATGCCATAAGAGTTGTAATATCACCAAACGGAGACCATGCACCACCAGCATTTGCTGCTACAACTATATTAATTGCACCAGGAACTAAAAACTCTTTTCTCTCACGTTCAATTGTAATTAGTACAGTTGATAAAATAAGAGCTGTAGTTAAGTTATCCGCTACAGGAGATATAAAAAATGCCAATATACCAGTTACCCAGAAGAGTTTTCTATATGTATAACCTTTAGATACTAAGTTGTATTTTAACCTATCAAATACTCCCATATGTATCATAGATTCTATATATGTCATAGCAACAAATAAGAAGAAGAAAATTTCCGCGATCTCTAAAATAAGATGCTGAGCTTGTGTATGAACAAGGTCCATATCCATACCGTTTATAGCATAATATAATGCTATAAGCATAAACATAAACGTACCGATTAATAAAGCAGGTTTAGCTTTATCGATATGGTAATGTTCCTCCATAGCTACAAAGTAATAACCTATTATAAATATCGCTAAAGCAGCAATACCAACCCATGTAAATGTAAGATCCGGTATAGCACCACCAGAATCTCCACCACTAGCCATAGCTAACGCACTTGTTAAACTAAGCATACTTAAAATCCTTAAAAACATTAATTCTCCTCATTGTGAATGGTGTGAACACCAATTGACTCTTCCCGCGCCAAAGCTGATTCCACAATCTCTTTGGCTGTAAGTAATCTTAACTTCAGAAGTTTACCAATTTTTTCATTTAAAAGTGCATTAATTTGCTCTTTTGCTTCAGACAAACCTTTTTTTGTTCTAACGATAGAGACATATTTCCACATAATCTCTCTAAGTTTATTTTTCTTCTCTTTATCATCTTTAAGACTCATAATATCATTTTCAATATCAAACTCTATAAACTCATCATCTTTTTGTTCATGAAAATGCTCAAGTATGTCTTTTACAGCCTCTTTTGCGAAAACTAAACCTTCTAACAGTGAATTTGAAGCAAGCCTATTTGCACCGTGTACTTTTACAGATGCTACCTCACCTATTGCATAAAGATTTTTAACACTTGGAACTGCACCGTTTAAATCTGTTTTAATTCCACCTATAGAGTAGTGAAAAGCCGGTGAAATAGGTACTTTTTGCACGGGAACATTAAAACCTAAATCTTGCAGGTTTTTATATATATTTGGAAATCTATTTATAAAATATTTGAAATCAAAATTTCTCATATTCAAATAGACTTTATAACCTGTTTTCTGTGTATAATCATAGATACTTTTACTGACAATATCACGTGATGCAAGTTCACCACGCTCATCATATTCAAATAAAAATCTTTTACCGTACTCATCTTCAATAGTAGCACCCTCACCTCTTAAGGCCTCAGTTAAAAGTACTTTTTGAGCAAAAGAGTTTTGTACAAAAACAGTAGGATGAAACTGCGTCATCTCCATATGTTCAAGCTCAATGCCTTTAATAACACAAAGTCCCTGCATGTCAGCACTAATAGTTGGTGCGTTTGTATGGTACTCGTAAAGTGAACCTATACCACCGCTTGCAATGATGACATTTTTTGCATATATATTTCGAAGTTCACGATCTTCAAGTATTGTAACACCGTGACATTTTCCATCTTTAATCAGCAGATCAACTACACGGGTTTGTCCAAACATAGGATGAGGGTTTAGAGAAAGAAGAAAATGGTGTAAGTAACGTCCTGTAGCATCACCGCCAGCATGTAATATTCTAGAAGTAGAATGTGCAGCTTCTTTTGTATAAGCTAATGAACCGTCTTCATTTGTATCAAATTCAAATCCAAGATCGATGATATTATCAATAGCAGCTTTAGAATTTTTTGATAAAACTTCAACAGCTTTTTCATCGCACAATCCATCACCTGCATCAAGTGTATCTTTAATATGCAAAGGTATATCTTCTTCATCTTTTGCAAGAGCCACTCCACCTTGTGCATAAAAACTATTACATTTAAAAGTCTCACGCTTATTGATAATAAGTACTTTTTTATTTTTTGGAAGGTTTACGGCTGCATAAAGCCCGGCTACCCCTGCCCCAATGATTATTACATCATATCTCATCAGTTTGTCTCTTTTTCATTTGTTGTTTCAGCTACAGGTATAACCACACTATCTTGATAATATGGTGGTTTTTTTACACCACATCCACTAAAACTAAACAAAAATATAGCTATAATAATTTTATGAAAAATGCTTCTCAGATTATAAATATTATTCAAAGTAAACCTCAATTTTCAAAACTTTCAAAAGTGAAGTGCATAAAAAGAATACAATCACTTTTTACTCCGCCAGTTCAAAAGATGATTAACTTTGCATATTTTAAACAAGATACGCTATTTTTTGTATTCAATCATCCAGCCGGCAAACAAGAGTTTGATAATAGTATAGAAAATATTAAAAGCGCTTTAAAGTTCCATATGCCCGATGAATGTAGTGATACAACTGTTTCCGATATAAAAGCATTTGTAACCCATACTCCTAAAATAAAACAAGAAGCACCAAAAGTTGTACAACAAACATATAAAGAGCGCTCTAGCGGAGAGTTTGAGATAAACATAAAAAACAAAGAATTAAATGATCTAGTTAAAAGTATCAGGGATATCATAAAAAACAATGACACTAAGTGAAACTATACAACAGTTACCACCTTCTTCAGGGATATACCAGTATTTTGATGAAAACGGTAAACTCCTATATGTAGGTAAAGCAAAAAACTTAAAAAATCGTGTAAAAAGTTATTTCTCTTTTACACCTGATCTTAGACCAAGTTCAAATCTCTCATACAGAATAGAGAGTATGATCAAACAAACAGTCTCACTCAACTATATAGTTGTAAATACCGAGCATGACGCGCTAATACTCGAAAACTCGCTGATCAAACAGCTAAATCCAAAATATAACATCTTACTGAGAGATGATAAGACATATCCGTACATCTACATAGATTACTCAGAGAAATATCCGAGATTTGATATAACAAGAAAAATAATCGATGCCAAAGATATAACTTATTTTGGTCCATATTCAGTTGCAGCCAGAGATATTTTAAACTCTATATATGAACTTTGTAAGCTTGTCCAAAAAAAAAGATGCTTAAAATCAAAAAAACTTTGTTTGTACTATCAGATCGATAAGTGTCTTGGTCCTTGTGAAAACGACATACCAAAAGAGATTTATCAAAAAGAGATAGATAAAGCGATAAAACTAATAAAAAACAAATCAAAACTAACGCAGGAACTCTCAAAGAAAATGGAGTTTTATGCAGAGGAATTAAGGTTTGAAGAAGCCGCAGAATTAAGAGACAGATGTGAGAGAATCTCCAGAAGCGAGATTAAAAGCGATATTGATTTTGCATCAAATGAAAACTACGATATTTTTGCTATAGCACACAGTGAAAAGAGATTGGTAACACTTAAAATATTTATGCGTAACGGAAAAATAATTTCATCATCCCATAATGTTACAAGTTTAAATAACGGTTTTGACAAGGATGAGATTTTACATAGAGTTTTAGTTGAATATTATCAAGATAAACCACCGATCATTGCACCTATACTAATTCAAGAAAGTTTTGAAGATCAAGAAGATATTGAAAACTATCTGAGTGATATTTTTAAAAAGAAAGCCCAAATTATCGTCCCACAAAAAGGAAAGAAAAAACAACTTATAGATTTAGCTGTTTTAAATGCCCTAGAGATTTTAAAAAATGATAAAAAAACAGTTAATATGGAAACGGAAGAGAAGGTTGCAGAACTGTTCAGATTAGAAAGAACTCCAGAACGTATAGAATGTTTTGACAATTCACATATGGCAGGTATGGCTACTGTTGGAGCTATGGTTGTATATGAGAATGCAAAATTTGATAAAAAATCTTACAGGACTTATCATTTAGATGCAAAAGATGAGTACTCACAAATGAGGGAGACTTTATCAAGGCGAGTTAATAGTTTTGAAAAATCTTCTCCACCTGATCTATGGGTACTAGATGGCGGAGCTACACTTTTAAAGTTAGCACTTGAAATTTTAGATTCAAACGGTATTAGTTTAGACGTAATAGCAATTTCAAAAGAGAAAGTAGATGAAAAAGCTCATCGTGCAAAAGGCAAAGCTAACGATATTATATATACAAAAGATGATGTGTTTAGGTTACAACCAAGTGATAAAAGACTTCAATGGGTTCAAAGATTAAGGGATGAAGCACATAGATGTGCAATAAACTTTCATAAGAAAACAAAACTTAAAATGGATCAAGAGAGTAAACTGTTAAATTTAAATGGAATATCACAGGCTAAAATAAAAAAGCTGCTTAATCATTACGGTACATTTGAACAAATAAAAATATTATCACATGAAGAAATAAGCGCTATTTTAAATGAAAAAGATGCAAATATTATAAAAAATCTATACAAATAAGTTTCATTTTGTAAGTTTTATGATAACATTAAGCAAATTTAATTCTGCAAAATTAATATAAGGTTCTTATAATGACTAAAGTAACCCCTATCAATGAAGAATATGTTCACGCAGGTAAAGCGATAATATCTCAAACAGATCTTTCTGGTAAAATCATATATGCTAACAGTGCTTTTTATGAAGCTTCAGGCTATGCCAATGAACAAGTCATAGGTTCAACCTATGATATTATCCGTCATCCAGACATGCCTAAAATAATTTTTGAAAAACTATGGCATTCAATAAATGATGGACAAGCTTGGACAGGCCTTGTTAAAAACTTAAGAAGTGACGGTCGATACTATTGGGATGATTTAAGTGTACTACCTGTAAAAAACGATGATGGGGAAATTGTAAGCTTTATATCGGTTTCAAGACAGGCTTCGAAAAAAAATATTCAAGAAAACGAAGTTCTGTATCAAAAAATGCTAAGTTCAGAAGTATAAAAAAAGAGGCTATAGAATGATTATATATAATAACAACAGAGAATTTATAGGAATAGATGAAGAGAACTTAAAATCATTAGGTTATCCAAGTTTTACATCTTTATTATCGGAAGCTGCAGATTTTGCAGATCTATTTGTAAAAGTACCAGGTCATGTTCATAACTTTAAACACGTTCACTGGATAGACTTTATTCTTTGTGCTACAGATAAAAATTCGTCTAAAGCTATAATACATGCTAACGGAAAAAGTTTTAGCTGTGTTCTAGATATAAAAACGATCTACTTAACTTCAGCACCTACAAAACAGTCATATAATATAACCTTAAACAACTTAAGAGCATTGAGTGCTGAAGAACTTCAAGGCATATCAGGTGAACTTCAATCAAGACCTGCTCCTGTAGCAGCTCCTGTAACACCTGCACCTATTGTAGAACAAGAGCCTGAAGAGGAAGAAATTGAAGTAAAAACTCCAACTGAAGCTAGTCAAAGTGATGAAATAGATATTTCTGAGGAAATAGATATTGATAAATTACCTGAACTAGAAACTTCAGCAGTTGAACAAGATCCATATGAAGTGGAAGATGAATTTAATCTAGATGTATTTGAAGTGAGTGATGAAGATTTAGAAAAAATCGGTGAAGCTGAAACTACTGAAACTCAAATGACAAGGGAAGATCTTCACGAAAACCTTCATGAACATGTAGCTATCGATGAAGACTTAGAAGAAACTATAGAAGAAGAGATACCTGAGATTGTTGAAGTTGAAGAGGACTTAAGTCTAGCTACTGATGAAGTGTCTGCTGAGGGTGAAGGCGAAGAAGATGAATATGTTTTTGACATCCAAGAAACTGCAGATGCTTTAGAGATGGATGTTGCAACAATTCAAGACTTCGTTAACGATTTCATTGATCAGGCTAAAGACTTTAAACCTAAACTATATGAAGCTGTAGAACATGATGATATGATTGAGTTAAAATCTCTTTCACACCAATTAAAAGGTGTTGCAGCCAACCTGAGAATCCATGATGCCCAAGATATACTAATTCAAATAAATAAAGCTGAAGATTTCACACATTCTACTCAAGACTTAGATAAATTCTATAGAATTATTTCAAAGCTAGCAGGAGAAGAACCTGAAGTTAAAGCTAAAGTAGCAACTCCTACTCCTGCGGTAGAAGATCCTATTATAGAAGAACAGCCGGCTGATATTAATGAAGAAACTCTTGATATAGATGATATTGATACACCTGAAATAGATGAAGATGCTTTAGAAATCAATGATGACGAAGATGAAGCTCTTGAAATAGCTGATATTGATACACCTGAAATAGATGAAGATGCTTTAGAAATCAATGATGACGAAGAAGATGCTCTTGAAATAGCTGATATTGATACACCTGAAATTGATGAAGATGTTTTAGAAATCAATGATGACGAAGAAGATGCTCTTGAAATAGCTGATATTGATACACCTGAAATTGATGAAGATGTTTTAGAAATCAATGATGACGAAGAAGATGCTCTTGAAATAGCTGAAGATGATTTTGACCTATTAGATGAAGAACAAAATGAGCTAATAGGTGCTAATCAACAAAATGATATTTTAGATGAGATTGAAGAACTTAAACCTGCACAGACATATAATAAAATGAGTGTAGCTAACGAGATTGGGTTAGATGAAGAGAGCTTTAACGAACTATTTGAAGATTTTTCAAATGAAAGTAAAGCACTTGTTTTAGAAGCTCAAGAAGCTATAGAAGCAAATGATGCACAAAAATGGCAACATGCTGCTGTTAAGCTCAAAGGTATGAGTGATAATATGAGAGTTACCTCTTTTAAATCTGATATAGAAGCTCTTATAACTATTCAAGACAGTTCAGATGCCCAGAAATCACTAAATAAAATCAATGAAACTCTCTTAAGCATAATAGAGACAAAGGATTAATATGCAATTTGGACTTAAAAATAGACTTAGATTAATATCTCTTTTTCCAATTCTAATTGTTTTTTCTTTTACAAGTTTTTACGTTTACGACTCTTATATGAGCTTAACTTCATCTAGTAAACTTCAGAGTAAACTATCTAAAAATAAACTTCTGAATGATTTAGTAACTAATATATCTCGTGAACGTGGTATGACAGTTATGTACTTGGGTAGTTTATCTAACAATACGCTAAAGTCATTAAAAAAACAAAGAACGCTTGTCGATAAAAACTATGCTAAATATATATCTCATATACAAAGTGATGAAAGTTTACATAATCATCAAAGTGGCTCTTCTCGTAACTGTAGTACATGTCTTGACATAGACTATATAAAAGATGCATATATATTAATTAAAAAAACAAGAGCAGATGTTGATTCAAAAAGTGCAGACTTCGAGCAAGTTTATAACGATGTTTACGGTAAAATTTTAAAAACAACGATCTCAAATATATCAAAACTTTCTATAGAGCAAAACGATCAGACAATTAATGAGCTTGCAGGTGTATATATAAGTCTTGTTCAGGCAAAAGAGTTTACTTCGTCTGAAAGAGATTTAATCTCTTATGCAATTGCACGTTCAACTGCATTTGAAGAGGAAGAGTTTAACTTTTGGTTATCACTCATCTCAAAAGCAGATTCATATGCATACGCTACTTTACGTGATCTAGGTCTTAAAAATCAATTAGATTTACTTCTTAAAAATGAAGATACTAAACTTTTACTAGAAGATATAAATATTGAAAGAACAGCTATTATTTCTACAGCAGCGAATGGTGAATACGATATTTCACCTGGTGTTTGGTTCACTATGCTTTCTGAAAAAACGAATATATTATCAAATGCTGAAGAAAAAATCTTAAATGCAATGGATAGTAGAGCAGAAGAAATTAAAGCCAGTGCATTAGAGTTCCTTACTATCACGGTTACAACTTGGATAGTATCAGTTTTACTTGGAATTCTGGGATATATTTTATCTAATGAGATTGAAAAAAATATCAAAAACCTTGAGCACGTTTTACAAAATGCTATTGATGAGGATGAGGATACTGAAGCTTCTGAAATTGACCTTCAAACTTCAGCCGGTACTGAAAAAGCGTATCAACTGTTAGAGAAAATTATTGAAAGAACAAAACGCGATAAAATACTTGCTCAAGAGGCTAGTGAAGCTAAATCAATGTTCCTTGCAAATATGTCTCACGAAATACGTACACCACTTAATGGTATCGTTGGTTTTACGGAACTTTTAAAAGATTCTGGACTTCAAGAAGAGCAATCAGAGTTTGTTGAGATCATTGAAAAATCATCTGAAAATCTACTTGAGATTATCAATAATATTCTTGACTTATCTAAAATCGAATCTAATAAAGTTGAGATTGAAGACATTGCATTTAACCCTATCGAAGAGTTTGAAAGTGCTGTTGAAGTTTATTCAGTTCGTGCTTCAGAGAAACAAATCGATGTTGGTTGTTACATAGACCCTGCACTTGAATTTCCTGTTAAAGGGGATCCTACTAAGATTAAAGAGGTACTTATTAACCTTCTATCAAATGCTGTTAAATTTACTTCAAACTCTGGTTCAATTAATGTTGAAATTAAAAAAGAACCATGCGAAACTGAAGGTAAAACTAGAATTAGATTTGAGGTACAAGATAGTGGTATCGGTGTTACCAGTGAACAAAAAGCTAAGATCTTTGAAGCATTCAGCCAAGCTGATACATCTATTACAAGAAAATACGGTGGTACTGGTCTTGGTTTAACTATTTCATTCAGATTTATTGAACTTATGGGTGGTCAGCTTGATTTAGATTCAAAACCTGGTGAAGGTACTACATTCTTCTTTACGATTGAGCTTGAAGAGATTGAAACTCTAAATGATTCAACACAAGGTGCATTTTCTAATATAAAAGCACTGATCTTAAGAGATGATCATAAGTCTAAAAAACAAGATGAGAACCTTGAAAAATATCTTGACTACTATGGAGTGAAGCATAGTGTATTCTATAATATAGACGAAGTTCAAAATAAAGATGATTATAACTTCTTGTTTGTCGATTACTCATATACATCAGACGAAGAACTTGTGCACTTTGGTGAGCTTTCACCATCTATGATTGTACTGACAAAATCTTCATTTATGAAAAAGATAGAGTCTATTGGTGCGAACATAGGAAAAACTTTATATGAACCGTTAAATATTTCTAAGGTTAAAATAGCACTTGAGAGTTATGATGCATCAATAGTTGAGAAAAAGAAAATCCAAAAAGCAAATCGTAAGAAATTTGCAGAAGGAAGCAGTAGGTTTGATGCAGACGTTTTAGTAGCAGAAGACAATATTATTAACCAAAAACTTATCAAAAAGACTCTTGAAGACTTAGGTATGAGAGTAACTATAGCTAATAACGGTTTAGAAGCTTTTGCAAAACGTAAAGACGGTAAATTTGATCTTATGTTTATGGATATCCAAATGCCTTTCTTAGACGGTACGGAATCAACTGCAGAAATATTAGAATATGAGCAAACAACAGGTGAAAACCATATACCGATCGTTGCCCTTACTGCAAATGCACTAAAAGGAGACCGTGAACGTTTCTTAGCAGCAGGACTAGATGAGTATACTACAAAACCTCTTGTGCGCTCAGAGATAATCAACATTTTAAATCACTTTCTTGTAGATAAAATAGTTGATGCTAATAATAATGTGAAAAAAGATGAAATAAAAGAGGAACCTGCACCTGTAGAAGAAGTTGTAGAGGCTCCAAAAACAGAAGAGACTCCAGAGATAGAAGAAACTACAGAAGTTGCTGAAGTTCCTGAAATAGAAGAAGTTCCTGAGATTCAAGAGATTCCTGAAATAGAGGAAAGTACGGTTGAAGAGGTAGAGTACAATGCAGATATTCTATTGGCAAAGAAAAGTATGTTTGAAACAAAACTTTATGCAAAAGTGTTCAACTCTTTAGGTTATAGCTACAAAGATGTTCATTCAATTGATGATCTCAAAGATGAAATCTCTAACAATAACTATAAAATCATCATGTATGATAAACAATTAAGCAACATCTCTTTAAAAGAGGTCCAAGAAAATGTTAAAATGTCAAATGAAAAAGCAAACATTGATACGAAGATTGTTCTTATTAACGATCCATCTATGTTAGAAGATGAAGATGATAAAAAGTTTGTAGACGATACTATTAAAAATGTAATTAATAAAGATTTAATCAGATTAGTTTTTGAAAAATATATAAAATAAGGATGAACAATGTCTAAAAATATAAATGTGTTAGCTGTTGATGACGATATGATCAATCTAAAGTTACTAAAATCTATGTTAATGAAAACAGGTGTAGTAAATGAAGTTGTAGAAGCAGGAAACGGTTCTGATGCTATTGGCGTACTCAAATCAAGAGATGATATCGACTTGATACTTTTAGATATTATTATGCCTGTAATGAACGGGATAGAGATGTTAAAAGTTGTACGTGCAGATGAAAATCTAAAACAACTTCCTATTATTGTTTTAACAACGGATGAGACTAAAAAAGGTGAAGCATTAGAATTTGGTGCAAACGGCTTTTTAATGAAACCTATTCGTGCTGATGATCTTAAAGCAAAAATAGATACTGTGATAGTCTAAATTAGACTATCTATAGTGTTTAAAATCCTCTTTTGCCTTTTCTAAGGCAGAGTTAAAATCCATAATCTCTCCACCATTTTTTTCTTGAAACTTTAAAGCATCTTGCTTTTTTAAAAAAGCATATTTACTAATACGACTCATAGTTCCACGAACACTGCTTCCTACTACATAAGTAGCTTTAGCTACTGATATCAATTTTAAAGACTCTACATCTACAACTTTTGGATTTTTAAGCACCATTCCTTCACCTAGATGATCTTCTAGACAATGTATTGAACAGTACTGATAATTTTTATTGCCTTGTTCACTTGTTGCAGCGTGGCTAGTTTTATAAAATCTAACCAGGTCCATACCGCATTTTACACAGTATTGTTTATTTTTTCCATCCTGAACAAGTTGTGCTTGTTCATAGTTGACACTCTGAAAAATTTTATTATGTGAATGCATAGTATTTGTATCTGCACATCCACTTAGTAAAAACAATGATACAGCAATTGAGAAAGAGGTTTTTTTGATCATATTAAAACCTCTTTTAAAACCTCTTCTATTCTACTAACAGATATTATTTCTAAAGAATCCCTAACCTCTTTAGGAATATCTTTTAGATCTCTTTCATAGTTTTTAGAAGGAATAAGTACTTTGCTCATATTTGCCTTATGAGCTGCAATCAACTTCTCTTTTAGTCCACCAATTGGTAATACATCACCTGTCAATGAAACTTCACCTGTCATAGCCACTTCTGAACGGATCTTTTTAGAAGAAAGTATAGATGAAATAACACTACACATTGCAATACCTGCACTTGGGCCGTCTTTAGGCGTAGCACCATCAGGTACATGTAAGTGAAGATCATAACGCTTATATACTTCACTAGATGGCAGTTCAGTATTTTCATCTTTCTCTTTAAGAGTTTTAGGTATATTGTCTGCTTCTATTTCAAGTCTACCAGTATCTATCAGTGTTTTTACAACACTAAAAGCTATACGAGCCGATTCTTTCATAACATCGCCTAAACTTCCTGTTAATGTTAGAGTACCTTTACCTTTTATACGTATTGACTCAATCTTTAATACATCTCCTCCAACAGCTGTCCAAGCAAGGCCATTAACAACACCTACTACAGGTTTTTTAGTTGTTTTTTCTATTTCAAATACAGTTTTATCAAAATAATCTTTTAAATTTTTAACACTGATTGAAACTTTTTCCAAATTAGGGTTTTCTAAAATCTGTCGTGCAACTTTTCTTGACATCTCTGCTAAACGGCGACGAAGATTTCTAACACCGGCTTCACGTGTATATGAGTGTATTAGCTCTTTAAGTGCAGGCTTAGATATACTTACTTCACTCTTTTTAAGACCGTGTTTTTTTAACTCTTGCGGTATTAGATATCTTTTTGCTATCTCAAGTTTTTCTTGAGGCGTATATGAACTAATATTTATAAACTCCATTCTGTCTCTTAAAGGTGCCGGAATATTTCCAACATCATTTGCAGTAGCAATAAATATAACCTTACGCAGATCTATATTAAAATTTAGATAATAATCACGGAATTCTTTATTTTGTTCAGGATCTAGTATCTCCAAAAGTGCAGCAGTTGGATCGCCTCTTAATGATCGAGAAACCTTATCTATCTCATCTAAAACGATTACAGGATTCATTTTTTTTGCATCTATTAAACCCTGTGTGATACGTCCAGGCATAGCTCCTACATATGTTCGTCTGTGACCACGAAGTTCATTTACATCTTCAAGTCCTCCAAGAGCTATACGAATAAGTGGACGTTTAAGTGCTTCAGCAATGGAGTTTGCAAGTGAAGTCTTACCAACACCAGGAGGTCCACTAAAACATAAAATTGCTCCAGCATCTCCACTTTCATTTTTAAGCCCACGAAGTTCTAAAAGCTCTTTAACAGCAAAATATTCAACTATGCGCTCTTTTGGCTTTTTTAATGAAAAATGATCTTTATTTAGCTGTTCACTAACATCATTTATTTTTAAAGCTTTTTTAGCCTCTGCTCCAAAAGGGATCTCTAAAACCCACTCAAGGTATGTTTGAGTCATAGAAGCATCAGAAGAATCAGGATGCATACGTGAGAATCTATCTATTTGTTTTTTTATCTCAGTATATGCTTCTTTTTGCATTTTTGACTTTTTAGCTTCTAACTTGCTGCGATACTCCTCTATCTCTTCTTCTCTTTGTGTATCGGTACCCAACTCTTTTTGAATCTGTTTTAACTGCTCTTTTAAGAAATACTCTTTGTTAACTTTTTCTATCTTAGTATGAACTTTACTTTTTATCTCTTTTTGAAGTTTATTAGCCTCAATCTCTTCAACTAAATAGTCAATTAGACTCATATATCTTTTTTCAGTATCAACTTCTACAAATATTTTATAAGCCTGCTCTTTTTTTAACTTAACTGTTGAGCAGATCAAATCAATTATACGATTATGATCATGATTTTCTTCTATTGTTCTAAGCAGATCAGGTGGAAAGTAGTTACTTACTCCAGATAAAATTCTAACCTTTTCACGTACAATCTCAAGTAGTGCATCTATTTTTGGTGAAGTGTTATTTATAGGCTCTAATATCTCTACACTAGCAACAAGTGGATCTGTTGATACTTCAATTGTAGTTTTAGCACGAGCCAAACCTTGAAATAAAACTTTTACCCTTCCATCAGGAAGAGCAACTTTACGCATAATAGAACCAACAACACCTGCTTCATAAAGAGAATCATATTTTCTCTCACCGTCATGCCCAGGTTTTGTTGAACAAACTATAACAAGAGAACTGCCTTCTATAGCTTTAGTAGCAGCATTTATATTACTCTCATCACTTAAAAAAAGCGGTGAGATCATAAATGGATATAAAAAAAGCTCATCTTCTGCAATAACCGGTATATCTGCCGGAAATTCTCCATAACTACTTAAATTCATAGTAAAATCCTTTTTTATTCATTTTCATCTACATTTGAGTTACGTGATACAACACTTTTGGTATCAGGTATTAAAAAGCCGTACCAACTGCCTTTACCATCACCCTCAAACCATGCTCTATACCATGGATTCTCAGCTCCTTCTACCTCTTCCCAATTTATCCAAGGCTGAGGCTTTAAGTTTTTATAATAGTCAGAACTTTTGTACTTGTCTATTCTGTTATACAAATCTGCAATAGATTCATTTAGAGAAGCTTCTCCCATATACAACTTAGTCATCATATGATCAACCAAATTATAATACGGAGAATTTGGATAACTTTGCTTAAACTTTATCCCCTCTTCTATAGCTTCTTTGATTAGAGCCTGATCACGTCTAGGATGCGGAAGAGCTAAAAATTTTGCTTTTATTTTCATAAACTCTGCACTCTCTTTTTCATTGGCATTTGCATAGCGCTTTATATACTCGTTTAAAAAATGCTCAGCCAAAATATACTCTTCATCATCCATGTGTGCGATAGCTAAAATCAAAGTAGCTTCTACTAAAAGCGGTGAACCTATGTGTTCGCCTTGAAGTGATGAGTAATAATCATCTGCTCTATCCAGGTTTGAATCCGATATAGAGTCAATTATCTTTGAATACCAGTACATTGCAGGCTTATTATATTCTTCAATTTCTTTTGAACAACCTGATAATAAGAGCATAGATACTGCAATAACCGATATTAGTTTTAATTTTTTATTCATAATATAAAAGTTCCCAAATTTAAATAGGTTGATATTTTATCCAAAAGTTATACAACACAGATTAAACTAGGTACAATTTATGCTTTTAGTGCTACAATAATAAAAAATATTTGGAAATTTGTGAGGTAAATGTATGAAATTTGAAATTGCTACACCGCTTTTAGGCTTTGAGAATGTAAAAGAGGTGACATTGGAAAAAATAGATGATATATTTATGAAGATGCAGGCCGTAAATGATCAATATTTATCTTTTACGCTTATCGATCCTTTTGTATTAAGAAAATATGATTTTGAAGTACCGACACATATACAAAAGCTACTTGAAATAGATGAAAATTCAAATATTTTAACACTAAATATAGTTTTAATTCAAAACCCGATCGAAGATTCTGTAGTTAATTTTATAGGCCCTATTGTATTTAACACTGACAATAAAAAAGCATCTCAAATAATCCTTCCAGAAGGAACAAAATACGGTATTGCAGAGAAAATTTCTACTTTTTTACAAAAGTAGATTTATTCATCTTTAACTTTTTAAAACAACTTTCCACCTATAATTATTAAGCAAGAACTAAGTATATATTAAAGATAATAGTAGTTATTGTTATTGCAATTGTTACAATTCTAACTGAGCCCTGTTCTTTATTGCAATAAAATTCCTGCAAGGAGAATTTTATGAAACTTTCTCATTTTAAACTCAACTTTTTTTTACCTTTTATTTTAGCTTTCTCTTTTAGCAATCTTAATGCTGCAGCAACATATGATTGTACTTCACCGGAACTTATAGCTAACATAGACGGTACTACCGTAGATGCGAATGCATCTTACAGCGAAAACTCCAGTGCAGCACAAGGTTATACAAGGTACTTTAAATTCAACACAGATGTTAATGGAATATTATTGTTTAGTATAGAAAAAAATTCTCTAACACAGATTATAAGTATTGGTACAAGCTGTGGAGGTGATGATATATATGCTGGAGCTGATAGCGATGAAGATCAAAGTGATTCAGTCAGTATAACATCAAATACAGACTACTACATTATGGTTGAAGAAAAAAACGCCGGACAAGACCTTATTTTTACTCTAAATCTAAACTTTATGACCCCGGCTACTATAGGTTTTGAACAAGCATCATATGAAGTACTGGAAGACGTTAATACAGCTGATGGTTCAACAAAACTGATGCCAATAAAAATAATCCTCTCAAAACCTGTATCTCAAGATGTTAGTATAGACTATACAACTACAGACGGCAGTGCAATTGGTGGTTCTGACTACGTTACATATACAAATAAAACAGCTACAATCAATGCCGGAGAAACTGAGGTAACTATATACATGGATATTATTCATGATGTACCTATAGAGTTCGATGAAAACTTCAATTTGACTCTAAGTTCGCTCTCTGTGACTGACGGTTCAGTAGAAATTGGTACCAACAGCTCAGCAGAAGTAACAATTCTTGAACAGGTTAATATTCCTATATGTTATGAAGATGATTTTGAAACAGCATTAGATGATGATTGGCGCACGCTTTTCAGTAGTGGCGGTTTTACTCCACAGATTGTTGATGGAAGACTAAGACTCACAAGCGCTAGTACAAACCTTGCAACTGCGGTTACAAAAGACTATGAGTTTAAATCTAACGAAAACATTATTATTGTTGAATTTGAACAATATGCTTATGGTGGTTGTGGAGATGCTCATGATGGTCTTGGTACCTATGGGGCTGACGGTATAGTTGCCGTACTTTATGACTCAGCAGTTGGAGAGACACCAACTCCTGGTGCATTTGGCGGTTCAATGGGATATGCTCAAAAAGATAGTCAAGATGGTTTTGAAGGTGGATGGCTAGGACTTGGTATAGATGAATACGGTAACTATGCAAATCCAACTGAAGGAAGGATTGGAGGTATAGGATTTACTCCAAACTATGTGTCAATACGCGGTGATGGAAATGGCACAAGCGGTTATGAATTTTTAGCATCTTCATCTGAGCTTAATCCTCCAGTAGCAGTTAAAAATACCGATACAGCTGAACCTAGACATAAATACAGATTTACAGCAGATGCCAGAGATCCTGATCATCTTTATATAACTTTAGAAAGAGATATATATGATGGAAACGGATACCAGGTAATCATAAATAAGTTTGATGCAAAAGATGGTGCGAATGGTCAAAGCACTACTCCTGAATACGTTAGATTTGCTTTTACTGCGGGAACCGGTGGAGGATGTAACAACCATGAGATCGATGAACTTAAAGTTCAAGGTATATGTCGTGCATACGCTCCTAATCCACCTGAAGTTTCTGCAACTAATGCAGATATAGTAAATGACTTTACATCTACTGCTGATTACAACGCAGGAACAAAGTTTATAACCACAAAAGTTTCAAATAAACCGGAAACGATAACAGGTGTACACCTGGACGGTTCAGGAGATGCTGCTAGCTATACTTCAGTAGATACTAATTTAAAATTCAGAATAATCCCATATATTTCTGATTCTAACTGTTCAACAAAAGATGTACTATACGACACAAATGGCAACCCAGCTGTTATTACTATCAGCAATGGCCAGGTGACATCAAATTTAGATGTAGTTATGCCATCATATGCAAACCAAGACACTAGATTTTACATAACATCAATGGACTTTAGTCAAATATATGAAAATGCCACCGTAAATGCTATATGTTTGAAAAACAGTTCTGAAGACGGTAACCTTCAAGGTGTTGCTCAGTGTCTAAACAGTGAAACAACATATCTAAATATTTTCGGTCAGGATACGTACGATAGATGTTTTGCGGGTAACGGTTCTCCATGTTTGTCACAAAACGGTGGACAAAGCTGCGGACAAGAACAACAAACAACTGACTTCACTCAGGAAATACAGGATAGTTGCGGATACAATCCTTCATACGGCGATGATTACGGATGTTTAATGTGTACATTAGACTCTGCAGATTCAGGATGTTCAAGTGATAACTTTGCCATAAGACCAGACAAATTCAATATTGAGTTTACCGATGCAGATGTGCCTGATCTAATGCGTTCAGGTTCTACATATAATGCAACAGTAACAGCTTCTAATTATGGTTCATCAACTCAAACTCTAAACTACAACCAAAGTAAAGCCAATCTGACACTTAGCGAATCAGTAGTAAACTCTGCCGATGGTTCGGCTACAGTACTTAACGGTAGTGCAAGTCTTTCAAGTGAGTCTGTATTTAGTATTTTAAACGGTATATCAACTGATGGAAGTGTTAGCTACGAAGTTGTAGGTATGGAATTTGATGATGTTGGAAAGGTTACACTTATACTTAAAGATAAAAACTGGGCGAGGGTAGATCTTGAAGATGACCGTTCTATGAATGATCCCTCTTCAACTCTTTACAACAACTGTAATTCAGATGGAGCTTATATTTGTGGTGATCTAAATGTAACATTTATACCACATCACTTTTCTTTAGAAGATATAAATATGACAAATAACAACGGTTCACCTGGTACTTTTACATATATTTCAAACATTGATGATGCTAATATTTCAACGTTTGATATGGCTGCTAGAGTAGAAGTAACTGTTGTTGCAGAGAATGAAAATAACAACGCTACTCTTAACTTTACAAATGGTGCAGCATACTATGAAAATCCTGTAGGAGCAAATATATCTCTAACACATGCAAATCATGGTGATTCAAACACAACTACTATTCCAGATGCCAAACTTGGTTTTGCAGGAGGTCAATACACTGTTACATGGAATGAAAACAATACATCTAAAGTGCTTAGATTTAACTTTCCAAGACGTGTTGATACATCTGTAAATCCATTTACTGTTTCAGCATCCGGCTTAACCATAAACGTTAAATCCACATATTCTGGCACAGATATAACTGGGCAAGATATCGGTACTGGTAGCGGTGGTGCTACATTTTTATATGGTCGTACAAATGCTGAAAGACAGACCTTCCAAGGAGACAGTGGAAATTCATTTATATATTTTGAATCTTTCTGTAACGGGACTGATAGTTTAGGAGTTACTTGTAATAAAACTTTACTGCCAAATAATGCAAACTTAAACTCAACAAACGATCCAAGATGGTATATAAACACTGCTCATACTGTAAATGATGGAGTTGTAGGAAATATTAATCAAAAAAATGCGTCAAAAGTTTCCAATACTGCCATTGTTAATGGTGTTCCGACTCAAGTTACTTTAGAGTATGATGAGTCTAGCGGGTATCCATATAAGGCAACAATGGAGAATAATGCATCTAGATGGCTGATATATAATAAATATGATAATAGTGACACAAAAAATGAATTTGAGGTTGAGTTTATAAAAAATAATTCAGACTGGGCAGGCGTAGATGAAGCAAATTCAACGTCAAAAACAGATGGTGCTATTAAAACAAATAGGAGAATAATGTGGTAAACCGTTATGCCAAACGTACAGCATTTACTCTTATAGAGCTTATATTTGCGCTGGTTATTATCGCTATTAGTGTAGTATCTATACCTATTATGACGAGTGCTATAGGTAAAGGTGTTGATAACAATCTTCTTCAAGAAACAGTATTTGCTGCAGCAGCACAGATAAATCAGGTATTATCCTATAGATGGGATGAAAACTCTGTAGAGACAGATGATCCAGGTGCTATAGAAAAGGTCATACAAAGAGCTGCTGGAGTTTGTAATGCAGACAGAATAAAACCAAACGGTCATATATTTCAAGAGAAACATAGAAGATGTCTTGATGATGATACAGTAAGAGTTTCTGCAGCATTTGGAAGTGATGGTGGAGAAGCAGTTAGAGACGATATAGATGATTTTCACGGTGTTAATGACACTTTGTTTACAAATACGTCTTCAGCAGATGCATATAAACAAAGCTATACATATAGTGTATCTGTAACGCTATCTGATATGAATGGAACTATCGCTGTAAACGATGAAGCAAAAAAAGTCACTGTAACCGTTTCAAATGAAGCTGGAAACACTGTGTCAGAACTAACTGCTTATACTTTTAATATTGGTGAAGCTGATTATTATAAAAGGATGTATCCATGATACAAAAACCTTCAAAATATTTAAAAAAACCAGCTTTTTCACTTTTAGAACTTATTTTTGTAATAGTAATCATTGGTATTCTTGGCAAGTTTGGTGTTGAGCTTATGGCTAAAGCATATGAGAACTATATATTTACTAAAATTAACAATACATTACAAAATCAAAGTGGTTCTGCTGTTGAGTTCATAGCAAAACGATTATCGTACCGTATTCCGGATTCTGTTATTGGAAGAGTTTCCGCATCTGATTATGATGGTGTACAGGATTTAGATACCACAAAAAACTACAGAGTATTGGAGTGGGTTTCCTTTGATATAGATGGTTGGAGAGGAGTAAATGCTCCTTACTGGAGTGGTATAGCTGATCTAAATGCCTCTAGTAATTCATTTATAACTACACCTGAAACTAATGTTACAGCTATTAACAACACAATAGGTACATTGTCTCAAGCTAACAGCGGCATACTTGACTCAGCTCTTTATTTTATAGGTTCAAATAGTGATGTCCACACTGGTTATGGATGGGATGGAAATGTTACACTATCAGGTCTTGGAGCCACTATGCACCCAATAACTGCAGCTATAAACAATAGACTTAGTGCAAACTTTGCAGGAGTTGATCTGTATGAGTACTATAAAATAGCATGGACAGCCAATGCAATAGCTATAGAAGATGATGGGAAAGGCAACAATACTTATGACCTAGTATACTACTATGATTATCAACCTTGGGATGCAGAGAGATATTCAGATGCAGGGAAGAATATAAAACGTGCTGTAATTATGGAAAACGTACCAACTTTTCAATTTCGTGCAGTCGGTTCAATGCTAAAAATTCAAGTTTGTGTAAAAAGTGAACTAACAGATGGAGCACATGCAATATGCAAAGAAAAAACCGTATTCTAAACCGTTCTGGCTTTGCCATGATCATGGCAGTTGGTGTGATTATCTTAATATCAACAATAATGTTACTCTCACTAAACACTACAGCTTCAACTTCAAAAAGAACAGTAGATCTATTCTTATATGAACAAACAGAACTTCATGCAAAAGGTGCTATAGAATATGCTTTATATGATATAGCAACAAATGGCTGTCAAAATTCTAGAAATATATCTGAACTTGATGGTGTATATGATATAAATATCTCTATGAAGTATTCTTACACAAATGAAACAGGGGCAAACACTACATCAAGTAACGGTTGTACAAATCTTACACCTACAACTGCCATTACTACTGATGAGCAAAACGGAACAGTTATGATGGATATAACTGTAACTGTACCTAGCAGTGTTACAGGAACAGAACCTGTTACTTTTTTTAGAAGAACAATACAAAAACTATGATATAATTCGCGACTTAAAACTTAAAAAGGATTGATATGAATATCTCCCTAACTGGAAGACATTTAGAATTAACAGAGCCGATTAAAGCTCATATGACTTCATCTATAGAAACTCTTAACAAATACAATATGGGAATTACAAGTGTGAATGTTGTAGCATCTGCTCAAAGTAAAAAAGGTAAAGAACATTCAATGGTTGAGTTTGTTATCAGTATGGCTGGTAAAAACTCTGTTATCATAAAACAAAATGATGATGATCTTTACGCTGCTATCGATATGGCAATTGAGCGTGCTCAAAAAGCTCTTCGTCGTATGCACGATAAAGAAGTTGATCATCAAAAAGTTGGTCTAAATGAGATTAAAGCTGAAAACGTAGATGTTAAAGAGACTGCTGAAGCAATGGAAGACGAAATCGTTCCTGTTGAACTTGATCTTTACAAACCTCGTGAAGTTGAAGATGTATTAAACGATCTAAAAGAGGGAAACAAAATGTTTGAAATCTTTTTAGATAATGAAGATAAAACTCGCGTACTTTATAAAAGAAATGATGGAAAGTTCGGACTATATTAATAGTCCCCTTTTCACTTCACTAACTATTTTTTCATCCTCAGCTAAATCTATCCACTTGAACTGACTACCACTTTGATTAACACCCTTTAGTAGGTCACCACTTTTTCTATACTTTAGATCCATATTTGCAATATCAAAACCGCTACTGGTATAACAAAATTCATCTAATCTATCAGAAAATGAAGTGTTTGTATAAAGATAACAATACCCTTTAAGACCTGTCCTACTCACACGACCACGAAGCTGATGAAGAGTTGATAACCCTAGTCTCTCAGCACCTACAATAACAACTGAGCTAAGTTTTGGCAGAGATATACCAACTTCTACAACGGTTGTAGCTATTAAAATATTTCCATGTTTTGCAAAATCAAGTAGTACCTGTTCTTTATCTTTATCTTTTCCGTGAGTTACATATACATCGTCAAAATTTTTCTCCCAATATGAGCGTGCTTCATCGATACTCTGATATTCTAACATCTCACTCTGCTCAACTAATGGATATACTAAAAGGACTTGATTCCCTTTAGTTATTTCATCTTTTATATGTTCAAGAAGATCTTTAAAATCTTGTTTATGTATAACCTTGCTTGTAATATCTTTGTCAAACGGTGTAGAGGTGATCAAGCTTACATCTATATGTGCAGTTTCTATCATAGCTTGTGTACGAGGAATTGGCGTTGCAGAAAACTGTAAGTAATGTGGTTTTTTATCTCCGCTGCTTACTAATTTTTCTAACATATTCCTCTGCTGTGTTCCAAAACGATGCTGTTCATCTACCATTACCAAACTTGCTACTGGAAGTTCTCTGTATAAAAGTGCATGCGTACCTATGATCAGATCATATCCGTTTAAGTCTTCTTTTTTAGACTTGTTTGTAACAAGTGTTATTTTCATCATTGGCAAAAATTTTTTAGCTTCTTCATAAAGCTGATTTGCAAGTATTGTTGTAGGAGACATTAGAATAGACTTGTTTGGATAGTTCATGTATGCCGATGCTAGTATAACCATAGTTTTACCGCTTCCTACATCACCTACAATCATGCGCTTTGCAGCTACATTTTTTAAAAGATCATGTTTTATATCGTCAATAGCTTCTACTTGCTTTTGTGTAAGTTCAAACGGTAGTGTCTTAGCCCATTCTTCATAATCTTGTACAGATGAGCTAATAGCATTAAAATATCTCCTTTTAACACTTAACTTCTTCATATATGAGAAAAGCTCTGTATATTTTAAAGCATTTAAGCTAGCCTCGTCCAACTCTTTTTTTGGCATTGCAGTTGGAAAATGAAGTTTTATGATCTCTTCTGCTACTTTTTCTTTTAAACCTTCATCAACTAAACAATCAATTGTAAGATTATTCTGAATAAACCTTTGTAAGACATCACTACGTAGTTTAGACTTGTATTTTGGAGTTATAGATCCTACCTGCGAGATCTTTTTTGGCATAGTGATTGAGCATTTCCCCATTTTACAATCACACAATCCGTAAAAATAATTTCTCTCACCGATTTTAAACTGATGTATCATATACGGTTTTGGACGAAAAAGAACACCGTGGATAGTATGTCCAAAATTATGTGCATAAAAAGTGACTTGAATAGAATTTGGAGCACGATAGACAGACTCTACAGTAGCATCGATTACTTGCGATGTATGCTCTACTAAAGAGCTGTTTATTCGGTAGTCTTCATAAGATGAGGGGATAATTAAAGAGAGTTCAATAAATGAAGAGATACCTAGTTTTTTAAACTTTTCACTTTGCTCATTTGTTAACTTCATTTTTACTTCTTTTACATATGGATATCTATAATATTACTTTATTTCATAATATATAGTCAAAATTATTTCATTTTGACATATTTGTATTAAATTTATATGTAAATTGAAAAAACATTTTACTTGCATTATTGTTTGCTATATTGTTCTTTATAATAAAATCACCAGCTTTTAAATAAGATCCTATAGCCAAAATATCTAATGATTTGTCAACTTTGTACTTTAATACAAAATCATATTCATCACCTATATGTGTATAACTATTTAGACCTATATTTTTATATTTGTAATATGTCCAACTGTCATTTGCATTTGCTAAATTGAAGTGGTGATAAATGAACTCTGTAGAAAAATCTTTTAGTGGGTATAATGATATTGAAGCTTGAAGGTCTTTCATGTTTGACCATGCCATAGCATCAAGACGTCCATAATGTTCTCCATCGGTAGCACCAAACGGTGTTGAGAATGTTTGAGATGTATTATCATTAGAGTCTTTATCACCTGATGCATATACCCTTCCAAATGAAATCTTGGTTTTATAGTTGTTATCAAACATATAACCTGCTTTTAGAACATATCCATATGCTCTAATATCTATACTACCTTTTTTACCATGCTCTTTGGCAAATGTAGCATCATATATTAGTCCAGGTGTTTTTTTAAATGAACGAAGTCCGTAATAGTAGATATTTTCTTCATCTTTAACAATATGATGTAAGTTATTTCGCCATGCAAAGAATGGTTCTATATTAGTATACTTATACTCAAAATGGCTATATAGTCCTACACCTTGGAATCGATGTTTTTTTAATATACTAAAATCATCAGTCTCTTTAACTCTTACTTGACCGTACCATATATCAAAAAAATCATTATCATTTTTATAAGATAGGTGTGCAGCATCCCATAACCAACCTATGGTATTTCCCCAGTTTCCAGGTCCAAATATACGTTTATCACCATAACCCAACTGTTGACGACCAAGAGTAAAAGTTAACTCTTTTATTAAAACACCTCTTTTTTTCGCATAAGCCTCAAAGAGTTCTAAATGGTCATCATAGTAACTCATCATATATTCATCTGGAGTTCCTTGATTTATTATAAAATCATTAGGTTTTAAAGAAGAGTTATACCCGCGAGAATCATACATGTGGATCTTAAATTCATAATCTGGATATGGTATGTATTTAAATCCTGAAACTATCTGTTGAAGGTAAATATTATCATCTGGATCACCTATAAGTGATTGATCATTACCATAAGCTTTTTTATTAATTCCATTATATGAATCAATACGTCCACGGTATTTAAAACTAAACTCTAAATTATCATTAACACTATCTTCAGTTTTAGTGTTTGATAACTCTATAGCACTTAAGTTTGATGTTACAAGTATTACACACAAAATTTTTTTAATACGTGTAATATTAAAAACCTTCAATTTAATATTCCGTTACACCGGCTTTTAAAATTTTTAAAAAGAACAGTCCTGTTTTCCCGCCAATTAAACTTTCTTGAATCAAAGAATTATCATCTCTGACAAAGTGAAATACAGGTGTCATTTTTACCTGCATTTTTTTTGGTGCATCGTTTTTATGTATATTTACATACACAGGAATATAGTTCTCGTTAATATAACTATATATCATCTCATCTATAAATACATTCTCTTTCATAAACTCACAAGCACCACAGTCTTCTCTGTTCATAAATAGAAGCATCGGCTTTTTTTGTTTTTTAGATAATTTAACAGCTTCAGTATAAGTTTTTATCCACTTTATATTTTCCGATGCACTTACAGTTAGTGTCATTAATATAATTAAAATTATACTCTTCATATACTATAGCCCTTTTACTTCGTAACTATTGCAAAGCTAAGTTCAAGTATCTCTTTATGCTCTTTAATATATTTATTTAGCTCATCTAAACTTAACTCTTTGATCTTTTCCAGTTCTATTTCTGAATTGTCTAAAGGAAGACCCCTATAGTAGTGTTGAAAAGTTCTGCTGAGTCTTTGACTTAAAGTCTCAACTCTTAAAGGCTCACTTCCAAGTAAAAACTTCTTAGTTTGATCCAGTTCATCTTGTGTAACACCTTTTTTTACAAACTCTTTTATTACATTTTTTACTGTTTTTTTAGCATCATCCATCGATTCTATTTTTGTTTGAAGATAACCGCTAAAATATGAAGAAGATTTATTTACGTTTACTCTGGCATAAGCAGAATATGCAAGTCCTTTTTTTACTCTGATCTCTTCCATCAGACGGCTTCCAAAACCACCAGTACCCAATATAAAAGTAGCTACACGAGCTTTAAAATAATCATCATCGCTAACTTTCATATTATAAGGCGAACCAAAGTATACATAAGCTTGTTCAGTCTCTTTTTTTAGAATATTCTCATTAGCTTTATCTGTAACATTATATGTTTTCAGTTCAGACATCTTTCCTTCTGGCATTTTAGAAATTATATTTTTTAATTTTGTTTTTACATCGTTTAAAGCTATATCTCCGCCTACTACTACAATTAGTCTGCTGCTTACAATATGCTCTTTTAAAAAGCTTTTTATGTCTTTGAGATCTATAGATTTTACACTATCTATCGTTCCTGATGATGGATTAGCTAAAGGGGTATTTTTAAACATTATAGATTTCAACTCGTTTGATGCCACATAATCAAAATCATTTTGCTTTCTTGCCAATGCCCCAAGTCTAACCGTTTTTACTTTCTTTAGTGCATCGTTGCTCAAGTTTGGATCGCCTAAAAGCATATCAAAATACTTTAGTGCATCGTCAAACTCCTCTTTAATACTTCCAACTTCTATAACAAAAGTCTCTCGACCTGTTGTTGCAGAAATATGTATAGCTTTAGCTTCTAGTGCTTCTGCAAACTTAGATGAGCCTAATTTTTTAGTACCCTCACCCATCATAGATGCACTTAGTTTTGCAAGTCCCGCTTTATCATCGTCTTCTATACTTCCAGAGTTTTGAAAAACAAACTGCATGTTTACAAGCGGTAGTCTTTTGTCTTTTTCAAAAATTACCGGTATTTTAAGATCATCTACTTTTATATATTCTACTTTTGCTGCCATTAAAATTTGTCCTGTTAAAAAAAATAATACTAAGAGTTTTAACATCTTAAAATCTCTCTAAAATCTCATATGCCGTATTTCTAATTGCAGGATGTTCACCAACGTCACGAATCAGATGTATCATCTCATCTTTTGCCATTGCAAAACTTGCTCCTGCAGAACTTACAACATTCTCTTCCATCATAGTTGAACCAAGATCGTTTGCACCAAATTTTAATGCCAACTGACCAATATACGGCCCCTGAGTAACCCATGAACTTTGAATATTAGGGACATTATCAAGATATAATCTTGCAACTGCTAATAGTCTTAAGTAACGGTTTGATGATGGTTTTTCCATATCTGGGATCTGACGTAATAGTTCAGTATTTTTGCCTTGGAAACTCCACATAATAAATGCACGAAATCCGCCTGTTTCATCTTGAAGATTTCTAACCATATCTAAGTGATCAATTATATCTTCATCCGTCTCGACCGTACCATACATCATTGTAGCCGTACTCATAATACCAAGTTGATGAGCCTGGCGATGAATATCTATCCATACATCTGAATCTATCTTTTTAGGTGCGATAATATCACGAACCTTATCACTTAAAATCTCAGCTCCCGCTCCAGGAATAGATGCAAGCCCTTTAGCCTTCAAACGCTCCAGTACTTCTGTAACACTTATGCGTGACACACGTGCTATAAAGTCTATCTCGATTGATGAAAAACCGTGTATTGTAATAGTTGGATATTTTTTATGAATATGATCAACAAGATCTTCATACCACTCTATCTTTAACTTTGGATGAACTCCTCCTTGAAAAAGGATCTGAGTTCCACCTATTTCTAAAAGTTCATCTATCTTTTTATCTATCTCTTCAAAAGTTAGTACATAAGCATCTTCATCTTTTTCATGTCTGTAAAATGCACAAAATTTACAATCTACCCAACATATGTTAGTATAGTTAATATTTCTGTCAACTACAAATGTAGTTACACCCTTTGGATGCAACTCTTTTTTACGTGCAGTTGCCATTTTGCCCAACTCTTTTAAGTCGGCATTTCTTATTAAATCTAATGCTTCTTCTTTAGTCAATCTTTTCAAACTATTTCCAACCTTCATTTCTAGGGTTTACCGGTTTTTTCTTTATAAATTTAACATAAATAAAATACGTAATAATTAACAAGATTAAAGCCAGAACTATAAGCTGTGCCCACGCTCCAATATCTAAAATCTTTGATAGTATATAACTATGCATATTTTTATCTATATTTACCTCACTCATTTGTGAAACATGAACCATAGCAGAAACTGCCAAATTCCCATTTGGTATACTTTTGTGGCATGATACACACATACCTTTACGATCAAGCTTATTCAACTGTTCTTGGTTTAAAACAGATGCTAATTTAAAGTTGCTTTGAATATCTGTCAGTTTTGTATGGTTTTGTTTTAGTGAACCAAGTCCCATCCCCATAGCTTTATTTGAAACATGACAACTCTCACATGTACGTGCTTTTTCCGAAACACTATGAGGTTGAGCTGTTAAACTCATTTTTTCTTTTTGTATAACAGGACTTATTCTGCCCTCTCCATTTTGAGCTAAAACAGGTTCCTCCCATCTTACAAACTTATTTTTATGTTCATCAATATAATACTGAGGAGCCCATTTAGTATGACATGCATAGCACTCTAAAGCGTCTGTATGTTTATCTACATTATCCATAGCCGCTAAAGCTTTACTTGAGAGCTCTTTTTCTTTTTTTAACAGTTTAAGCGGTTTTAATTCTATATCTTTTCCATTAGCCAAATGCACGATAACAGTATTATCTTTTTTTACTACATTTGTTAGTGGATTTGCACGGGCACTAAGAAGATATCCATCAGCTTCTTCAGCCACATAGCCCTGTTTTAAATATTTTGCAACTTCTTTAGCAACACCCCTGCCCTTAGAATCTGATACAGTTGTATTAAACTCATCTGAAAAACCAAGAGGCAGTTCCCAAGGATATTTTTTTGTTGTTCCGTGACAATCTTGACATTCGATCTCAACTGCTGCCAGATTCTCATTTGTTTTATAACCGCTTCCGTGAAGATCGTTTGAAGTATGGCAATCCTGACAGCTCATCCCTTTTTTAAAGTGGATATCTTCTTGCAGCTTTATATGGTGTTTAGATTTTATATCCATCAAGCCCTGATACGACATAGCTGTAAATTTCTTAGATTTATGACACTTAACACAAGACTCTATTGCTACGCCTGTATAGTTGTGATCAGCTACATCAACTCTTACCTCACGAGAACTTTGTATCTTATGAGTCAGAAGATGATAAGGGTTCTTTTTAGAGATTCTAACATCATCCCCTTTATAAAGCCCATCTTCTGCAAAAGGTATATGACAAACCGCACACCCTTTACCTTTTGAGTAAGAAGACTTCTTATGCTTATACGGTTTTTCTTTAAAAGCATTTGGCTCTTTTTGTGAAAGAGTTTGCATATATTTTATATACTTTTCACTACCAATAATAGCATGTGAATTTGTAGAGCTGTTTGTCTCGTTAGAATCAACTTTAATACTCATCATCATTGAGCTATACTGAGCATTTACTTGATTTTTATGACACATTCCACAAGTATTTTTGTTTATCGAAGGATCTGTAGGTGATGGGTAAAAATCTTTAGGTCCGTCGTTGTTTTTAAAATATTTTACAGTCCCTTTATGACCATACTCTTTACTTTTGTTATACGGGTTTCCACCATGGCAAACTATACAATCATTACCTTTGTGACCGGCTTTGTCTGCGATTTTCAAAATCTCTTTCATCATGTCGGAGTTTCGATCGCGGATATCTTCTATCCCTTTATGACACACTACACATTCGTTTTCACCAAATGCTAGTGTGCTAAAAAAAATAAATAAAAAAACCAGTTTTTTCATAAAACTTTACTTGTCTTTGCTAATCGCGTCAAGGACACCGTTTATAAATTTTGGAGACTGTTCTGTTCCAAATGCTTTAGTAATCTCAACTGCTTCATTAATAACAACAGCAGAATCAAGATCACCAAAAAGGATCTCATAACCAGCTAAACGAAGAGTAGCTCTCTCAATTGAGCCTAAACGTTCAAAATCCCAGTCTTTAAGATGTTTTATAATAGATTCATCGATCTTTGGCAGGTTCTGCATAACACCGTCATACAGACTTAATGCAAAGTCCTTTTGTTTATTACGGATCTTTTTCTCTTCAAGTATCTCCGAAGTATGCTCAGCAATGTTTCCATTACCTAGATCATAAGCATAAAGCAGTGAAACCACTGCCATTCTAGCATGATGTCTTGTAGCCATTACATATTCTCATATAAATCAAGTAGTTCAATAACAGTAGTCATAGCTTCAAAACCTTTGTTACCAGCTTTTGTACCTGCACGCTCAATAGCCTGCTCAATTGTATCAGTAGTTAAAAGCCCGAACGATACCGGTTTTTGGTATTTTAAACTAACTGATGCAATCCCCTTAGTAGCTTCAGCAGATACATAATCAAAGTGTGGAGTAGCACCACGGATAACTGCACCAAGTGCACAAACCGCATCATACTTACCAGATGCTAAAAGCTTCTCAACTACCATCGGTAATTCAAATGCACCAGGAGCTAAAACGTGAGTAAGATCAGAGTCTTCACCACCGTGACGAGCAAATGCATCAGCAGCACCCTCAACTAATCTGTCAACTATAAAGTGATTCCATCTTGTACTTACGATCGCTATTTTTTTACCGCCGTTAATTCTTAACTTACCTTCAATTAAATTCATTCTCTATATCTCCTGTATTTTTTTAATTTTTGTTATTAAGTTTTCCAACTCATCAAGTTTTATCATATTTGGTCCATCACTGAGTGCAATGCTTGGGTCAAAGTGTGTCTCAAAAAAGAAACCGTCAACTCCAACTGCAGCTGCACCCTTAGCAAGGTATGGAACCATTGAAGAATCACCACCAGTTTTACCGTTTGCAGCTGTAGGCATCTGAACAGAATGTGTAGCATCAAATATAACCGGTGCGAATTCTCTCATAATAACAAGATTACGCATATCTACTACCATGTTTCCGTATCCAAAAGAGTTTCCGCGCTCACAAAGATAAAGCCCGTGTTTTTTAGAGTTCTCATATGTAGCTTCGTTGCATCCACGAGTTTGAAGTATCTTTAGTGCAGGATAAACCATTGCATCTGCACTTAAAAATTGCCCTTTTTTGATATTTATCTTTTTATCTGTTTCTGCACATGCAACAAGAAGATCAGTTTGGCGACATAAAAACGCAGGGATTTGAAGCATATCAACAACTTCAGCAACCTGAGCTACCTGAGTAGATTCATGAACGTCAGTTACAACTTTATATCCAAAATCATCTTTTACTTTTTGTAATATTCTCAAACCTTCATCGATTCCAAGTCCGCGAAAAGACTCTAAAGATGTACGGTTGGCTTTATCAAAACTTGCTTTGAAATAGAAGTCGATCGCATCATCGTTATGGTATTTTTCCAACTCTTTTGCGATTTTAAAAATATTCTCTTCACTCTCAATTACACAAGGTCCACTAAGTAATATCATATATAACCTTTTAAAATAAAAAGTGATTATATCATAATGCTTTTAAATAAAAGTTACTTTAGTTATAATGACGCAAAAAAGATATTTGGTCCAATAATATGTACAAGATTAGTAAAGCATTTTTTGACGACTTTTTAGTAAGCTATCATTCATTTAATAATGATGAACTGCTTTTAAAGTTTCAATATAAAGTATTAAATACAATACTCGTTCTAATGGGGATTTTTACTTTTTTAATCGCTACACTGAGTGTCTTTGACATTATGCCGCTTGGTATGCAGCAAACTATTGCCAACTATACACTCTCAGCTGTTTCTGTAATACTAATAATTTTACTTCGAGGTACAAAATCACGTTATCTTTATATTGCGTATGCAATGTACTTTGGTGCATACCTAGACTTTATATGTACGCTGATCTGTGTTCCAAATGATGAGTTTCGTCTTATATGGTTTTACCTACTGGTATTTGCAGCATATATAACAGGTGGAGTGTTTACAGGTAATATTGTAGCCGGTGTATCTTTAGCAACTATTCTAATAGTCAATCACTTTTATGGTCTAAACCTATCAGACGTAGCTATAAGTACATTCACTCTAAGTTTTATTATGGCAAGTCTTTTTTTCAGGTCCTATACAAAAAAAATAACTAACTTTGAAAAAGAGCTTATAAGCCAAAGACAACTAATGATCAGTCAATCACGTTTTGCAGCAATGGGTGAGATGCTTAGTATGATAGCCCACCAATGGAGACAACCTCTATCTACTACGACTCTTTTAATAGCCCAAGAGAGACTGAAACTAATGATGAGTGAAGAAAAAAACAATGATCACATTGAGATCTTAGATAAAATATCTGACACCATGGTTTATCTCTCTGACACGGTAGATGATTTTCAAACTTTTTTCAAGCCTGAAAAACTAAAACAAGATATAGAAATAGATGAACTTATTGGACGTGTACAGCATTTTATTCAACCAAGACTATCTACAACAGAAGTAAAATTACATATAATGCAATGTAAGTGCGGTGGAATTAATACATATGCTAACGAGCTTGTACAATCAATAATCAACATCCTAAACAATGCTATAGATGTTTTAATTGAGAGACATATATATAAACCAACTATATCTATCAATTTTGAAACTTTAGATGATAAAATTATCATACATATAGAAGATAACGGCGGTGGAATTGAGAAAGAAATAATAAATAAAATATACGAGCCGTATTTCAGTACAAAATCAAAAAATGGAACTGGCCTTGGTCTTTATATGTCTAAAATGATTATTGATCAACATATAAAAGGTTTGTTAAGTGTTAAAAACACTAAAGATGGTGCTAGATTCAGCATTATGTTACCTAAAAAAACTATTTAGCCCTTGCGACCAGTATACCTGCCAGTACTACAAGAATAATTCCCGTAGTTACCGATAAACTAGGCAGTGCATCCCCAAGCATAACTCCGACCATAATTGAGAATAAAATATTTGTATAACTTACAGCACCGACAATTCCCGCTTTTGTTTCACTATAAGCCTTGGTCATGAGCAGTTGTGAAATGGTAGCGAGAACTCCCATCGCTATAACATATACCCAAACTACTCCGCTTGGCATTACAAATTCACCCAACATAAAATCCAAACTAGGCATATATACAAATTCAGAAACTGCAAATAAAATTAGCGGACCAACTGTACCTACTCCCATAAATGAAAGCACTATAGCACGTGTATCGTAATGTTTTTTAAGCTCACGTATTGAAGTATATGCAAGTGCTGCACCTATTCCGCTAAAAAGACCAAGTGCATCATACTTTGTAAAGCCTATATTTGTAGGTTCTGTTATAAAAACAATACCGATAAATCCAATAAAAATAGCAAACCATGCTTTTTTACTCAAATGTTCAGATAAAAAAAGCCAAGCAAAAATAGCAGTAAAAATAGGTGAAGTCTTAGACCATGTCATAGCATCTCCCAAAGGGATATGTGCTATATTATAAAAAAAACCAAGAAGTGCTAAAAAACCCATCATTCCACGAAATAAAAGTAAAAATGGCTTTCCACCTTCACTTTGAAGCGGGCTTTTATATATTGCATAAGCTATAATCGCTACACCAAAAACATTTCTAAAAAATACAACTTCTAATGATGGCATATGATCAGATGCAAGTTTTGCAAAAGCACCCATTATTGCAAATGTAAATGAGGCGATCAGCATATACTGAACACCTTTGTTTAGCTCTTTAATTCTTTTCATAAATCGAATTGTACTATAATAATATCTTCCAAGGAGTTTATTATGAAAGTTGTAGCTTCACTAAATGGCAGTATAACTTCTGAAAGCATGGCATTTTATGCACTTAAATATGCTCAAGCTCAGGACTTTACATTAGTATTATTTCATGTTGAAAATAGAAAAGATGATATAGAAGATGTTAAAGCAAGTATAGAACGTATATCAACGATTGCTGTATCTGAAAACATTAAAGTTGAAACAGTTATACTAAGTAAATTTTCCAAAAAAAATATAAAAAATTATTTGCTAGATATTAATGCTGATACGATCTTTTGCTCAACCAGAAAACATACAAAATTTATAAAAAATTCATTTAGTGAACTACTTATAAAAATGAACCTCAACATAGATATAGCCGTAGTTAGAATTGTGCACATAAACAATATTTTAGAATCAGGAAATATTTTTCTATCTATAAAAGAGGATAAACTATCTGTAAAAAAATTCACTTTTTTCTCAATACTTTCTTCAGCTTACAAAGCAAAAGGTGAGATATACTCTGTAACCAAAATATCTAAATTCAGACTTGCTGCAATCGGTATACATGAAACCAGAGAAAGACTCTCAGCCATAAACTACAACCTAAGGCACTACAAAAAACTATCAAACTTTATGCCATTTAGCCTAAATATAAAACATGACTTTACATTTAATGAGACACAAAGTATTTTAAGTCAAGTTGCAAAATCAGATGTCGATCTGCTCATTATAGGAGCCAGACGCCTATCTGTCAGAACATTATTTTCAAAAGAATTGCCAATAGAGAGACTTATGCGTGAGGCTTCAGTAAATACTATAGCCTACTACACAAAAGAGTAGTTGAAAATGAAATCTTTTCAATTGAATAAAACCGATCTATTAGATAAATACCATACATCCGAGAGTGGCTTAAGTGAAGCAGATGCTAAGCGCAGGTTGAATGATTTTGGAGCAAATGAGATTGGTACTAAAGAGAAAAAAAGCTACTTAAAAGAGTATCTAAAACAATATGTTCAGTTTTTTGCAATATTGCTTGAAGTTGCAGCCGTTTTAGCCTTTATTGCTGATAGTTTCGTTCCTAACGAAGGCAATGATATATTAGCATATGCGATAATCGCTGCCGTTATTATAAATGCAACTTTTACTTTTTGGCAGGAATACAAAGCCGACAAAGCTATGGAGGCCTTACTTAAACTTATGCCTACCATAGTCACAATTGTACGAGATGGAGAAAATAAAAGTATAGATGCTAAAGGTCTGGTTCCAGGTGACATAATTATCCTTGAAGAGGGAGACAAGGTTGCCGCAGATGCAGTTATATTAGAGTGTGAAGAGTTTTATATAAATACCTCAGCCCTAAACGGTGAATCAAGACCATCTAAACGTGAACAAAACTACGACAATAAAACTACTAGATCTTTGGATGCCAAAAACATGGTGTATGCAGGGACTTCCGTTGTCTCTGGTAATGGTGTAGCTGTGGTTGTCTCAACAGGTGATTCTACAGAGTTTGGGAAAATTGCTACTCTAACTACAAATATACAAAAAACTCTAACCCCTATGCAAAAAGAGGTTATACACATCACCCATATACTCACACTGATCGCTCTAGCAATGGGTTGTGTATTTTTTGTACTTGGTATGTTTTCTAATCAGAGCTTTTTAATAGCTGCTATTTTTGCCCTTTCACTTATCGTTGCCAATGTACCCGAGGGTCTTCTTCCTACAATTACACTCTCTCTATCACTTGCAAGCCAGCGCATGGCAAAACGAAACGCACTTATAAAAAACCTCGATTCTGTTCAGACTTTGGGGAGTGTAACCATAATATGTACAGATAAAACGGGTACGCTTACACAAAATGAGATGAGTTTAAAAAATATCCTTTTGAGCTCAGGCGAGAATATATCTGTAAGTGGTGAGGGGTATATATCTCAGGGTGAATTTAGCTCACAAGAGTCTAATCAAACTACAGATCAACGTTTGGATGAGCTTTTAATTGCAGGCAGGCTAAACTCTCGTGCAACAATTGAAGGTAATGAAGTTTTTGGAGATCCAACAGAGTTAGCAATTGTAAGTGCAGCAAATAAAAGAAAACTTGATATAAGTGGCTTTACAAAAACACAGGAGATTCCTTTTAGCTCTGAGAGGAAGATGATGTCTTCGATCTATGAAAACTCTTCTGGGCAAACAATTTACTCAAAGGGTGCGGTTGAAGTTATATTTGAAAAGTCTGATAAATATATAGATAAAAATGGAGAGATCAAAAATTTTGACGAAAATACAAAAAAAGAGATGCTTCGCGGTGCTGAAGATTACGAAAATCAAGCCTTTAGAGTACTCGCTATTGCCAAAGGTTTAGATTCTAAAGAGGAAGGTTTAATATTTTTAGGTCTTGTCGCAATTATGGATATGCCAAGAGCTGAAGTGAAAGATGCAATAGCACGGTGTAGCTCTGCAGGTATACGTACCATGATGATCACAGGTGATAATGACAGGACAGCTCAGGCAATAGCCAAAAAAATAGGTCTACCTTATGACAGTGTATTAACTGGAAAAGAGCTTGCTGAGTTAGATGAAGAGGAGTTGGAGATTTCTCTCAAAGAGAACAATATACTCTTTGCAAGAATGACAAGTTTTCAAAAACTTCGAATTGCACAAGCATTGCAAAAAAATGGTGACGTTGTTGCAATGACTGGTGATGGTGTAAATGATGCACCTGCACTAAAACGTGCAGATATTGGTATAGCTATGGGAGCAGGTGGTACAGATGTAGCAAAGGAATCTGCGGATATGATCCTTTTGGATAACAACTTCAAATCTATTGTCTCAGCTATTGAGGAAGGAAGGACTGTATATTTTAATATTAAAAAATTCGTAACATACATCTTATCTTCAAATGTTCCTGAGATTGTTCCATATATACTGCAGTTCTTTTTTAAGATCCCTCTACCGCTCTCAGTAATACAAATATTATCAATAGATCTTGGTTCAGATATGCTTCCCGGTCTTGCACTTGGAAGTGAAAAGCCGGAAAAAAATATTATGAAGCGCCCGCCAATTAGATCAGATGAAAAGATATTGGACTGGGAAGTTTTTAAACGTGGTTACTTCTTTATAGGTGTTATTGAAGCGACTGCCGCAATGGTGGCTTTTATCAGTTTCTTGCTTCTTCACGGCTGGGAATACGGCACAGTTAATCTGAATGATCCTGTACTTCATTCCCAAGCTATGACTATGACACTTCTCGGTGCTATTAGTTGTCAGCTGGTAAATGTGTGGACTATGCGAAGTTGGGAATTCTCAGCGTGGAGTATAGGTTTTACAACTAATAAACTGCTTATAGGTGCAATGGTATTGGAGTTTTTTTGGATCTGGATGCTTCTAGGGTTAGAGAGTGTTCAAAAGATATTTCACACGGCATATATACCGCTTAGCGAGCTGTGGATACTACTGCCTTTTCCAATAATACTTTTTGTATCTCACGAGTACTATAAATACAGAAAAAGAAAAAATATTAAGCAGTAGTTTGTCGTTAAATTTTTTCATATATACTTCTAGAAAAATATATAAGGTGTATTATGGGTAATATAATCGTACTAGCTATCTTAGGGGCTGTTTTTTACTACATTTTTAAATCATATTCTAGATATACGGCTTATTCTCAAGAAGCTTTTAAAAATTTCTCTGTTTCATATGAATCAATCAAACAAAGTGACCTTGGTCTTTTTGTGGCACTTGTTGCAAAGGTAGCCAAGGCTGATGGTAAAGTTGATTCACTTGAAGCTGAACTGGTAGGAATAATGTTTGATGATATATCTTCGGTTTTTCCTGAACCTGAAAAAACTAGAGACATACTAAAGCGTATATTCTCAGAAGAGAAAGACAAACTTAATGATCTTGAAGATATAGCTTATAAACTTGGTCAGGCTATAAAGAGAGATCGTGCAAAACAGCATCAATTTATGGGCTTTTTAATCCAGCTCGCATTTGTAGACGGTGAAGTTAGTAAAAATGAAGACGCAGTTCTTCAAACAATAGCACAAGCTTTAGAGTTTGATCCAAATTCTTATCATGCTATTTTTGATCAGTTTGAGCAGATGATCAAAAATTTACATCCTAAAGAGAACATAGAAGATGCCTATAAAATCTTAGGTGTAAACGAGAGTGATGATATGGCTACGATCAAAAAAGCATATAGAAAGCTGATACGTGAGTACCATCCTGATATTATCAAGTCCCAAGGTAAAGGTGATGAATATATGAAAGAAGCTACTGAAAAAACACAAGAGATCAATCAAGCATATGAGCTTATAAAATCTAAAAGAAAATAAATAAAACATAAAAAAAGTTTATATTAAACTAAATTTCGTTAACCTGCACTTATCATTTTTTTGATAAAGGCAGATTATGAAACTTCTAATACTTACATTTCTTCTAAGTATTTCACTTTTAGCAAACTCAATAGAGTGGCAGAACAACTACAAAACAGCACTAGAGAGTGCAAAAAAAGAGAACAAACTTCTTTTTGTTTTTATAACTTCTAAAAACTGTAAGTTCTGCAAAAAACTAAAAGAGACTACACTTAAAAATAAAGATATTGTAAATAAGATCAACAAAGACTACATCTCAGTAATAGTTATGAAAGATAAAGACTATTTTCCTAGTAAACTTAATGCAAAAGCTACTCCTATGATCTACTTTTTGGATAAAGATGAAAACATTATAGATTATTCACTAGGATACTGGGATGTGGTTGATTTTAACTTTATTTTAAAAGATGTTAAAAAAAGATTAGACAAAAGGAAAAAACAATGAAAAAGCTACTTTTAATCGTTGCGCTAATTATATCAAGTCAGAGTTTATATGCTTATAATTCTAAAGGTATGAAAGTATATAAAAAAGTTTGTATATCTTGTCACGGTAGTCCGTTCCGCGGTGCTAAAATGCACACAATATATGAATGGGAAGGAATCTTTGATGAATCAAAAACACCGTTTAAAACACTTCATAAAGATGAACCTGATGCCCTTAAAGAACTAGATACAGGATACTTAACAAAAAAAAGAGTTAAATCTCTTCAAAAGTTTCTAATTGGAAATGCTAAAGATGCAGGTGCTGTGCCAGGATGTGACGGGAATTACTGCGGCGGTTATTAAACCATTAAGAGAAGACTTAATCCTTAAAGTCTTTCTCCCAAAAAAACTCTATCCACTCATTAGCTTCATTAACCCAGAAATCGGGTTTATAGATAGATGTTTTTTTATAAAAAAGTGTAGCTGATTTAAACTCTATATTTGAGTTTTTACTTTTTAATTCTTTCATAACAGCATCAAGCGTATCTCCACTGTCAGATATATCATCAACTACTATCACTCTTTTCACTGACTCAAAAAATTCACAGTTATTATATACACTTATTGAATCTCTTTTTTGTGTATCATCATAAAGTTCAGTTCTAAGGGAATGAACTTCTCTGATATCCAAACCTTCAGCCATACAATGTGCTATAGTTAAGCCTCCACGAGCTATAGCTACTATTGCATCAGGTTTAAAATCTGTTGCTTGTTTAATAAGTTTTTTTGTATCTTCTCTAAAATTTTCGTATCCATAATATTTCATAATACGAATTATACACATCAAGTATTATTTAAAACTTTTAAGATAGAATTTGATATAAAAATAGAACAGGGGATAATATGTTTAAATACATAATAATGGCGATAACTATAGCTATATTCACAGCATGTTCAGCACCAAAACCAAGACATGCACCAAGCTGGTATACTTCAAAACCTAAAGACTTTAAATACTTTTACGCTGTAGGCTCAGGAAATACCGTTACTCATGCAAAGAACAAAGCTATTGCAAATATGAGAAATGAAATTATAGAAGAACTCGACTCATCTTTTAGCAACAAAACCAGTAAGATAAAAGTTAATGACCAAGAACTTATATCTCAAATATTAAAAGAAAACGAACACTTGATTAACACTATGTCTCTAGCAGACATTAAAATTGATAAAAAAGCCAATTTCAATAATCTAGAATTGGTACTGCTAAAACTTCCTAGAAAATCTGTTTTTGAAAAATTCAATATGATCTCGAACAAAAGGCTAAAAAGTTCAAAAGAAAATTATGCACTTATGGGCGATAAAGATCCTTGGATTAAAAAATTCAGTGTTTTATACAATGGGATGAAAGATTTTCCTAAACTAGCTTCTATCGTTCAAGCTAAACATATTACCCTAAGTACAAGCAATAATGATGAAATAAACTATTTAAACAATTTACAAGATGAATATATAGATTTAAAAGAACAAATTAGTATATACGTATTACCTGACATAAACTCAAGAATATATGTAAAGAATGTTAAAGATGCACTCTTAGAAACAGGCTTAGAACTAAGCTCTAAACCAAAAAGTGAAAAATCTTTGAGACTTTTAATAACATCAACAACTGAAAATGTTCAAGAGTATGGTTTTAACAGATCAAAATCTCTTGTAAAGTATTCTACATATGATTTAAACAAAAAAAGAGTAGCTTTCAGACAGCATACATTTTCTGCAAAATCCAGAAAAAACTATTCAGATGCAAAGGCTCAAACGGCTGTTCATCAAAAGAGTAAGATCAAAAAACTAGGTATTTTTGACTTTATTGGAGTTAAATAAAAAAAATAATATTTAATAATATTTATTTAAGACTGATGAGAGTATAATTTTTTAAACTTAAAAATATAAAGGGAGATCGTATGATCAAATCAATTACTTCAATGGCTTTAGCAGGTTTAGTTGCTGCGACAATTACAGGATGTGGAGGTGCTGCTCCAGCTCCGGAAGAAGAAACAGTAGATGACAGATGTCGTACAAAAGGTGGACAACTAGCTCCTGAATGGGTTTGTACTCAGTTTATAGAAGGTGCAGAGTATGCAGCTGTTGGTATCGGAAATTCAAAAATGGAATCTATGAGAAGAAAAAAAGCTGAAGCTAATGGTCGTCAAAATTTAGCTCACCAAATCGAGACAAAAGTTAAATCTAAAGTTGAAGATTTTATGAGATCTACTGGTAACGGTGATTCTGAAACTATAGATGCTGTTACAACTAGTGTTACAAAACAAACTGCAAAAGTTACTTTAACTGGTTCTAGAATAGTTAAACAATGGTCTGCAAAAGATGGAAACTTATATGTACTAGTAGCTGTGTCTCCAGAGTCAGAAAAAGCTATTAACAAACAAGCTCAAGAAACTGTTAAAACTAGCTTCAAAAATGATGAAGCACTATGGCAACAATTTCAAGCTAAAAATGCTTTAGATGAGTTAGAAAAAGAATTCCCAGCTGAATAATAATGAAACTATTTTTTAAAGTTAGTTTAGCTGCTTTAATTCTACTTTTAAATGGCTGTATGGGTCCAGTTCCTGCAGCTAAGGCACAAAATGAAAGACCTGATTGGGTTTATAATCACACTGAAGGTGCTGTAGGTATTTGTGATACACATATGAAAGGGGACGCGGCGCAAGAACAAGTTGCTATGGATAGAGCTTTAGAGAAACTATCTAAACAGCAAGGTGTTGAAGTGCAAAGCGAATCTTTTTCAACACAAAAAGAAACTGCGGCATATTACAGTTCAGGGCACAAATCATCAGCTACAATAAAAGCAAACAATAAAGTTAATGCTAAAATAAAAGATACTTGGAGAGATCCAAGAAACAACAGGTACTATGTATGGATGGTATTGGAATAATTCCAATCCACCATATATGTCTCTTACTTACATTCAATCAAAACGTATTTTTTAAAACTTCGGTATAATTCCATCAATATAATAAGTTTATTACTTTCTATCCATTAAAAAAACAAGGTATATCATGAAAAAAATTGCGATCATCGGACGCCCTAATGTAGGTAAAAGTTCACTATTTAATAGATTAGTAAAAAAAAGAGATGCAATTACTTCTGATTTAGCAGGTACTACCCGTGATGTTAAGAGACGCGAAGTAATAATCAATGATAAACGTGCTTTAATTCTTGATACAGGTGGACTAGATAAGGGTTGTGAGCTATATGATAAAATAAAAGAGATGTCTCTAAAAGCTGCCCATAAGGCAGATATTATTCTTTACATGGTTGATGGCAAAGGTCTTCCTGAGGATGAAGATAAAAAGCTTTTTTATGAACTGCAAACTATGGGTAAAGATATAGCTCTAGTTGTAAATAAAATCGATAATGATAAAATGAAAGATAAACTCTGGGATTTTTACGAGTTTGGATGTGATGCAATCTTTGGTATATCTGTATCTCACAACCGCGGTACAGTTGATCTTCTTGAATGGTTGTATAATCAAATCCCTGAATCAGATAAAATAGATGAATCTATGGAAGATGTTGTAAGTGAACCTGAAAGATTTGACTATGAAGATGAACTTAGCGATGAAGAGTTCTTTGCACAATTTGATGAAGATGAGGATGACGGTTATTTCTATACTGATGAAGAAGAGGTAGAGGATGATTCTATATTTGCTCAAAATGATAAAATCAAAGAATTTGACGAAAACGATATAAACCATATAAAAATTGCCATTATAGGGCGTACAAATGTTGGAAAAAGTTCACTCTTAAATGCACTTCTTGGAGAAGAACGTTCAGTTGTTAGTGAAGTAAGCGGTACTACAATCGATCCTATTGATGAAAGTATTGACTATGAAGGAAAGCAGCTTACATTTGTTGATACTGCAGGTCTTAGACGTCGCGGTAAGATAGAAGGAATTGAGCGTTACGCACTTATGCGTACAAAAGAGATGCTTGAAAATGCAAATATGGCATTAGTTGTTCTTGATGCTAGTGAACCGTTTTTAGATCTTGATGAAAAGATAGCCGGACTAGTTGATCAAAATAGACTTGCATGTATTATTGTTTTAAATAAATGGGATATAGCTGATAAAAACGAGTTTGAAAAGATAAAAAATGAAGTACGTGACAGATTTAAATTTTTAGCTTATGCACCTATTATCACATTATCTGCAAATACTCACCAACGTGTAGATAAACTTTATGATATGATCTTAAAAATCAATGAGAACTATTCCCAAAGAATTACAACTTCACAGTTAAATGCAGTAATAGACAAGGCTCAACAACGCCATCAACTACCGACTATGCACGGTCAGGTTATACGTATATACTATACGACTCAGTATGAAACACGTCCTCCGAAGATTGCTATTGTTATGAACAAACCTAAAGGTCTTCACTTTACATATAGAAGATATCTGACAAATAAATTAAGAGAGGCTTTTGATTTTACGGGGACACCGTTATTGTTTAAAGCTAAGAAGCGTGGGGAGCGTTAGAATGGTTTAAAAACCACTAACCACACCACAACCATTAAGATTAAAGTCGGCACTTCGTTATATGCACGAAAAAACTTTCCGCTTTTTGTACATTCATCATTTAAAAACTGTTTTCTAAATATACCTAATGAAAAAAAGTAAGCCATTAAGATAGCTACTAAAAATATTTTTGCGTGTAACCAAGCATTATTTGCAAATCCAAGTTCAAACGCCATATAAAAGCCACTTAAAACAGTAGCCCACATAGCAGGAACACCAATATATTTATAAATTTTCAATTCCATCACTTTGATCACATCACAAAAACCTTTGTTATCAATATTTTCAGCATGATAGACAAAAAGTCTAGGCATATAAAATAAAACTGCAAACCATGAGATGAGAGAGAGAAGATGGAACCATAATATCCATGTATACAAAATGTATCCTTGAACTTTAGACTACTAAGAGTCTAAAGTTTCTAAGTCTTTAATTGAACCTTTTGGAGATGCTACAACTTTATCGTGAAGACGACGAAGTGCTTTTGTAGCACGTTCAATTGCTAAATCAATAGCTGCATCTAGACTATCATCTGTCTGAGAGATCACAACAGGTTCAGCATGAGCTATATGCATATCGAATTCTATTGTTACACCTTTTTTTTCTGCTTTAATACGAACGTTAACTGAAGTTATTTCTAATGAGTATTTTGTAAAACTTTCTATTGCATCTTGAATATGAGCTTTTGTGTTAGCATGTAATGTTACATCTTTTGATTGTACTTGTACATTCATAATTTATCCTTTACTTAGAGTGGCTTACCCTCTCCTTTGTTATATTTATATAATATCACTATTAACATTTACTTTACCTAAAAAAGCTATGTAAATCTATGCTATTAGGAGCTTATCGTAAAGCCGATATCAATTTTGCTATAATTGCAAAAAAATTTAGGAAATTATATATGAGAGTATTAACAGGTATTCAACCATCTGGAGATTTACATATTGGTAACTATTTCGGATCAATCAAACAGATGGTAGATGCGCAACAATCAAGTGATACATTTGCTTTTATCGCAAACTATCACGCCCAAACCAGTGGTGGTAAAGATTTATCAAAATTCACTATGCAAGCAGCAACAGACTTTTTAGCTCTTGGAATAGACCCTGAAAAATCTACATTTTGGGTTCAATCTGATGTCAAAGAGGTTTTAGAGTTATACTGGATACTATCTTCTTTTACACCAATGGGTCTGTTAGAGCGTGCACATAGTTATAAAGATAAAACTGCTAAAGGTATAGCTGCTAACCATTCACTTTTCTCTTATCCTGTTTTAATGGCGGCAGATATCTTACTTTTTAGCTCAGAGGTTGTACCTGTTGGAAAAGATCAAATTCAACACATAGAGATAGCTCGTGATATAGCTACAAAGTTTAATAATGAATACGGAGATATTTTAACACTGCCAGAATTTCGTGTTCAAGAAGAGGTTCAAACTGTTCCTGGAATTGATGGGCAAAAGATGTCAAAGAGTTATGGAAACGTTGTAAACATCTTTGGTGAAGAGAAAAAACAACTTAAAACTATAAAAAAGATTGTAACTGAACAAGTAGCGCTTGAAGAGCCTAAAGAGTATGAAACTTGTAATGTTTATAACATGGCTAAACTATTTTTAGAAGGCGATAACCTTATAGCACTTCAAGAGAGATATAAAAAAGGTGGTGAAGGACATGGCCACTTTAAAATATATCTAGCTGAAGTTATGTGGGAATACTTTAGAGAGTTTAGAGAAAAACGTGAATACTATGAAAAAAATCAAGATGAAGTAAGAGAAATTTTAAAACTTGGTGCAGATAAAGCAAGAGCTGTAGCCGCTCCTATGATAGAAAAGATCAGAGAAGTTACAGGTATAAAATACTAATAAGCTAAAGTAATCTCTACTTTAGCTTTAATCTTTTAGATGCTATTGGCATCTTCTTAGACCAGATTTCATCTTTTAAATCCAACAGACCTCTAACCTCATCATTTACAAGTCTATAATAAACACTAACTTGAACACTTCTAGCAGCTTTCTCTCTTTTAACTTTTATAACTTTTTGTCCTTGAGCCGGTACACTCATATCTTTAGACATAGTTTTAGCTAAGTGTGGAATAGTCGGTTTTTTCTTTCTGTCTTTATAGTGAGTTGTTAAAGAAACAAGATCTTTTTTTATAATTTTGCTTCCATTTTTATACTCTAATTCTATCAATAGCTCACGAGCACCCATACCACTTGGGATATTATGAGGTTGAGGGTTTTCAAGCATAATAACTATGTCATCATCTTTTTGCCAAGTAGTTAACTCTAAAGAATCTTTGATCATATCTTCATAATGTGCACCTTTAAAACCATGGCTTCTAATCATACGTTTCTTAGCTTTACCATTCTCTATTCTAAGAGTAGATGCCACGCCTTCCCTTTTTGGCCCCATATGACAATCTACACATTTTTTACCACCAGACTTAAACTCTTTTTCCATATTTGTAAATACTAACTTTCTATGGCTCTTATCATTTGCATGACAAACAAAACAAAGTTTGTTTGAGTTACCGCCCATAAAGTCTCTATATTCAACCTTATGATAAGGAGATTTTGCATCATCAAATGGTCCACTCATAACTCCAGATGGTGTCCATGTAATTCTGTTTATACCACGGTATGATTGATCTCTGTCTGAGTGAATTTTATCTATATTGTGACATACAACACAGTTAATACCCTCCTGTAAATGATCATCATCTAAAGCCTTATTAACTTTTGAACCTTTATCAAGTCCAAGTACAGCTTCAATCTCATAATCCATACCTGTAGAAGTAACTGAAATTCTAGGATTATGACAAGTTGCACACTCTACTTTAACACCGTTTAAACTTTTTCTTGTTTTTTTACTGTAGTACTCAATTGATTTTTGAAAATACTCATCTTTTTTAAAGTGTGATTTTGCATGCCATGATTTTTGCCAGTCTTGAACTAAGTGTAAATGGCATGCTTTACAGTTTTTAGACTCTGCAAACTTCTCACCAACATTTACAACTTTTGCTGCTTTTGCACCATATAACAAACTACATGCTAATAAAAATAACCCTAATATTTTCAAATTACTCTCCTCTTTTTCTATCTAACCAAACCATTAAGCCTTTTTGGGCATGAAGTCTGTTTTCTGCTTCATTAAATACGATATCTGCATGTTTTTCAAAAACATCTTCACTAACTTCAAGTCCTCTGTATGCAGGTAAACAATGTAAAAATTTAGCACCATCTTGAGCAAGATTCATCATTTGTTCATCTACCATGAAACCCTTAAAGATCTTAATACGCTGTTCTTTTTCATCTTCTTGCCCCATTGATGTCCAAGTATCTGTTGTAACAACCGTTGCACCTTTTACCGCTTCTTGTGGATCGTTCATAGTTACAATTTTTCCACCGCTAGATTTAGCAATCTCTTGAGTTGTAGCTAAAATATCTGCATCAACTTCATAACCCTTTGGAGTAGCTATACGAAGTTCAAATCCAAGTTTTGCAGCTAACATCATCCATGAGTGTGTCATATTGTTTCCATCACCTACATATGCCGCTACAATATCTTTATCTGCATTATGTTCAACTAGAGTCATATAATCAGCTAAGAGTTGAACTGGGTGGTAAGAGTCTGTAAGTCCGTTTATAACAGGAACTTTTGAGTAAGAAGCAAATTCTTCTATCATAGACTGCTCGAATGTACGGATCATCACCATGTCACACATACTTGAAATAACACGAGCCGTATCTTTTACAGGTTCACCACGTCCCAAATGTATATCACGGTTTGATAAAAACAGTGCATGCCCACCTAGCTGAAACATACCTGTTTCAAAACTAACCCTTGTTCTAGTTGAACTTTTTTCAAAAATCATGCCAAGAGTTTTCATCTCCAACTCTTTTTTATAAACACCATTTTTAAGGTTGTTCTTTATCTCTAAACCGATATCAATTATCTCTAAGATTTCCTCTTTTGTAAAATCTTTGAGTGTTAAAAAATGTCTCACTGTTTTTCCTAGGTAAAAAATATTAAAATTTTTTGAGTTAATTATTCTACTTTATGTTTACTTAAAATTACTTTTTTAGTAAACTTGCTATCTCTTTTGCATGATATGTAATAATTATATCAGCACCAGCACGCTTAAAACTGATCATAGTTTCCATTAAAACTCTGTCGTAATCTATTAAACCTTGAGCACCAGCCATTTTTAGCATTGCATATTCTCCACTTACATTATACACTGCTAATGGTTTACTAGTATTATCTTTTATCTCACGCACCACATCAAGGTATGCAAGAACAGGTTTTACCATAAGTATATCGGCGCCTTGCATCTCATCACTTACACTCTCCGCAATTGCTTCACGACGATTCGCCGGATCCATCTGATATGAAGATCTATCACCAAAACTAGGTGTTGATTCAGCTACATCACGAAACGGTCCATAGTATCCGCTTGCAAATTTTGTAGAGTATGACATAATTGGCAGATTCTCATACCCTGCAGAGTCAAGTGCATCTCTAAGAGTTTCAATTATACCGTCCATCATCCCTGATGGTGCGATCATATCTGCCCCTGCTTTAGCATGAACTACAGCCTGTTGAGCAGATATCTCTAAAGTTGCATCATTATTTACAGTTTGATTCTTTTCATCTATTATTCCACAGTGACCATGATCCGTATATTCACAAAAACAAAGATCAGTTACAACAAACATATCTGGAAATGCTTTTTTAACTTCTCTTACTGCATTTGCAATAATTCCGTGTTCACATAGAGAATCACTCCCGATTGAGTCTTTAACATCAGGTATACCAAATAAAATGATTGAGTTAAGCCCCAGTTTTTGTAACTCTGCACACTCTTTTAGTATCTCATCCAGACTCATCTGGTACACACCAGGCATAGATGACACTTCAGTTTTTATGTTCTCACCGCTTCTAACAAACAACGGGTATATAAGGTCATCCGTACTTACACTTGTTTCACGTACTAGCTTTCTTAAAGTGCTATTTATTCTTGTTCTTCTAAATCTGTCAAACATAAACTTTTCCTATGATTAAAAATATTTCGCTATAATCTGCGTAAAATTCTACCTTTTTTAACTTGGATAACTATTAATGGATATAAATATATCAAATGAAGCAAACCTCCCCTCAAGGTTTGGAGACTTTAAAATAAAAGCTTTTAAAGAGGGACAAAAAGAACATTTAGCTATATATACAAAAGATTTGGCAGAGATACCGATAGTAAGAGTTCATTCAGAATGTTTAACAGGCGATGCTATCGGAAGTTTGAAATGCGACTGTAGAGATCAGCTGGAATATGCACTTGACCTAATTTCAAAAGAGGGAGGTATGGTAATATACCTTCGCCAAGAAGGTCGTAATATCGGCCTTTTAAATAAAGTAAATGCTTATGCACTTCAAGATCAAGGTTTTAACACAATAGAAGCAAACCATCAACTTGGATTTGGAGCTGATCTGCGTACATACGAAATAGTTACAGAGATACTTCAGCACTTTAATATACATAAAATTAAACTTCTTACAAACAACCCTGAAAAAATAAAATCAATAAGTGATGTAGAAGTTGTTGAACGTGTACCTATTGTTATGAAAGCTAATACACATAATAAAGGTTATTTAGATACTAAAAAAGATGAGATGGGGCATTTACTTTAGTTTCATTTTCCTTTATTAAAATCAAATTAACAACTTTATCTATACTCAAAATTATTATCCAAGCTAAAAACATCGTAACTAAAGTATGGCTCATAAAATGATCCCCTATTAACATTTTATAAATTCCCATACTCCATCCTACTAAAAGCCCAAATAATAAAGCATATTTCTTATTTTTAAGATTTTTAAACAAAAAATACAACGATAGTAGTGCAAAACCACCACTGGCATGACCGGCTGGCCAACAGCGTATTTTACATTCTTGTTTAAATATTTTTGGATAAGCGTCAAATACTTTCACATTTGGATAATTACCGTTATAACGTTCAATATTTTTGGGACAAGGCGTATTAGTAATTTTTTTTAATACTCCTACAGTCAAGGGAATAAAAATCGCTGATAACATCACAACTAAGAGACCTTTTTTATATTTTTTCACAAAAGATGTCTTATAAAAAAATGTTAATGAAATTAAAATACCTGCAGCAAAAAGAACCAATACTTTTTTAATACCGCTATAAAATATTAGTTCTAAAATATACTCATTTCTATCTAGAATCCATTTTTTTGTACTAAAATCATAAAACAAGTCCTGAATAATATAATCTAGATCTGTAACTTCGAATATAACCAATGTACAAATTAAACATATTAGAGCTATCAATAACTCTTTACTCAGGAATTTTAGCATCATGTAAAACATCTTTCTTTTTATCATACAAGTTACTATTTACTTCAAATAAACCCAAAAGAGAATGAAATATATTATCATGCGTAAAATCTTTATTAGAGTAGCTTTGCAAAGTTGTAGTATTTATATCTTCTTTCATACCATCACCAAACCAAACGATTGAAGCTACATGAGTTTGATTATCAGGTGCCATAAAGTAAGGAAGACCGTGCAAATATAAACCGCTCTCACCCAGACTTTCACCATGATCGCTTATATAAAACATTGTAGCTTCATGAGTTTTATCATATTGTTTTAAAAATTCAATAACTTTGGATAAAAAATAATCCGTATACAATATAGCATTATCATATGCATTACTTATTGATTCTGCAGAGCATTCCTCTAGTTGATTTGTTTCACAAACTGGTTTAAATTTTTCATACTCTTTTGTATATCTTTTATAGTATGCCGGTCCATGATTTCCCATCATATGCAAAACTATCAATATATCTCTATTTTTGTGTAATTCAATATATTTATCAAGTCCAACAAGCATCCCTTCATCCCTGCATTCAGTGTCGCAAACTGTATTTGTCTTGGGAGTTCTAAAATCTTCATAAGGGACACGCAATGCTACACCTTTAGAATCTGAATTGTTATCTCTCCAAAGTATATCTACTGAACCGGTATTTACTAATACATCTAAAATATTTTGTGTGGACATCCCCTTGTCATACGTATAATTATCTTTTGTAAATATTGAAAACATACATGGAACAGAAACAGCCGTAGAGGTACCGCAAGAGTGCATACTCTCAAAACTAACCAGATCATTTTCCTTAGATAATAAAGGATTTGTTTCTCTGCTGTAATTATTAAGAGAAAATCTGTCTGCTCTAGCTGCTTCTCCAACTACAAGGACAACTAATTCTTTTGCTTCATCCTGTTCTTCTTCTACTTTTGCATCCAAACCTATACTTTGAACAATTACTGAACCTGTTTTAGATGTTTTACTCATGTATTTTCCAATACTATATATCCAATATGTTGGATTTGTGTAATACCGAAGTGGCTTATGTTCACGGAAAAAAGATGCATAAAACTTACTAAATAATATAAGTAAAACTACAATCAAGCCTAAAGCAATCCCTATAACTTTTAGTTTTGAAAAAAACTCTTGACGCCAAGAGTTAAATTTTATTGGCTGTTTATATACATAATACGATGGAATAATTCCAAGGAAAAATACATACAATACTAATTTATAACTAAACAGATCCATAGACTCGTTTAAATTGGTTTGCAGTGAATTTCTAATCATACCCTCATCTATTACAACATTGTATGTTTGCATAAAATAACTAGTAAAAGATGAAATAAATAAAGTAGCTATCAATATTAGTTTTGTTGTATACCTAGAGCTAAATAGTGTAAAAATAATTACTATGAAACTTACCAAAACAAAAAAAAGTGATATAACAAAAATCACATTACTCAAAGTAGGATTATAAACTTTTAATACATTTAGAAAGAATGACTGATTATAAAAAAGTCCAAAAAAAACAGCTGAGAATATAATAAAATTATACTGAGTAATTGGTTTAAAACTTATTCTCATTAATATCCTTTTATTAAGTTATAGAATATTAATGTTTATGTATGAAAGCAATATGAATATAAAATTAATTTTTATTCATCTAGTATTTTTGGTATTTTTATTATAACTTTTGTACCTTCGTTTAGTATGCTTTGAACATCTATTTTATAGTTATGAAGGTCTAAAATCATCTTAACTATCGCAAGTCCTAACCCTGTACCGCCTTGTTGACGGGAACGTGCTTTATCTGTTCTGTAAAAACGTTCAAATATAAATGGAAGATCATCTTGTGAGATCCCATTTCCGTTATCTTCTATAGTCAGTAAATATTCTAAATTATTATCACTTTCAGATATATATACTTCACTTGAACCTTTACTGTATGTTATTGCATTTCTTAGAATATTATCAATAGCTATTTTCAGAAGTGTCTCATTTGCAAATATAGTTGCAGGTATTATCTCTTTAATTTTTATATTTACAGTTCTTTTCGTTGCAAATTTCTCTATTTGAGAAACACAATCTAAAACAATTTCATCCAAATAAACTTCTCTGAAATTAGCTTTTAACTCATTTGTGTCTTTTTTTGTAAGTAAAAACAACTGTTCTATTGTTTCTTGAACACGTACTGTTTCAGATAATACATCTTCTAATATCTCTTTATACTCTGAAGATGTTCTTTCTTGTCTTAGTGCAACTTCCACCTCACCTCTTATAACAGTAAGAGGTGTTTTTAGCTCGTGTGAAGCATCACTGCTAAAAGATGAGATTCTATTAAATGCCTCTTCAAGATTTTCTAAAAGCTGATTAAAAGTTTTAACAAGCTCTTCTATTTCTGTAGGTATTTTTTCTGTAGTTATTCTGCTTGTAAGACTCTTTGTAGAGATCGAATGTACATCTTCTACAACCTTCTTAACTGGTTTAAGCGTTGTATTTATCAATACATTTACGATAAATAACATCAAAATCAAAATTATTGGATTTGCAATTAATAAACTCGTCAGTATTTGGTTTAAATAAGGTGAATCAACAACCTTAGTTGTAGAGAGCTGAAAAATCACTTTTGTTTTTTCATCTTCAAGTAGTATGATTGAACTCACACGATAAATATCTTTATCAAAATAATTTACATTATAAAGATCTTGTTCTACATTCAACGGTATATCAAATATATATGACTTTCGTGAATGAGATAGCGTTTCTTTTATAATCTTGTTTTTAATTTTGTCATAATAAAAAATCTTGACATACAAAGGCGTTATTCCAAACTCCTCTATCAACTCCGATGACACATCTTTGGCTTCCATGAAACCATTTTCTTTTAGATCTGGAATTGCGTCAATAGATATAGTTTTAAGCAATGTATCTAATGAATCTGTAACACCTTTTTGAGCAGTGTTATAAATAAACACACTGAAAGAACAAAGTATTACCACATTAAAAACAAAAAAATAAAAAAGAAGCTTTGTTTTTAAACTTTTAAACATCTTGATCACTCAGCATATAACCTGAACCGCGAACAGTATGAAGCAGTTTTATCTCATACCCTTTATCTATTTTATTTCTTAAACGGTATATATATACATTTATTATATTACTCATCGTCTCTTGTGCCATATCACTCAAATTATCTTTTATGATAGTTTCAGTTAAAAGTTTATTGGCATTTCGTCCAAGAAGCTCAAGTAATGCATACTCTTTTACCGTTAAAGATATTTTATTTTCTGCTCTTTTAACTTCTCTTTTATTTGTATCTATTGTTAAGTCACCTACAGTAATAATGGAAGAACTCTGTGTTTTATTTCTAAGTTGTGCACGGATCCTTGCTAAAAGTTCTTCAAAAGCAAACGGCTTAGTCAAATAGTCATCAGCACCGCTGTCAAGACCGTCTATTTTATCTTCAAGTTTATTTCTGGCTGTTAACATAATTATTGGTGTACTGACACCTTTATTCCTCAGACTTGTACATACATCCATACCATCAGAACCCGGAAGCATCAAATCAAGCAAAATAATATCGTATGGATTAACCTGAGCAAGATATATAGCTTCATCACCATGATGAGTTACATCTACACTGTAAGATTCTTCCTGCAAACCTTTTTTGATAAAGTGTGCGATTTTAATATCATCTTCGACCACCAATACTCTCATTTTTACCCTTTTATCATATCAACCAAGACAATACCCCATGTAGTTACAAAAACCGTTATACTCAAAAACACAACACTGCTTCCCACATCTTTTGCACGACCAGCCATAATATGATGATCGAGTGTTACCAAATCTACAACTCTCTCTATTGCACTGTTTATAGCTTCTGCTATAAGCATCCCCATTAAAGAGATAAACATTAAAACTTTATTCGTTATACTCACGTCAATGAAAAAGATTACTGGCAGTAAAAGAATTGTTATTACAAGCTCAATCTGAAATGATCTTTCTGTTTTAATAAGATCAACCAAACCCCTTAAAGCATAACTTGTATTTTTAAAAAAATTATATTTTGGCTGATTTCTCAATGTTTTCCTTTTTATTATTATACAACTTGTTATCATACATATAATCTAATGCCAAGATAAATGCTAACGCATCTTTTTCTAATTCTAAATCATGTTCTGTTTGACTAAGATGTTGATCTTTATATGCAAAAGTAACAGCTTCTTTATTTGGTCTTATAACAGCAACTTTGTCATCTACCCTAAGGGCATAGTATGAATAAAACTGCATAAGTGAGACACTATTTTTTTTATCACTGAAAATAGATTGTCCCATAATTGGATAACTTAAATCTACTCCTATAAGATCTAGTGCCGTTGCCAATATATCAGGCTGTGTTGAAATTTTATCATAAACCATAGGTTTGATATCTCCGCCAAGTATCAATCCTGGTATATGAAACATATCTATAGGAATTATATCCTCACCGTATACCCTTACATTATGATCAGCGACTACCACTATTACGGTATCTTTATAATAATCTTCTTTTTTTGCAAGTTCAATAAACTTACCTATTGCATAATCAGCATATTTTACAGCATTTTTGACACTTTTAACATTTGATTTATCGACTAAATCTATCTTTTCATAAGGACATTCAAAAGGTGCATGATTAGATGTAGAAAACATCACCGATGCAAATTTTTGATTTTCTAAATACATTTTCTTGAATTTTTTATTTGCTCTAACAACCAAGTCCTCATCACATACACCCCATGATGATTTGAATGTAGGGTTTTCAAACTCTGATTCATCTAGTATTTCATCAAAACCGTTTCCTAAATACCAACTGCGCATATTATCAAATCTGCTCTCTCCTCCATAGATAAACGATGTATGGTAACCAAGTGGCTTTAATGCTGATGCTATAGTAAAATAGTCTCTTTGTGACTTATTCCTCTTTAAAACACCTTTTCCGGGTATAGAGAAGTTACCTGCACTTAATCCTGCCAAACCTCTGATACTTCTAGTTCCGTTTGAATACAGGTCTTTAAACAAGATTCCCTCTTTGCTTAATCTGTTAAAATTTGGAGTAATCCCTTCTTCCCCGCCAACTGCTTTAACAAATTGATAACCTAAACTCTCTTCAACAAATATAATTAAATTTTTAGGTTTTTCAGATTTAAAATGAGTTTTCTCATCTCTTAAAAGTGAAACTTCCTGATCACTTTTATTAATATTCAATCTTTTCGTAACTCTTAAAAAAGCTTCTTTAATATTCATGTCTCCGTAGATTTTTTTAATCTGATTAGTTCCATGTTTGTTACTTACATATATTGCATAAGCAATACTGTATACAGAGTTTTTTGTTATCTCATTTACCATTCTGTTAGATGTATACATCGCATCTGAGATATTAGCAGGTCTGTGACCGAATGATGACCTTGCACCTATAAAAAGTACCATAAATAGAGTTATAAAAATCAAAACTCTTTTTAAATAACTTTGTTCATATACTTTAGAGAAATCATTTTTATCATATTTTAAAAACAGATATATAAAGAAAACTATCATAACAAAAAATATAAGCAGTTCAAGTTTATAATCAGCAAATATCATAGCAAATACTTCTTGCGGATAAATCAGATACTCTACAAAAAGATAGTTTGGTCTAACATCGTATTGAGCTAAAAAAGTAAAAGTAGCATTTTCAATGTAGATTAGAATTGATAATATTATCAAGAAGTAGTACTTTAGAAACTTATCTGTAAATCTGCTAATATTTTTAGGCATAAAAGACAACACTATTAAAGGTATTAAAAGTAAAACAGATGCACTGATAGTATCCATTTTTAAGCCGTAAATAAAAGTCAGCCAATAATCAACTCCGCTGTCTTTAAAGTTGTTAAAATACTCTATAAATAATAGTAATCTGCCTAAAAAAAATATAAAAATCATATATGCGTAATACTTAACTAGTATTTTAAAAATTTCCATTTTCTTCCTATTATTAAACTTTATAAATAAAACAATAAAATTTATAGATGAAAACATTATGAATATAAAATGAATATTTATTCATATTCAAAACCTATTGTTTACATTTTATGTATAATTAGATTTTTAAAAGGTATATTTTGGATTTAAAAGAACGTTTAGAAGCAGAAAATATAGAGCTTAATGATGATTTTTATGAAAATGTAAAAAAATATAAATCTCATCTGTTAAAATGGAATAAAACACATAACCTTACCGGTGCAAGAGATGAACAGACTATAGATGAATTTATCTATGATGCCGTATACCCTGTAAAATTTCTGCCAAAATATGAAACTCTTTTAGACATAGGTACAGGGGCAGGTTTTCCGGGAATGATTTTGGCAATGGCGTTAAGAGATACAGAGGTAACTTTAGCCGAACCACTTACAAAACGTGCAAGTTTTTTGCAGTTTATTAAAGCAGACCTAGGACTCTCAAACGTAAATGTCGTAAAAAAACGTGTAGAAGAAATGGATAGCAAAATATTTGATCTGGTAACTTCACGTGCAGTTACAGATACTGATATGCTTCTAAAGCTTAGTGAGAATTTTCGAGATGATCATACACAGGTACTTTTTTACAAAGGCGAAAACGTGTATAATGAGATCCCAGATAATATGCAACATGAAATTATTCAAACAAATAACAGACACTATTTATTACTGAAGGCTTAATTATGATTTTAAAAATTTTACTAGTTATCGTTGTAGTAGCAACAATATATTTTTTATTTATAAAGAAAAAACCAAATCAGGTAAAAGATCAAAACGATAGTAAAAAACAAACACCAAAAGCAAATGATATGATAGAATGTGCAAGTTGCGGAGTTTATTGTGAAGTTAACGACATGATTCTAAGCAATGCAAAATACTACTGTTCAAAAGAGTGCGTAGAAAAAGGATAGATTATGATTATCATCGGGCATAGATTTATACCAAATTTTTTAACAGGTCACGGCAGTTTTTATCACGTTGCAAATATAGATGCTATAAACAACACTCCGCCAAATTCATCTGTACTTTTAGACTATACTGAAGAGAATTTAGAAAGTATAGTATATGCAAAAGAAAACGGTGTAAACTTTTGTTTAAGAGTAGAAAACATCACAGAGATCATCTATGCATCTAACCTTGGAGCATCTTTCATTTTAGTTGATAAAGATCTTGCAAAGACAGCACAGGAGTTAGCAAACAACTACCTATTTGATGCAAAAATACTTGTAAAGATCGAAGATGACGATGAGATAGAAGACTATGCTCTTTTAGGAGTTGACGGAGTTATCTACTCTGATGCGATCATCAAAATAAACTCTTAAATAATCTCTCTTTTAATATACGCTTTTAGAGAAGTTAAGATCTCATAAGAGATCGTTTGAGCCGATCTTGCGACTTCTGTTGCGTTATCAAAAACCAAAATCTCTTGCTTTTGGGATAAAAAGCTAGCATTATCCATGGATATACGACCTATTAGTTTTTCACCCTCTGGTGTCGTGTAATTGTTTGAACAAAGTCTGTGAAATCCGTCTGCATAACCAAAATCATAGTTTGATACAACCTCATCTTCACTAAAGGTATATATACCACCATACCCTACTCTCTCACCTTTACTCACTGCTCTTTGAGAGTTTTTCTCAGCCCATAAAGAAAGGACAGGTTTAAACTCTTTCGTATCTATAGCATCACTTTCAAAACAACCGTATATTGCTATGCCTACTCTAACCATATCTTCATCAATATTAGAATGTCTCATAGTTGATGCTGAATTTGCTGAGTGAAAACGCAGATCATATCCTAACTCTTTAACTTTCTCTTTTGCCTTAGCGAAGTTTTCATTTTGCCAGAACCACTCACTTGTAAGTTCATCTGCACTTCTGTGGTGGGTGAACATCCCCTCAAGTTTTAAGCCTTGTTCTTTTATAAGTTTCAAAGCTTCTTCCAACTCTTCATATGACACACCGTTTCTGTGCATACCTGAATCTACTTTTAGTTCAACTTTTGTATCTTTTGGAAATTTATCTATTTTTTTAATGTCGTTTATTGTGTATCTTACTTTTTCACTTGGCGTTTTGGGTATCTCTGCAAGTACCAATATATAGTCAAAAAAATCTTCTATCATTTTTGCTTCTACATCACATCTTACTACTGCTTTTGTGATCCCGTACTCTTTCGCCATAGTAGCCATCTCGACTATTCCATGCCCGTATGCATTATCTTTCAAAACTACTGCAATTTTATCTATTGTTTTAGTTTTATTTGCGATAATGTCAAGATTATTAAAAAAATGTTTTTTGTTTAGAGTAATGTAAGCCATAAAGGAATTATACATATGAAAAGGTTAATAGCCGAGTTTGAAGAACAAAGTTTTACACAAATTATTTTCCCTCATAAAAATACGGACTGGATCTGCTGTTTGGAAGAGGCAAGAAAAAACTTTGTAAATATTATAAATGCAATCATAAAATATCAAAAATGTTTAGTTGTCTGTACAGATATTGAAGAGACTAAAAGTTATTTTGAAGAAAATAAAAACCTATTTTTCATAGAATATGAAACAAACGACTGCTGGGCAAGAGACACTTCTGCTCTAAGTATAGAAGAGGACAAAGAGATAAAACTGCTTGATTTTACATTTACGGGTTGGGGTGGAAAGTTTGAAGCAGAAAAAGACAATCTTTTAACGAAAAGTATTTCTAAACACTACTCAAAACCTATTGATACTATTGATTTTATATTAGAAGGCGGTGGTGTTGAGAGTAATGGAATTGATGCGATACTTACTACAAGTGAATGTATGCTAAATAAAAACAGAAACAGCTCATTAGATTCAATTCAAATAACTCAAAAACTTAACGACTACTTCGGTGCAACAAAGATCCACTACTTAGATCACGGCTATCTAGCAGGTGATGATACAGACTCACATATAGATACATTAGCCCGTTTTGTTGATCAAAATACAATTATGTACGTAGAACCTCCAAAAAATAAGGACGATGAACACTTTAATGAACTTAAAAAAATGGAAGATGAATTAAAAGTAATTGCATCCCAAAATAGTTATAACTTAGTAACTCTTCCATTTTGTGATCCGGTATATTTTGAAGATGAAAGACTACCTGCAACATATGCTAATTTTTTATTTGTTAACGGAGCTGTTTTAGTACCAGTATACGGTATTAAACAAGATGAAGAAGCACTTAAAATATTTGAAGATTTTTTTACAGATTTAGATATTGTAGGAATTGATTGTTCAACACTGATCAAGCAACACGGTTCACTTCACTGTGTTACTATGAACTTTGCAAAAGGAGTAGATATTACTTTGTAATATTTTGCTCCATTTTTGCATCTTCAGCATCTAAAATGGCCATACCACTCATGATCAGATAAGTAGCTAAACCAAAACCTAAGGCTATTAATATTATACGTTTTATTTTTTCTATTTTACTCATAACGAAATTTTATCAAATTTTTTTCTACTTTATTGTTTAAATTAATGCTTTTTTAACACTCTTTCACTAGACTTCACAAACAACAATTTTTTAGGAGAATGAATGAAAAAAATAATTCCGTTATCATTAATGGCTTTAAGTGCTCTTTATGCACAAGAGATAGAACTTGATAGTATAAATGTAGAATCAACATATATTACTGAAGTAGCACAGAAAGCTCAAAAATCAGCAGACTTGGCAGATGCTCTTAGCACACAAGTTCCAAGTATTGATATGAACAGACGTTCAGGTATAGCAAACGATATTATCATCCGTGGTCAAAAACGTGACAATATCTCTATAGAGGTTGACGGTACTAAAGTATGCGGTGCATGTCCAAATAGAATGGATCCGCCTGTATCACACGTTTTAGCTTCTCAAATAGAAGATATTGAAGTTATTGAAGGTCCTTATGATGTAGAAACTTTTGGAACTATGAGTGGCGGAGTTAAAATTACTACTAAAAAACCATCTGCAAAACCAAGCGGTGAAGTAAATGTCGGTATGGGTGCATGGGGATACAACAAAATCGGTGCTACGATAAGTGGTGGAAACGACATAGTTCGTGCATTAGTTAGTGTCAGCCGTGAAAACTCTGAACAATATGAAGATGGAAACGGTGATACATTAGCAGAGCAAGTTGTAAAAAACGGTGCTCAAATGGGTAACCAATATAAACCTGCTAATGAAGATATGGATGCTTATACTAAAAAAAGTTTAATGACTAAGATTTTTGTAAATCCATTAGATAACCATGAACTTCGCCTTGGATACACTGCAAACAGAAGTGACAATGTACTTTATCCAAATACTCCGATGGATGCCGTAAAAGACGATAGCGATATATACAGTGTAGGTTATAAAATATCTAATATTTCTAACCTATATAAAGATTTAGATATCCAATACTACAAATCAACTGTAGTTCACCCAATGAGTACACAATATAGAAAAGCTTCTATGATGCCGGCAATGGATAAAACAAACGATATGGATTCATCTATGGAAGGTTTAAAAATCATCAATACTTTAGACCTAGCCGGAACTGATATGGATATTGGACTTGACGGAAGTGAGAGAAAATGGAGCGGTGAATATTATAACACTACATCCGGAGCATATTTAGGTAACAGTATTGATGAAACTACCACTAAAAATATGGCGGTTTTTGCAAAACTAAAAAAATCTTTTGGTGATTTAGATCTTAAACTTGGTGCTAGATACGATTCAACTGAGATCACAAATGTTAGTACAATGTTTACAGACAGAGACTTTGATACATACAATGTAAATCTGTTTACAAACTATGCACTTGGAAAGAATAACTCTATCTTCTTTGGTGCTGGACAAGCCAGCCGTGTTCCTGATGCTAGAGAGTTATACTTCAAATCAGGTGGTGTAGTAGTTGGTACACCTACACTAAAAGAGACTGTAAATACTCAAGTTGATCTAGGTTACCAAGTTCAATCTGATAGTTTTGATTTTAAACTAAAAACTTTTTATTCGATGCTTGATGATTATATCTACTACCATAAAGGACAATCTCCTAATGCTTTTGACAACATAGATGCGACTATATACGGTGCAGAAGTAACTTCAACTTATTATGCTACAGATGCTCTAAGCATAGATGCTGCACTTTCATACAAAGTTGGAGAAAAAGACAAAGCATTAGTTGGACAAACAGATACTGATCTGGCAGACATTGCTCCACTTCGCGGTTCTATGGCAGTTAACTATGAATATGCCGCAGACAGCTTAGTAAAACTAGAAGTACAAGCTAGTGACAAATGGAGCGATTTTGACAGTGACAATGGTGAGCAGAAACTAGCAGGATGGGCTGTTGCAAACTTAAGTATCAAACACACTTTAGAGAAAAAATTTGACTTCACTATCGGTGTAAACAACATTTTCGGTAAAACTTATGCTATGAGTAACACTTACTCAGATATTACGCTTATAACTACTGGAGCAGGAGATACTATTCTTCTAAACGAACCTGGTCGTTATCTATACACAAATATGAACTTCAGATTCTAAATTTTATTTAACTCATAAAAGGGTTTTATTATCTCAAAAAAGATAAAATCTCTTTTATGATAAAAAGAGTACCTACTAAAAAAATATATGTCGGTGATGTTGCTGTTGGTGGTGATGCGCCTATAAGCGTACAGTCTATGACATATTCTAAAACTTCTAATGTTAAAGAGACAGTTGAGCAGATCAACCGTCTGCACTTTGCAGGGTGTGATATCGTCCGTTGTGCGGTACCAGATATGGAAGATGCACTGGCACTTAAAGAGATCAAAGAGCAGATCTCACTACCTCTTGTTGCAGATATACACTTTAACCATAAGTTAGCTCTTGTAGCTGCAGAAGTTGTTGACTGTATTCGTATTAATCCAGGAAACATAGGTTCTAAAGAAAAAGTAGCAGAGGTTGTAAAAGCCTGTCAAGAGAGAAATCTTCCGATCCGCATTGGTGTAAATGCAGGAAGTCTTGAAAAGCAGTTTGATGCAAAATACGGTCAAAGTGCAGAGGGTATGGTAGCTTCAGCCGAGTACAATATAAAATACCTAGAAGACTTAGGATTTGAAGATATAAAAGTATCTCTAAAAGCCTCTGATGTTCAGCGTACAGTTGATGCATACAGAATGTTAAGACCAAAAAACAACTACCCTTTTCATTTGGGTGTTACAGAAGCTGGAACTTTGTTTCACGCTACGGTTAAAAGTTCAATCGGACTTGGTGCACTTTTACTTGATGGTATAGGCGATACTATGCGTGTAAGTATTACAGGTGAGCTTGAAGAAGAGATCAATGTAGCTCGCGCAATACTTAAAGACAGCGGTGCTGCAAAAGACGGTCTTAACATCATTTCGTGCCCTACATGTGGAAGAATTGAAGCTGATCTTGTAAGTGCGGTAAGTGAGATTGAAAAGCGTACCAAACATATAAAAGCACCGCTAAATGTTTCAGTAATGGGATGTGTTGTAAACGCCATAGGTGAAGCCGCTCATGCTGATGTGGCTATAGCGTATGGAAAAGGCAAAGGTCTTGTAATGGTTAAGGGTGAAGTTGTAGCAAACTTGGATGAGAAAGAGCTTGTTGACAAGTTTGTCCATGAGGTTGAAGAGATGGCAAAAAAAGAGGAAGATAATTAATGCAAGAAAACTTATATAATCTGGCTTTTGAGAGAAGTATTTTAAGTTCAATCGTATTTGAACCAGCTCAGTTTGACGAGTTAAGCACTGCACTAAAAGTAGATGATTTTTATCTTCCTGCGCACCAAGATATATTTAACGCTATGATGAAGCTTTTACAAAAAGATCAGCCGATCGATGAAGAGTTTATAAAAAAAGAGCTTGTGGCAGTTAAAAAGTTTGATGAGCAGGTTATGCTTGAAATATTATCAGCCAACCCAATCTCAAACACAAAAGCATATGTTGAAGAGATCAAAGACAAATCTCTAAAACGCCATCTTCTTACTCTAACTACAGAGATCAAACGCGTAACTGTTGAAGAGGAACTTCCATCTGCGGAAGTAGTTGATATAGTTGAGAAAAAACTATACGACATTACGCAAGATAATCAGACAAGTGACTTTAAAGACTCACCTCAAATGACCTTTGATACTATGGAGTACATCAAAGAGATGAAAGCTAGAGGTAACTCAGTTTTAGTTGGTGTAGATACAGGGTTTAACGAGCTAAACAAGATGACCACTGGTTTTGGTAAGGGTGATTTGGTTATTATCGCTGCTCGTCCTGCGATGGGAAAAACATCTTTTGTACTAAATACAGTAAACTCTATAATCACAGCAGGTAAAGGTGTGGCTTTTTTCTCTTTAGAGATGCCGGCTGAGCAGTTGATGTTAAGGCTTCTATCTATTCAGACATCTATACCACTACAAAAACTACGTGTTGGTGATATGAGTGATGATCAGTGGACTAGTCTTGGCGGTGCAATTGACAAGATGAACTCTGCTAAACTATTTGTTGACGATCAGGGTAGTATCAACATTAACCAGCTTCGCTCAAAACTGCGTAAACTGAAAAATCAGCATCCTGAGATCGAGATTGCCGTGATCGATTACCTTCAAATTATGCAGGGAATCGGAAACCAAGACAGACACCTTCAAGTATCTGAAATCTCACGTGGACTTAAAATGCTTGCACGTGAGCTAAACATACCGATCATTGCACTCTCACAACTTAACCGTGGTCTTGAGGCTCGTAACGACAAACGTCCTATGCTAAGCGATATTCGTGAGTCTGGTTCGATTGAGCAGGATGCGGATATTATCCTATTTGTTTACCGTGATGACGTTTACCTTTACAAAGAGGAAAAAGAGCGTGAAAAAGCTGCCAAAGCTGAAGGTAAAGAGTTTATACCTACATACGTTGAAAAAGAGGAAGAAGACGCTGAGATCATTATCGGTAAACAGCGTAATGGACCTACAGGGCATGTTAAACTTGTATTTCAGAAAAAACTTACAAGGTTTGTTGAACCTAGTCCAAGAGTTATTGAGACAGCTTTTGAAACTGTCGATACAAAATCTGCAAATATGGATGTCGGTGACATTCCTGAGCCTGCTCAAAACGACTCAATCTCAATGCCGACATTGTAGATGCAACTACAAAGGATAGAACTCTTTAATACTAAAAAAGAGTTTTTAGCCTTTCTTGGCATCTGTTTATTCATCCTTTTTTATGCACTCCTTATAGAATACAACAACTATAAAAATCTTACAAGATTTGATAGCGCTCTTGTAGATGCTGAAGTTGTCAAACAATACACTAAAACAAAACAAACAAAACAAACTAAAAATTCTAAATCTAAAAAGTATCAAGTTCTAAAACTAAAATCTGATCAAGGTTTTTATTTTTATACCTCAGTTAATAAAAATTTTCCTAATGTTAAAAATAAAAAACTAAAACTTGAAATATTTGCAGGTGAGATAAACTTTTATGAATATATGACCTACTTTTACGCTTATTCTAAAGTTTTAAATATCGATAAACATATATCTCTCAGAGAAAGCCTAAATACATACATTGCACAACTACATAAAGACAAAAATATAGCTTCGATCTACCAAGCACTCTATACAGCTACTCCCCTTCCGACAGATCTACAAAAAATTTTTTCAAACTTAGGAGTGTCATATCTTCTTGCTATTAGCGGTTTTCATCTTGGAGTACTTGCAGCTGTATTGTTCTTTTTATTCAAATTTCCTTACAAGTTTTTACAACAAAAATATTTTCCATATAGAAGTTACAAAGTAGATTCGTTTATATTTATAAGTATTACTCTTTTGGTTTATCTGCTGTTTTTAGATTCACCACCATCTCTTCTTCGAGCTTATGCAATGCTGATAATTGGATTTTTTCTTTATGATAGGGGATATAAAATAATCTCTATGCAGACACTTCTTTTAACAGTTATCCTACTGCTTTGTATATTTCCAAGACTATTTTTCAGCATAGGATTTTGGCTGAGTGTTAGCGGAGTATTTTATATATTTTTATTTCTCATCCATTTCAAACATATAAACAAAGTGTGGCAGTTTACACTCATCCCTTTTTGGGTATATCTTACAATGCTTCCTTTTTCACTTGTGCTGTTTGGAAACTTTAGTTTATATCATCCACTCTCAATACTCTGGACAACACTGTTTACTCTCTTTTATCCTCTAAGTATACTTATACACATTATAGGGCTAGGAGATATTTTTGATTCTATGCTTACCAGTTTTTTAACTCTATCAGAAGTAGGATATATTGTAAATATTAGTTTTATCTACCTAATTTTGCATATATTATTTTCATTTGCAAGTGTATTTAAAAAATATATACTTTTTGTATTATTTTTAGAATCTATATCTCTTTTTTTATACTTATTTATTTCTAAAGCAGCGTTATAGATCCGCGGGAAAGTTTTATATTACCAGAGTTTTCAAGTTTTTTTAGGTTTCTGCTAATTGCTTCCCTTGAAACACCCAAAATATTTGCTATCTTTTCATGTGTGATTTTTATAGTATTTTTTCCTTGCACATAGAGCCAATTTAACAACCTTTGATCTAATTGGTCAAACTTAATAGACTTAATCAGATCCATTACTATTCCAAGTCTCTCTCCACATAACTCTATTTTAAAATTTCTGTAACTTTGAGAGTTGTTAATAAGCCATAAGACATCCTCTTTTGGTATCAGCCAGCCCTCAATAGATTCATCTACGACTGCAGAAGCCAAAGTCGGAGTTTGAGTAACTGTACTAAAGGTATTTACTAAACATTGTTCACCGGCAGATATATAATAAAGTGTAACTTCACCTTTGTCAATATTTTCAGGAGTTATGTAGACCTTAACTTTTCCCTGTTTTAAAAACAATATATCCTGATTGATATCACCTTCATAATAAAGTTGTGAACCGATAGGAAGGGATATAAATTTAGAACTTTTTTCAATTCTCTCTTTATCCTCTTTTTTTATATCGTTAAAAAACTCATATTCAAATAGATCCATCGTTATCCCCTCTATATTTACTGGCTAAACCAAAGCGGTTTAACCATATTTTTTAAAAAGACAATGTTTGCGTATTTGGTGCGAACAGAGCACCATATGCTTGAGAGCCACCTATAATTTTAACACCTTTTACTACATCTTTCGCTTGAACTTCTTGAAATTTTGCATTCATACCGCATATAACTACGGCTCCACCTTTCTTTACCAAAGATGACAACATATCTTTTATAGTGCTGTTTGTAGGTCCAAATTTTTCTTGCTTACCATTTTTCAGTGCGTATTTAACACTGTTTGAGTTAATAAAAACAACAGTTTTTACACCTGCATCCTGCATAGCGTTTGCAATAGCCACTCCGCTACCGCTTGATTTAAAATCACCTGATGATAGTGAGATTAAAAGACGTTTAGACTCGTCCGCTTGTAAGTTAAAAGCCATAAGCATTGTTATAAACATTACGCCTATGAATTTATTTATATTATTCATTTTATTCTCCTTTATTAATGAATGTAAAAAGAAGTTTAGAACAAAACAAAAAACTACTCAGTGATCTGAATCACACAAGTTTATTTTTGTATACTTCTTATATAGTTTGCAAGCGCTTTTATCTGTATTTCCGAAAGTTTATCTGCAAAAGAGTCCGGCATAGTGCCTATTACACCTTTTTTACCATTTTTTAATACGGTTAATACTAGCTCGTCACTATAGTATTTTATATTTGGAGCTACATACAATATTCCCTCTCCGCTTTCATCGTGACAAGATGCACATACACTCCAAGCTTTTGGTTTTTTAGTCTTCATACCGTTTGCAACATATGTCGCAACCTCTTGGGCTTCCATTTCGTTTACTAAACCAGATGGCATACCTGATGGATATATTGTTTTAAAATTGTTAGAGCCGTTTTTTATAATATCTAGTACTGTTTTTTTCGCAATTCTTTTGGTATGATTATGAGCTTTACCATTGTTACCTTTTCCATCCATACCATGACAAGATGAACAAAAAACTTCATAAGTCTGCTTACCGATAGTTTGAAGCTTTTTTTCATTAATTTGCTCAACCTTAGTTTGTTTTATCCTTGCTTCTGAAGAGAAAGTTTCCAAATTGATCAAACCTAACACTACAAAAACTTTTGACACAAGTACAAGTACCAATAATCCAAAACCGCCCACTAAAAAATATTTCATAGCAATTCTCCTATATATTAATGATTATAAAAATATATCAACATCTATTTTTTTTATGTGTGATCCCGGTCACATAAATAAAAATCTATATCTATTATGATTTGTAAATTAAAAGAAGGAGTTCATAATGAAATACATCATATTAATATTATTAACAATCAATCTTTTCTCATTGGAAGATTTAAAACTGGTTGAACTCGCTTATAAGAGCGGTTTGAAACCTGTAGCACAAGATTTTGAAACCCTCTTAAAAGATTTAAATTCAAGTGTTAACGATCTTAGTAAAGATAAAATTATCTTAGGTAAAAAACTTTTCTTTGATAAAAACCTCTCGTTAAACAAAGATATAAGCTGTGCATCTTGTCACAACTTTAATCTTGGTGGTGCAGATGCCAAACCAACGGCAATAGGGCATAAAAGTCAAGAAAACCCCTTTCATTTAAATACTCCAACTGTTTTAAACACTGCATTTTCAAAAAAGTTTTTTTGGGATGGCAGAAGTGAAACGCTTGAAAATCAAGCCAAAGGACCACTTCAAGCACCTTTTGAGATGTCTATAACTCCGCCTTTAGCTGAAAAAAGAATATCTGAAAATAAAGCGTATATAAATATGTTTAAAAATGCATTTAGCACACAAGATATTACATTTGATAAGATTGCAGAAGCTATATCTTCGTATGAAAAAACTTTGGTCACAAGAGGCAGATATGATGATTTTTTACTAGGGTACTTTGAGAAGCTTTCGCAGAATGAAAAAGACGGTATGGAACTTTTTATAACAAAAGGTTGTGTAGGTTGTCATAACGGTATAGGTTTTGGTGGTCAAGCGATAAGAAAATTTCCTCTCTCTTACCACACCATATGGAGTATGAAAAAACCTAATGAGATCAAAACACTTTTAAATAAATATAATAATTCTTTAGAATCGCAAATACAAAATAGTGATATGAAAATTTTAAAAGAGGGCTTTTCTTCTACTAGTTCTTTATCTTGCGATGAGTGTCATAAAAACAATACCGGTGTAGCTTTTCCGTTTGAGAACATAGGCGGTTTTACGGGTTCAAGAAAACACAAAGGATATTTTAGGGTACCGCTACTTAGAAATGTCGTAAAAACTGGACCATATTTTCATAACGGCGAGATAAAAGAGCTAAAAGAAGCAGTAAAAATGATGGGCTTACACCAACTTAGAATAGATCTAAGTGATATTGAAATTGAAAAAATCATATCATTTTTTAAATCGCTTAACGGTGAGATAGTAGATTTTACAAAATAGAGTTTATAAACCTGCTATTTCAGCATAAACAGCTTGAAGAAGTTTTTTCAAATCAGACGCTGAGAGTTCAACTTCAAGACCTCGTCTTCCTGCACTGACAAAGACACTATCATACTCAAATGCACTCTCATCTATAACAGTTTTTAGTCTCTTTTTTTGTCCCAGCGGACTAACTCCGCCTAAAATGTATCCCGTTGCGTTTTCAACATCTTTTGGATCAGCCATCGCAACTTTTTTCACTCCAAGTGCTTTTGCCATGTTTTTCAGACTCAGTTTTGAAGACACCGGAACGATCCCAACCGCCAACATTTTGTCACTTTGAACTACCAAAGTTTTAAAAACTCTGCCTGCCTGCACTCCCATTTTCTGTGCAGCCTCTTCACCGTAAGAGCTTACACTGGTGTCGTGTTTATACTCGTGAACAGTATGCGGAATTTTTTGCTTTTTCAGTAAACGTATAGCAGGTGTCATGTTATTTAACTCTCGTACTATCTATTAAATACTCCATACCTACTCTTCCTATGTTTTCCAAATGGATATGATTTTTTTCATCAATGTTTTCATCTGCTATGTAAATATGATTTATTTTTAGTATTATAGGCTCGAACCTACTACCTATATCTACACTTTTTACATACTCGCAAAACAAAGCACACTTTGCATCTGCAACCATAGGTGGAAAAATTTCTAAAACCTTTTTTGCTTTGATATTAAATTTTTCACATTCACTTTCATCTTTTGGTAAAGCTTCTGCTGAGTTTTTAAGTTCTTCCAAAAGCTCTTTATGAGCAAAGTTGATAGTACATACTCCACTTTTCATAATGTTAGCAAGAGTATCTTTAGGCTCACCGTTTTCTTTGTGCCCAATAGATACGATCACAAGTGGAGGTTCTGAGCTTAAAGGTGCGAAGTAACTAAATGGTGCTAGATTTACTATGCCTTCATCCTCCGTAGTTATCCAAGCGATCGGACGAGGGAAGATCGTATTGCTCATGATGGAGTATTTTTTTGATTCGTTTAGTGTTGAGAAATCTGTGATCATATTTTTTATCCCTTATTTTCTTAAATCAAGTAAAATGATTTCAATTTTATTTTTATAATTACTAGGTATTTTATTTTTTAATTCTTCTAAAAGTTGTTTTGGTGTTTGTTTTATCTCAGCAAAATAAAAAATAAAATATATTCCATATTGAATATTTGATGATTCATACAGATACTGTTTAATTAATTGTTCCTCTATTCCTGCAAGTAACTCTTGATTTTTATCTTTTTTACACTCTACTTGAACCTCAAAACGATCATTGTTTTTATACTTTATATTTAGATCAACACGTTTATTAGCTTTTTCATATTTTTCACGTGTTAGTACCAATTCATTATTATATTTTTTTAAATCGTTTAGCAAAATATCTCTACACGACTCTTCATCTTTTGGTTGTGTTACATTATAAAACTTATCTTTTTCATTATCTCTATTCATCTGTATAGTATTTACTAAATCATTTAATTTGATACAAACATCCTCAAAAAAGTCTTTTTCAGAAACAATTGACTTTTTTAATAAAAAATCTTTAACATATTCAATTGAATAGTGTCCATATCCTTGAGCATCCATTTTAGATTGTTTTTTTTCATCTATTGCATTCTTTATTTTGTTAGTCCAAATATCGTTTTCATGCTCTTTAAGTAATTCCTCGCATTCCTCTAACATAAACCTTTTTAAAACTTGATTGGTTAAAAAACTTGCACATATATTTTTGCTTGATTGTATACCATTTACACTTTTTATTGACTCTTCTGTATTAAACGCTAGCATCATTTTACTCACGGCTGAAACTTTTTTTGGATTTGGATAAAGCTTAAAAATCTCAAAATTGTTATGGGAAAATACACCATGCATAGCAATTGCCATTTTCATTGAAAATTCTTTGCATTCTTTACCTGTAAAACATTCAAGAACTTCTATTATTACTTTATTTGAATCGTCAGAATATAATTTTAATTGTGTCAAATCTTCTTGCGAAATATTAAAGTTGAATACACTCAAAAACTCATCAATAAATGAGTCTTTAAAACCTCTTTGATTGTAATCATTAGTCATAGCTAAAGTTTTAAGAGACTTAATATCTGTTTCATTTTCTATATATTTCATCATTAAGTTTTCAACTTTAGGAATATAGTTCGATACCAAAATACGAATATATTCTTTTTGTGTAGCAAGAGCAAAAGCATTATCAACTTTTTCATGAAAATCAGCTCTTTTAATATTTCCAACATTACTTGATAATAAAGAAATAATATATAGATACTTTATAAAACTCTCATCTTTTATTTTTTCAACAATTTCATTATTATCATTATTTAATGCTAATGCGGCATAATACATCGTGTCGATATTTCGTTTATTACTCTTATTTTGAGCCAAGTGTTTAATAGTTAATATTTCAGGCTCAATCCATTCATTAAATATTGATGTTCTTAAAAGTTCTTTGAGTCGTTCATAGGTCTTTTGAGTGATAAATTTTAACTCTTTTTTTTCTCTTTCAAAATAGACAAATTTACTAAACCAATGTAAATCATTAAATGATTTTTGTATCTCTTCATCACTTTTTTTTGCAAAATGTTCTTCATTATCTTCAAGTTCTTTTTGCTCTTTTTTTCTTTGCTTCTCTATTCGTTTTTCATCCTCAATTTCCCATTCTGCTTTAGGAGGATTTAACCGCATCTCAAGTTCTCTTTCTAATCCAAATTCTTTTGCTTTAGCTTGCAGTTCAACTAATGGGATTATGTTTTTTTCTTCATCTCTTGGAGCATATGATACGGCATCCAGTAAAAGTGTTTTGTTTATTTCCATATCTATATCAAAAGATAAAAAGCTCAATAAGGTTTCATATTGATTATTTGGATTTTTTAAATTAAAAAAATACTGAAAATTAAAAAATCTAAAACGTTCTTCTTTAGTATGCGTTAGTTCATCTTTAATATAGAATTTAAAAAGCTCGTTTGCAAGTCTTTGCATTTTTTCGTCATATTGTCCATCTGTTAATCGCCATGAAAAGCTATCAAAGTCAATTGATTCAAAATCTTTGTAATATTTAGATTTAAAATATTTCAATATTTTATAAATTTCTTCTGCATTTAACTCTTCATCAAATTTAAGAACTGTATTTAGAAAATACAAATCCACAAAATGTTTGATAGTATCTTTAATAATTAACTGTTGATTATTATCTTTCTTATGTAAACTAAATTGATGTATCTCATCAACTAATTGTCTTTGTTTTTCATATGGTGTATCTTCAAGAAAATAACAGTAACTCATAATTTCTTTTGATGAATACGTTTTAAGATACTGAACTACACTTTCAGGCGTTATTATTGTGGGATAAAGCTTTCTTAATATAGCTTCTTTTATCCGATCATTTTCATCGTCTAATTCATTATTTTTAATTTTATCGAGAACTTCAACCAAAAAATCATCTTCATTATTTAGTACTTCGATAAGATTATCTCGGTAATAATCTGCTATTGAACTATCAAGAATTTTTGCCTTTATGCTCTTTCGTAGATTAATTCCAAATTCTGTTGCACCCTCAAGAACAGAACATATAAAAAATATATAGTGACTTTTAAATGTTAATTCATCATTTAATTCTTGAATAAAAAATTCTTCTAATCTTGAATCATAAAAACCTTGTAAATCTAACTTGTGATTAAACTTATAAAAATATGGACTTGTTTGAGCATATTGTTTAATGTCTTTCATTATCTCTTTTTTCTGTTCAACATCAAACAATGCATTATCTCCATGAATAGCTTGATAATAAGGATCAACTGCAATAAGTTCATGGTTTTTACTTATAGAACAAAGCCAAGCATATGTTCCTCTTAATTCAGTTGGAATTTTATTACTATCTGTAAATAAGCTCTTAATCCTTTTGACGTTAAGTCCAACATAACTATTTAAAACATTGTTTGCAAGATAATTCCCTGCTAAAAATTCGGCTATTGTTCTATGACTAAACTTATGTTCCGTAAAAAGTTTAGTGTTTAAAATGGTATTGAGTTTATCCAGTGGAAAATCTGTTGTGGCAATACTTTCAAGAATTGTTTCATTAAACAGATCGATACTAGAAAAAATATAGAAAGTCGCTAGATAACCTCCAAATTTGAATGTTTCTTCCTCACTTAAAGTATTAATCTTATTTCTTTTGTATCGTGGGTTATTCTCCCTTGTATATTTAGTATACTCTTTATACAACTCACTTTTGCCAGCAATTTTAAGTTTTGGATTTTTAATATATAAATCTGCCATCATTACAAACATTTGTGGATTACTTATTAATCCTTTGTCAGATAAACTCTCTACAAATTCTTCAGGGTTATCAATCTGCATCTTTGTTGCTAATTCAAGCTGTTGTGAATAGTTTAATGGGAGAATCCGATATATCTCTACTTCTTTATTTATTTCATCTCTTAAAGCGTTTTTATCATCTTCTCCATACCAATCCATTTCTCTACATGAAATTATCACTTTTGTATTTTTGAGTGATGATATTTTAGAACCTAACTTTTCAATGACAAATACTTTATCACTAGATGTATTCCTAAACTCATCTAGTCCATCTAAAAACAAAATAGGTTTTGTAGTAGTTTTTTCCAAGTCAATAAAATTTTTAACATTATAAATATCTACTGATTCTTGGTTACTTTCCTGATACATTTTTAGAATAGATGATTTGCCACTACCAGGGGCACCTAATACAACAATAACATTGCAGTTGGATTGCTCTAATATTTCATAAAATTTAAATTGTCTTGATTGTTCATTACTATCCAGTTTTTCAAGGTGTAAATCTATATAAGTCATAATAATACTCCAAGTACATCTTCAAAAGGTCTGTCAGTACTCCCAAATTTATTGATATAATATCTGTATATCCAAAGATATTTTTTTTGAATTTTCGGATTTTCTTTGTAATAATTCAATTTACTATGTAACATATTTTCTAACTCAATATCTTTTTGAAGATAGTCGATAAAATATAGTGTGTCTCCATTTTCATTTACTGTTTTATTTAGTCCAAATAATTCTTCTTCAACCTCTAATCCACAAATGAAACGTATTTGTTCAATTGTCTTATTATCTGTTCCTATAATTGCATGGTGTACCACTTTTTCTTCCATTTTAACTGCACGAGAAAGCCCATTACCCATCATCAAAAAATCTTCATCATCTTCTTTAGTATTAAAATGACTACCAACAGCTATACCACCCCGAATAAAATATTCTTCTTTAAGTATAAATTGAAATTGTTTTATTGCGATCTCTTCAAATATTTCACGAATATCATTATAGTTTTTTGAACCAATTTTTAAAACTATACCATCAGAAATAACTTTCAAACCATAGCTTTTTTTGCTTAAGAATGTTGTTTTAAAGCTATTTAATAATTTATTTAGTTTATTATAAGCTCTTTCATCTTCCAATGCTTCAGAAAATCCTAATATATCTAACCAAATAAATATTGCTTCATTATTATTGATGGCACTAGGATTAACATCTGGTATCAATATACTCTCCTAATAAATACTACATTTTACTAAATATTACAAGTATTATACTCTATAATAATAGCACTACTTTTTATCTGAAACCATCTCACTAACCAAACCAACTTCCAAAGTCCGTTCTTGATTTTTAAAAATAGCCATAGCGGTGTTCATCTTAGCAAACCCTAGTTTTGCGTAAAACGGCTCTTTTCCTAGGTTTGCATATAAAATTATTTTATTGTGTCCTTTGCTGAACTCAACAAGTTTACTTACTATCTCTTTGCCGATCCCATGCCCTTGATAACCTGGATCAATTGCCACGTCACATATGTATGAAGCATCTACACCATCAGCCAATGCTCTGCCCACACCTATAATTTTTGCACCATCATACACAAAACACTTGTATCTGCTATTTGTAAAAACTGTTTTTAGATCATCTGCTTTTTTATCTCCAAGGGGAGCTATTTTGTAAAGATGTGAAAGCTCATCCCAGTCAACGTTTTCACATTCATATATCCATTTTAAATTCATCTAAAGATCTCTTTTGTTTATATAGTTACAAAAGTTAAGACCTTGTAGGTATATAAACCATGAAATATATACCCATAAAAAGAGAAACATTAAAATAGAAAAAGAGCCGTAAAGTGTATTGTATGAATGGTTTATAAATACATAATATATAAACATGTTTTTGGCTATGCTAAATACTGTAGTCACAGCTAATGAACTTAAAGCCGCAGCTTTAAAACTAACCTTTACATTTGCAGATAATTTAAATAATATAAAAAACAAAAGTAAAATAATCACATATGGAATTAAAGGCAAAATATCTATCCCTGATGTTAAAGAATGCGATTCAATTGCACCAGCTAAATAAACAGATATATAAAATGTTGCACCTAAAGAGAGAGGTGTTATTATAATGATCAGCACATAAATACAAAGAGTCTCTAAAAAACTTCTTTGTTTGGCTTCAAATATATTATTTACTACATATTCATAGTTTTGAAAAAACAATAATGATGATATGAGAAGAAGAACAAAACTAAATAGACTCATCTCTAAAGAGTGTTCTAAAAACTTATCCAGATAACTCATAATAAGTTCATGATTCACTGGTAAAAAGTTACTTACTATAAGGTTTTGAATCTCTTTATAGATCTGCAAAAAAAGATCGGAATATGAGACAATACTCATAAGTATTAAAAGTAAAGGTACTATTGAAAATATTGTATAAAAACTCAAAGAAGCTGCATGTAAAGACAGCTCCTTATCTAAAACAATGTTGTAGAATTTCTTTACTAAAGCAAACATAACTTAGCTTTAGTTAAGCCCCATTTTTGAAGGGTTTAAAATGTTGTTTGGGTCAAATGCCATTTTGATAGACTTAAATAGAGCCATCTCCTCGTCTGTAAATGCCATACCCATATATGGAGCTTTTGCAAGCCCTATTCCATGTTCACCACTTAGCGTACCACCTAGATCAACCGTAGCTTGGAAAACTTCTTCAATAGCCTGATAAGCTATTTTAACCTGTTCAGGATCGCTTCCATCAACCATTACGTTAGTATGTACGTTTCCATCACCTGTATGACCAAAACAAGGTATATTGATTTGATACTTATCAGCTATGGCATAAAACTTTTCAAGTAGTTCAGGTAAAACTGCACGAGGAACCGTCACATCTTCATTTAGCTTTTTACTTCCATATACACTTAATGCAGGTGAAGCGTTACGACGTGCGAACCAAATATCTGCAGCTTCTTTATCATCTTTAGCAATTTTAAACTCAGTACATCCATTTTCAAAGAAAACTTTCTCAATCTGAGCAAGCTGGAAGTTTAGATCATCTTCTAAGTTTCCATCAACGTCAGTTACAAGAAGTGCACCTGCATCTACAGGTAAACCTTTGTTAAAAGTCTGCTCAACAGCACGTATAGTCAAATTATCTAAAAATTCCATAGCAACCGGTGTTACACCGCTTGCCATAGTTTTATAAACAGCTTCCATAGCATCGTTAACTGTTGGAAATATTCCCATAGCAGTTTTTGTCATTTTAGGTTTTGGAATCAGACGAAGTGTGATCTCAGAAAGAACTGCAAGCGTACCCTCGCTAGCTATCAAGATACCGCTTATATTGTAACCTGCTACATCTTTGATAGTCTTTTTACCAGCTTTAATAACATCACCGTTTGGAAGTACTGCACGAGTAGCCATTACATAATCTTTTGTGATCCCATATTTTGCAGCGCGCATTCCGCCTGCATTTTCACTAACGTTTCCACCGATTGTAGAGTAGTCTTGGCTTGCAGGATCCGGCGGATAAAAAAGACCAACCTCTTCTACTGCACGCTGAAGTTCCATATTTACAACACCAGGCTGAACTACTGCAACCATATTCTTAAGATCAATCTCTAAGATCTTATTCATATGTTTCTCCATAGCTAACACGATACCGCCGTTACTAGGAAGTGCACCGCCAGTAAAACCGCTTCCAGCTCCGCGTGGTACAATCACTATTTTATGCTCGTTACAATATTTTAAAATAGCAGAGATATCTTCTTCACTTCTTGGAAAAATTACAGCATCAGGTTCAAATCTCTCACGTGTAGCATCATAAGAGTATGCGATTAAATGTGCTTTATCACTGTAAACATTATCATTTCCAACTATACTTTCAAAATGTTTTATGTGTTTTGCATCCATCTTTTACTCCTCTGTCTCTTTGTTATTTTCTTCATAAGCTTCATAAGCTTTTTTTAGTGTTTCATCTTCAGGATTATATTCTATTAAAAGTTCATAATAATGAGGTTCATAATCTTCAAGTTCATCACTACCCTCACCAAACCAGTTTGCGTCTATCTCTTCTACACGGCTGTAAAAAGGCAGCATATCTTTCTTTTGTTCTAATGAAACATCTGATGTATGAAGTATTTTAAAGCTTTTAGCATCCAAAGTATATAGTTTTGAGTCTAAATAGATAAAAATTAAGCCTATATATGAAGATGAAGTCATATGATCAAAATCTTCTTTTAAAGGTGTAGGATGACCGTTAATTGATAAAATAGTCGCAAAAATATCAGGATGAAGCCATTGAATATCTGATGCGCTTTTTGTTATTTTGTTATAAATTTCAGAAGTCGGTGCAATAAGCAGTGCTCTTTTGTAACCAAAAGCCATGATTACAGTATCACCCTCTTTTATAATCCATTTACCAGATGGTAAAGCAGTATTACTCAAGTCTTCAAAATCACTTAGTTTTAAAACAGCTACACTGTCTTTAAAACTCTCTACAACTGCACTTTTTACAATACTTGAGTGATCTTTATCTAACTTATGAACAACAAATCCACTCATTCCTACGTCTATCTTTTCAACTTTCATAGTAGCTGTGTCATTTTCATGATCTACACTTGCAATAGTTGATTTTAAAACAGAACCGTAAATGGACGACAATAAAAACATTAACGTAAAAATATACTTCATCTAACTTCTTTTTATAATTTTATTGCGATTATATCGCAACTAAGCTAATTTTTGATAAGGTTACAAAAATAATTTTTACAGGTTTAATTTTTGTTTCGTATATCAATACTATTTTTTATATTAATTACAACACTTTTTGGCTCTAAAGTAGATTCTTTTAGATGGCCCGACGGTGTATCTTACCTTATGTTTCTAGAGCAACACAAGCTACCTGTTCAAGAGCTTTACTACGATCTAGACAAAGATGATCAAAAGCTTTTGGAAGAGGTTCGTGCAGGTACAAACTGTCAAGTTGTTAAAAAAGATGATGGTGAAGTTGTACAAACTCTCATTCCTATGAATGACGAACTACAAATCCACTTATATAAACACAACGGTGAATACCACTTTGAGGTTATACCTATTGTCAGTGAAACAAAACGTGAAGCTTTTGTACTGAAGATAAACAACTCTCCTTACTACGACATTATCAAAGCAACAGGAAGTAAAAAACTTGCTCAAATCTTTGTAGCTAACTACAGATATTCCCTAAACTTTAAAAGAGATCTTCGTAAAGGTGATACATTGATCATGATGTATGATCAAAAGTACCGCATGGGAGAGCCATTCTCTATGCCGATTTTAAAAGCTGCAATGATTGAGATGCGCGGTAAACAACACTATATTTACCACAATACACAAGATGACAGATATTACAACTCAAAAGGTCATGAAGTTGAAGGTTTTTTACTTGCACGTCCAGTTAAAAATGCACGTATATCTTCGTACTTTACAAAAAGACGTTTTCACCCAATACTCAAAAAATACCGTGCCCATTTAGGTGTTGACTATGCAGCACGCCGCGGGACACCGATCGTAGCAGCTGGAAGCGGAAGAGTTATATTTAAAGGCTATACTCGCGGTTACGGAAACTTAATAAAAATAAGACACTCTGATGGTTATGTAACACTTTACTCTCACATGAAATCTTTCCGCAGAGGCATACACAAAGGTAAGTATGTAAAAAAAGGTCATACAATTGGTTATGTAGGAAGTACAGGTCTATCAACTGGTCCACACCTTCACTTTGGTTTGTATAAACATGGACGTGCGGTAAATCCTCTTCGTGTAGTTCAAGTTACTACTACTAAACTAAAAGGTAAAAAGAAAGAAGAGTTTTTGCAACTTAAGAAAAACTACGATGAGAGTTTAAATATACACCTTGAAAACTTTACTAAATTTATAAAAGAGCCTAAACCAGATAGAGTATGCTACTTTTATGACGGGGTAAATTGTGAATAAATTTACAACTATAGAAAACATAGGAAAACTAGATAATCCAAAGTTTATAAAACCTATGAAAATTGACTATACATATAAGGGTGAGAAAAAAGTATGGGAAGCTGTTTTAAGCCATGACAGTGTCTCGATCATTTTGTACAATAAAGATAAGGACGCATTTGTAGTTGTAAAACAGATGCGAATACCTGTGCTAAATGCAAATAAAACAAATGGTGTAACATATGAGCTTTGTGCAGGTATTGTCGATAAAGACAAACCAAAAGTAGAGATAGCTAAAGAGGAAGTTCTTGAAGAATGTGGTTACGATATAGACTCACGCTCAATCAAAGAGATCACATCTTTTTATACAAGTGTTGGTATAAGCGGAACTAGGCAAACACTTTACTATGCAGAGTGTGATGACAATATGCAGGTAAATAACGGCGGTGGGCTTCATGATGAAGATATTGAGGTAATTTACATCCCTGTTAGTGAAGCTAAAGAGTTTATGTTTGATCAAAAATACCAGAAAACACCAGGTTTAATTATGGGTTTTTACTGGTTTTTTGATAATATTAAATAATACTCAAGTAGTTTCATTCTTAAGATTCTTGGTATTTATCCCTTATAACTAAAAATTTATCTATATTATCTAAAAATATATCAACTAACTTTGGATCAAAATGCTTTCCTCTTTCTTCTCTAAAAAGATCTAAAATTTTATCAAGCTCCCAAGCTTTCTTATATACCCTGTGGCTTCCTAAAGCATCAAATACATCTGCGATAGCAGTTATTCTACCAAATATATGTATATCCTCACCCTTTAAACCTTTTGGATAACCTGTACCATCCCATTTTTCATGGTGTCTGTATGCAACAATTGCAGCTGCTTTTAAAATTGGACGCTTTGATTTTTTTAATATATTATAACCAGCACCACAATGACTTCTCATGATTATCCATTCTTTGTCAGTTAGTTTTCCTGGTTTTTTAAGTATAGAATCGGGTATACCTACTTTTCCTATATCGTGCATAGGTGAAGCTGAGTATAACAACTCTGAATTTTTCTTTCCAAGTCCAGCTAGCATTGCCAATAGCTTTGAATATTCAGCCACCCTTTTAACATGGTAACCTGTTTCTTTAGAACGACTTTCACCAACTTCACCCATTTTATGAATTACTTCTTTTTGAGTATCTTCCAGTTCTTGATGAAATGTAACTATATCTGTAACATCATGTCTTATTGCTAAATACTCTATAATATTTTCTGCTTCATCAAATATGGGGATTATAGATGAATCAACATAATAAGTCTTTCCATCTTTGGTTCTGTTCATTAACTGACCATTCCAAACTTTTCCAGAACTTATAGTTTTCCAAAGTTCTTTATATATTTGTGCAGAATTATCTGGATGTTTTAAAATCCTGTGTGTATTGCCAAGTAATTCATCTTCTGAATAACCGGATATCTCTATAAACTTATCATTCACATATGTTATTTTTCCACTTATATCTGTACGTGATAAAATATTACTTGAGTCAATTGCTCTTTCATACTCTTTAGATAATTTATATGCTTCACTGAAATTTTTACTTGTTATATTTAGATTTTGCTCTAATTCCTCTTTGATATCTTCCATCTCTGTAATATCACTTCTAATGCCAATATACTCAACTACTTTTCCATCATAATCTACGATAGGGTTTATTACAGTATTAACCCAATAATGTCCACCGTCTTTTTTTCTGTTTTTTACTTTACCATACCAAGGTTTTTTATTTTGGATAGTTTCCCACATATCTTTAAAAGCTTCTTTTGGCATATCTTGATGTCTAACCATATTATGTGGTTTTCCAATTAATTCATCTTTAGAATAACCAGATATCTCTACGAATTTATCATTTACAAATGTAATTATCCCTTTTAAGTCAGTTTTGGAAACGATCGAACTTCTATCTACGGCATCCTTATATTCATTCAAAAGCTGCTGTTTACATAGTATTTCAGTATTTTTTCTATCAGCATCTACTGACATATCAACTTTTAATACTAACTCTTCAACATTAAACGGTTTACTTATATAGTCAAATGCACCGGCTTTATAACTGTCCCTGATTGTTTCTGGATTATTTGTACCTGATAAAATCATAACAGGTATATTAGAAAAATGTTTTTCTTTTTTTATCTTTCTTAAAATATCCAACCCTCTAGCATCAGGTAATTCCATATCTAAAATGATCATATTTACATCATTTTCATGTAACTTTTGAATGCCCTCTTCACCTGTATAAGCAGGTACTATCCTATAGTTTCTGGCATTAAGAATCTTTTTTATACTGATTTGTAAAAATTTTGAATCATCTATAACAAGTATTGTGGCATCATTATTTTGTTCAAGTTTACAAAATATGTTGCCTAATTCTTCTACAGCTTCATTAAAGTGGTTATCTTTAACAATATAATCGACTACTCCCAATTTAAACAGTGCTTCACGTTGTTCAGTATCTGTTTCTGCTGATAATATCATTACTTTAGCATCGGTTAGCTTTCTTATTTCATTGTATAAATCATAACCTGATAAGTATGGTAAATTAAGATCTAATAATACGTAATCATAATCTTTCTCTTCTAAATATGATTGTGCCTTAGAAAATTCGAAAGATTGATCACAACTATGACCCATGTTACTTAAGGTTTTGAAAATATAATTATTAATGGTTTGAGCATCTTCAATAATTAATATATTATATTTCTTACCTATATAATTGACATGATTGCATTTTAACAAGTCGTTCCCCTAACTATCTCTTCATAAACCTATATTGTATAATTAGTTATTTAAGCTATTTAATGAAGATATTATATCATCCATTTTGTCGTTAATATTTCCAACGTAATCAGAAATATCATTCACTTCTACGGCATTTCTTTGCAGTGAACCTGCATTGTCATGAATCGATTGAATAAGTACATTTAGTGTAGCAGCTGTTTCCCCCAAGCTTTTTTGTGTACGTTCAGCAAGTTTTCTTACTTCATCTGCTACAACAGCAAATCCACGACCATGCTCCCCAGCTCTGGCTGCTTCTATTGCTGCGTTTAATGCAAGTAAGTTTGTTTGTTCTGCTATATCACCTATATTTGTCAAAATATCTTTAGTTTCATTTGCACTATCAACTAACTCTTGAAGAGAATCAACCATTTGGTTTTCATTGTCAGAAACATGATGTATTCTATTAACTGCATCTACTATCATACCCTTTAATTCTTCAATATTAGTATCAGTGATCTCAGTGATAGTATTGTTTAATTCTTCTGCACTCTCCTTTATCTGCTTATTTGTGTTGTCATTAGTTTCTTTCATATCGTTAAGAGCTTGACCTAAATAATTTATATTATTTAACACTTCAGCCATTTTTGCTTCAACATTTACATTGCTTCTTTTTGCAAAGTCACCTGTAGCATATGCTTTTAGTGTTTCTACTGCATTATCTAGGTTTTTTTCTGCATTATCAAGCATATTATTAAGACTATTTTTTAAAACATGCACATAAGGTGTATCAGAATCTGAGATAATCCTGTCGGAAAAATCACCTTTAGATACTTTATCTGCAAGCAGTACCATCTCTCCTGCAACTACAGTATCTTGCTGTGATGCTTTTTGATAGCTTTTTACAATTTGGTTAAAGTTTTTTTCCGCTTCACTCTCAGCATTTTCATTTAAATCAATTCTGTTTCTTTTAAACTGCATCATCTCTATAAGTTCTAAACGCTTATCATCTAGACCTGAACTACCGCCATTTGAATAGTTTATTGAAGCAATTATGACTGCAATACCGATAACATTAAGTACTATTTGTATAACTATAGACTCTACCAACAAAATAGATAGTATCAATACAACGAAAGTGATTATTACGATTAAATTTTTTTGCATATTATTCATTGTGATTTCCTTAGTTCATAGTCTTATAAAGTGCTTCAGCTTTTTTTATCTCTTCAGCTGAAGGTTTTCTTCTACAAGATAGATAATATTTTTTGTTATCTTTAGGATCTACCATTGGAGCTACAGTAGCATATACCCAGTAAAAACCACCGTCTTTAGTTTTGTTCTTTACATAACCAGTCCAAATTTCACCTCTTTTTACAGTTTCCCATAAATCTTTAAATGCAGCTTTTGGCATATCTCTATGTCTAACAATATTATGTGGCTTCCCGACTAATTCATCTATAGTATAACCTGCTACTTTACAAAAATCATCATTTGCAAATACTATGATTCCTTTCTCATCTGTCTGAGAAACCAAGAAGTCATTTAACTTTAAGACATATTCACTCATCTTTTAACCCCCAAATTTTCTATTTTAAACATTTTAACTATAAAGTATGTTAAAATTATGTCATTAAAATAAATTTTACCTTAAAGATTGCAAGTGTATTCCGTTTTATCCAATAAAATAGTGTTAGTTGTAGAAGATGACAAGATAACAAATGAGATTGTAAGTCATATGTTAAAAAGTTATTTTAAAAGTGTTATCAGTTGTCATAGTGCTGAAGATGCTTACACACATTATTTAAATATAAAACCAGATGTAATTATTACCGATATAAATCTACCTGGAATGAATGGTGTAGAGTTATCTAGAAAAATTCGTAAAGATGACACTTCAACCCCAATAGCTATAATTACTTCACACACTAAAAACAACTATCTTGTAGATCTGTTAAATATGCAAATACTTTTTTATTTACTAAAACCTATAGAGAAAGTAAACTTTAATGAAATGATGAAAAAGATTATAGATACTTTTAACGGGAATGAAAAAGATTTTTATTTTGAAAAAAATATATATTATGATTACAAGAAAAAAATTATAGTTAATACATCAAACTACATATCATTAAACAACAAAGAGATAGAGTTTATTGAAGAGTTTATACAAAACAAAAACTCAATTCTGCCGAGTGAACATTTTGAAATAAAATTTGATATTGAAAATTCAAATGCTGTAAAACTACATATAAGCAGACTTAGAAAAAAACTACCAAAAGACACCATTAAAACAATCTATTCAAGAGGTTATATGTTGGATACGTCTAATACATATAAAATTTAACCATATTCTCATTATTCAATAAAAAAATATATAAAAGCATTCCCTATTATCAACGCAAAAATATAAAAGCCAATTGAGCCAACAATCAACATCGTGATCATACTACCTGCACCAGGAGAAGTAGCATCTTTAAAACCTAATACAAATACTGCTAAAACTATAAGTATCAAAGCAAGATTGAAAGTACCATAAGCACCTATATCTTCAGACGTAGTTTTTTGAGATGTCTGTATACTATGGTTTTTATCGACTAAAGTAGTTGTTACCTTTTTCTCTTTACCGGATTCACTTAACATTGATGGGATAATCATAAATAATGGGACTACTAAAAAAAGTACGAGCACTGCAATGATAAAAGTTTTCATTATATCACCCTAATATAATTTGTAATGATTATACCAAATAATTAAGTAAATATTTTTGATATTCATATGATAAAATTTCATTTTACATCAATATACTAAAGGTTTAAAACAGTTATGGCTATATTTGCATTGCAATCACCTGCAGGTGGTTTTTTAGATGAAGATCTAGAGCATTTCAATAAAAAATTTGATGACTGGTGTGTACAGTTTGATAATTTAGAAGATGCAACTCTTATAGCTTCAACTTTAGAGAAAAGAAACAGTGTAGAAATAGTTGAAATAACACCGCTTAGTTATCCACAATATTATTTCCCTACTCTTCAAGGCGAGATCCACGCAACCAGACAAATAGGTAATAAAATTCTTTGTATTTTAGAGCCTTATATGAGCTCAAACTTTAGACTCGCACTATGTGATCTAGATACTAAAAAAGTTAAAATTACACCGACAAGGTATAAAAGTGTTCTAAGTGTCGAAGGTGCTTTTGCAAACTTTTCAGAATAATATTCAAAGATAAGTATTGTGTTGTATAATAATTTAAATTATTATAGGTAGTCGTATGTATTTAAAAAGTTTAATTGTCAATGTTAGTTTTATTACAGTTGCAGCTTTTATATTTGTTGGATGTTCTGCTAAAAATCTACAGTTTGTTAAACAACCTGAACTTGGTTCTAGTCTTACAAATAAATCTAGAGTAATAGTTACTAGGTCTGATGGTGCTAGTGGTTGTGATTATATTATACTTGATGGTAATAAAAGAATCGGACACATTAATGATTCAGATGGCTTACTTCTATGGGATAGAGAACCTGGCTTATTAATCTTACGCTCAGAGAAACAAAATGATCTATGTGGAGGTAATAGTACCTCTATAAACTATTATCTTAAGCCGGAGGAAATATATAAAATTGATTTTAGTGTCCATAAAACACTTAAAGGACATGGTTTTAAACTACTCCAAGGAAATGTATTAACTGAACAAGAACGTGAACTACAAAAACAGCAAGCAGTTAACGAACAACGTAAAAAAGATTTAGTAGAAGAACAGAAAAAACAAAAAGTTATTGTAAATGAATTTATAGAAAAAAAAGACTTTGAAAAACTAAAATCATATACAGACCAAAATCCAAATGCCGTATATTATGTTAAAGATGAATCTCTTCGACTTGTACTCACCGGTCCAAAAGGTATGAAAGTTGGAGATATCCGTAAACTTATAAAAGAAAAAGAAAGTGAAGTAATAATTATTTCACTTATCAAACGTGTTAAAACACCGTATAAAGAATACACTTTAGATGAGATAAGAACATTAAAGTCATTTGGTCTTTCCGATAAGATAATAGCAACTATGATAGATGTTACTACAGAACTTCTTAAAGATGAACAAAGACGTAAAGAACAAGAGTTTTTCTTATCAGAACAAAACAGAATTATGAAAGAGAACAAACAAACAAAAACTATATATCAAAATGTTGGCGCTAAACAGCAAAAAACTGTTGGAGATGCTGTAATCGATAAAGCTACAGACGCTGTAATTGATAAAGGTATTAATATGTTATTGGATAGATTGTTTTAATAACTCCACCATCTGAAAAGGAAGCATGTGATATTTGGCAAAGAGAAAATTGCAAAAATTCTTAGCCGTATGAAAACGCAAGATTCTAAAAAAATTCTCGATACTATTTCTACAAAAAATATCCAACTTTCTAATGAGATCAGGGAGTTGATGTTCACATTTGAAGACATTATGGATTTAACTACAAAAGATATGCAGCTTTTGCATAAAAAAATCGATACTAATGATTTACTACTTGCAATGAAAGGGCTTAGTGACGAGTTAAAAGAAAAGCTACTCTCAGGAATCAGTTCTAATAAAAAAACCTTGCTTTTAGAAGATTTTGAACTTATGGGAAAAGTTAAATTAAGTGATGTAGAATCTTCTCGTCAGAAAATAATGGATGTTATTCGTGAGATGATTGAAACAGGAGAAATCTCTTTAGATGATGAATGGATCGAATAAAAAATTTTATAAATCACCCTTGAATAGAAGAGTTAATTGATAGGTAAGACTTATGTGGAGAAAACCAATGACCATATTTTAAGCCATTCGTACTACTTTAAAATCCGGGAACTGAATCTTTACACCTCTAAGTTCAAGGAGAAACATATTATAACCAAAAAACATATAAATAGTCAACAGTTCATATATGCCTTTATTCTAACATTTACATCTGGCATTAAATTTGCTATTTTGAAATACATTAATTTGTTTTAAGGACTTATAAATGAGTAAAATTTATGATATATCTTTTAAATCAGAGGTTAAAACCGATGAAAAAAACTATATTTATAATGGCAAAATAGTAAAAATAATTACTGTGTTTAATGATAAAAACGGCTCAACTGCACTTATAGAAGATGAAAATGGTGAAATATCTGAAGTTCCTAAAGACTCAATTATTTAATAATTAAAAAGCATTGATTTAAAATTTATTGTTTGGGAAATTTTCGAATGGTACGCCCAGAGAGATTCGAACTCCCGACCGCTGGTACCGCAAACCAGTGCTCTATCCAGCTGAGCTATGGACGCATTCATTATTTGTAGGGCGAAATTATATCATCTATACCTTATATTAAGATAAATTCTCACACTCTTTTATGATGTCGTCCATTTTTTTATCTTGAGTATACAGATCGTAGTTTTTTCTGATGTATGCTTGAAGCAAAACTTTAATATCGTTATTTCCATCAATATTAAAATCTTTTTCCAACTGCTTAGTTAAATAAACTGCAAATTCGTCATCAACATCTACATCAAATCTACGTCCGCTGATATATAAACCAATTTTTTGACTCATAACTATCCTAGAATACTCTCAATTTTATTTGCTATCTCTTCTATCTCTATATCTTTTTGTGCATTATCATCAACCAACTTCTGAATCTCCTGATCTTTAAGCTCTGTTTCTGTTTTTAAAGAAACCACTTCATTTCTCAGATTCTCATTTTCCAATTTTAAAGAGTTGTATTGTTGTAGTATTTCAACTACTTTGCTATTTAGCTTTTCTATATTAGTTTGATTTTCCATAAAGTTCCACACATGTTAAATAAATGAAATTTTAGCACATTTTTTTCCCATACTAAAAGGCATTATCCAAAATATCTTCATATTCTATTCTTGCCACAGAAGTTTTTTTTGTTTCTTCTAAAATTTGATAAAGTTTATTCATAACCATGTGTGTACTGTCACTTTTTGAAGGAGAATCTATAGCTATACACGAAGTTGCGTTATGAAAATGTTTATCAAGTTTACTTATTAGGTTTCTTGAGGCTTTATATGCATCATCTTGATTAGTAAAGTTATATATTAAAAAGTGTAGATTCTCATTAACTCTAATAACTCTGTCACTGACTCTTACAAAGCTTCCTAACACTTCAAGTTCAATGTCTTTTTCATGATATACAAGTGCAAAAGTAGATACTGCATTATACCTCTCATATGTATAATGAGCTCTAACTATTTCAGCATTTAGCCTAGTTCTTAAATTCTCGTCAAGTTTCATATAGCCCTCGCTTTGAACATTATTATACCTAATTTTGATTCCAGAATTATATGATCTCTTACATGGTATATAAGATGTATATAAACTACTAAAAGTATAAGGATGAATTTATGGATAGTGAAGCTAGTAAAAGTAAAATTGTGTTTAGTGATGAGGCTCTTACATGGATGAAAGAGAACGATTACATTCCAGAGGCTATAGACGAGGCTGGTAAACACGGCAATACTGCACTTATGAAAGCAGTTCGTGAAGCTAAAAGCGATATTGCAGATCAGCTTATAAAAGCCGGAGCAAACTTGGAAGTTAGAAACGTCGATGGAAACACGGCACTTTGGAATGCTTGTTTTGGACAAGATTACAAATGTGTAGAACTGCTTGTAAAAGCAGGTATAAAACTTGATAGTACAAACGATAATGGAGTAACAGCCCTAATGTATAGTGCGAGTGCAGGAAAAGTAGATATGGTAAAACTTTTACTAGAATTCGGAGCGGATAAATCTATAAAAAACTTAGATGATTTTACAGCTATTGATCTGGCAGCTTCACCGACTATATATAGACTTTTAAAGTAGAAAATGCCTTTATATCATCAACAAACTAAACATTCTTATTTAAGCGTTAGGAAAAATGCTACATTTTTGGACTGGCAATCACAACCGGTAAACCATAAGCTTTATCCACATTTTAATCAACGCTTTAAAATAGATGATTATGAAGAGTTAAAAGATCTAAACCTCATCGGTGGGATCACTTACGAGAAAAAATATCCAAACGGGACATATTATCTACGCTCAGTTCCAAGTGCAGGTGGATTGTACCCATGCGAAGTTTATATACAAATCAGAGGTGTAAAAGGTTTACTAAACGGCATATACCATTATGAACCATACAGTGCAAGCCTTACACTTCTGCAAGAGATAGAGAAAGACGGAGTTGAGCACTACTTTAAAGAGCAAAACCAGGAAAAAGGTCTTGTATTTATGATCTCAAGCGTATATTTCAGAAGCTCTTGGAAATACAGAGACAGGAGCATAAGATATATACTTTTAGACTCAGGTCATCAGCTTGGAAGCATATACGCTGCACTCTCTGTAATGGGAAGAGAAAATGAAGTTCTGTTTGATTTTGACAAGATCTCTTTGAACTCTGTATTTGGTTTTAGAGATGATGAGATGTTTACATGTGCCATTAAAAGTTCTCAAACAGTTGAGAAAGAGGTTACAAAACTAAGACAACAGCTTCCATTTGTTAGCGGATGCGATTATCTTGAGACAAATGAGTTCATAGAACAAGCATATAAAGAGACTGCAATATATGAAGACAACAATAGCAAAGTCCCAGATTTTTTTAATGAAATTCCAAAAGATCAGCTAAAAAGAGCCATATTAAATAGAAGATCAATACGTGCATTTCGTCAAGAGAGTATAACAAAAGATGAATTTGATTTTATATTAAAAGATCTGTTTGATTTTGCAGAGAAAAACAGTATTGAGATTTTTTACACAGTTCATAATGTAAATGATCAAGAGCTTGGTTTGTATAAAAGTACCGACTTGATTAAAGAAGGCGATTTTAGAGGGAAGTCTGAGTATTTGGCTCTAGAGCAAAAACTGGGTTCTCAAAGTGCGGTTACTTTTTACTTTACATCAAGCGAAGTCGAAAAATATCAAAAAGTTAATATACTCAGCGGTTTTATAGCACAGATCATATACCTTAGAGCTGAGCTTATGGGTATTGGCTGTAGTGGGATCGGAGCTTATTATGATGATGAATGTAAAGAGTTTTTAAATACTAAGAACAATATACTTTACTTACTTGCTATCGGCAGGTAAGCCATCATCTTTTTAACCTCGACTCTTAGCTCTTCAAGGTTGTTATTTGTATCTTTTTTGCCATACTTCTCTTTATGGTAAATATTACTGATATTTTTAAATGACACGCCAAGTTCATCTTCAGCCCTTAGTAAAAAGTTTTGCATAGGCTCATTCTCTTTTTTAACAAGTCCGTACTTGTTTAAAAACTTTAACAACTTATGAACCTCAGACATAAACTGATCTTTAACTCCAAAATTTTTAATATTTATATAGATTAAAAAAGTCACTAAAAAAACTGCAATAACAGAAAGTAAAAACTTGATCATATAAACCGTATCGTTTAAAAGACTCTTTAAAATATCAAGCTGTTTTAACCTGTCATATCCTAGAACCCACTTGTCGATAAGATATTTTACATACATAAACTGTAGATTTATCTCTGTAAAAAAACTGCTTTGCTTTTTTGCCTGTTCCTGTTGTGTCTGCGTTGTTTTTAAAGCTGTAGCTGTTGGCTCAAACCTTACCCACCCTTTTTTCTCAAAGTATAATTCTACCCATGCATGAGCGTTTTTATCTCTAACAACAAGATATTTGTTTATCATGTTTTCTTTATCTGCTTTATAACCTGTAACTATACGTGATGGTATGTTTAACATCCTTGCTGATTTTGCGAAAGCCGATGCAAAGTGAACACAGTAACCGTTTTTTCCTTCAAATAAAAAAGAATCTGTTAAATCTTTTTCATCTAAGTTTGCAGGCTGAAGTTTGTATGATAACTTTTGCTCTTTAAAAAATATCAAAAGCATCATAGCTTTTTCATATTTGTCAATATCCATAACTCTTATATGTTCTAATGCTTTGTAGGTTTGATCGTTTTTTTGAATATCTACAGCAAGTGCATTTGAATAGTTTGATGAGCTCAACTTATATGACAGAGCTGAACCTAGTCTATACTTCTTTTTTTTAAAAACAGTTTTTTCAGATCTTAATGTATAGTCATTCTCTAGTACTGTTTTAGGAGGAGCTGCTATAGGCACATCAAGTGCGTATATCCAATTATCTCCGTGTGGATAGAGTGTTATATCGTAATTCTTTATATTTTTAATATTACTTATCTTATCCGATACTATAAGATCATCTGGTTTGCTCCACGTAATGCCATCATCTTCATACAGAGTGGAACCTCTAAAATATAATTCTCCATCAGTTATACTATCATCTTCAAAATATACTTCCATAACGACTTTGTTTGATAACAAAACACCTTTTGAAGATACATTCATTTTGCCATCATATCCGCTGAAGGTGTATTCATCTGCTCTAAAACCAAAGTCCGCTTTTTTAAATGAAATGCGTGGAAAGACTAAAAACAAAATCACAACTACAGGAATGGACAATACAAAAAGTCTCGAAGTTAGTTTTAACAGATCTATTAATTCTGCATCCATTCTACTCCAAATATTTAACATTACAAATAAGAAAAGGACAAACACGGCATATATAAGCATAGTAATAGATTCAAAAAAGAAAAAGCTGAGCAGCATCAAAAGTGCAGGTGATATTTTAAGATAAACGTTAATCTCTCCATTTAACTTTTGAAGTGTTATAGCGTATATAAGAAGTGAGCTGACCAAAGATACAAAAAACTGCATTCTGGAAAAGTTTGAAAAATTGTAATTATTAAAAAACGATATGCTGATTAGTATAATACCGACTATCATAAGTATATATTGGTATTTTTTTTCAGTTTTATTTTTAAGTATAAAAACAACAGCAACTAAAATATACAAAAGCATAAAAAACTTCATAACAAACAGATGCGGTATAACTGCAAGTATTATTGCAATATCTAAAAGTTTAGATGATGATGGCGCTTTAGTATAGAGCAATTGTTTTAAGGATCTCATCTGTACTCATTTTTTTAGAATCTAGTATTTCATCTTTTATATTTAGTGTAAACTCAAAGGCGTATTGTTCACATTCTAACACCCATAGTGTAAGTTGCGAAAGCTTTTGTTCGGTATCTCCATTTATAGTTTTAAAATCAAAATGAAGTTTTTTACTCTCCTCCTCGAAAATAAAATCTTTGATCATCAACTGATTGTTTTTAGCCAAAGATGCCCAATGGATATAAGATGTCGGGTCTCCTTGGTTAAATTTTTTTATGCCCTCAAATTCATCTAACTCTCCTGTAGTAGAGTTGTTTTTATAATAAGACTTAAAAAGAGATATACCTTCAGGTTTTGCAAACACGACTATGGTTTTATCTATTTTTATATTTTTATATTTTTTCTCATGTGGAAGCGGAAAGAATGAATAGAGCAAAATATCGGCTATATTAGCCTCTCCCCTTCTAGTAAACATCTCTTCAAACGAAATAACTTCGGAATGATGCGCTTTTATAGATTTTATATATTTTGTATTGTCATTGTAGGAGATAAATAGATCGTAAGATGTGTTCTCAGAACTATTTTTTATGGAAAATTTTAAGCTAGAGTACTCATTTGCAAAAAATCTTTTGTAAGAAAGCAGTTCTATTTTTATACTATAAAGATTCAGCATACCAAATATTGATGATGCACCGGCTACACCGACTATAAAAAACATGACTATAAATACAATATTATAGTTATGCATATAAGCTTGCAGAAATAAAGCTAAGATCGATACTACTAAAAGCGTAAAATATTTTGTAGGTCTGTTTTTAACACTTTTAAGTATCGATATGTAGGTTTTTAATGATCTCATCTACAACTTCATTTTGTGATTTTCTATCTGCTAAAGGTTTAAGACGATGATATGTAACATATGGCAGAACTTCTAAAACATCGCTAGGCACTACATAGTCTCTATAAGATATCATTGCCCATGCTTTTGATATGTTTAAAAGCTTTATAGCTGCACGTGTTGATAAACCGCTCTCATATAGTGAACTCTCTCTTGTAAATTTTAATATATCCTGTATGATATTTAGTATCTCATCACTTACGTATATCTCTTCAAACTTAGCTTTTAAAAGTTTTACTTCGTCTGTATTTAATGATTTTAAAGAACTAATAGATGGTTGTTTATTTAATGAGAGGATATCTCTCTCAGCCTCAGCAGATGGATAACCTAAAGAAAAAGAGATAGCAAACCTGTCTAATTGAGATGATGGAAGCTGGTAGGTTCCAACCTCCTCAAAAGGATTTTTTGTAGCGATCACGAAAAATGGGCTAGGCAGATAAAATGTTTTACCGTCAATACTAACCTGTTTCTCCTCCATTGCTTCCAAAAGTGCACTTTGCGTTTTTGATGATGCACGGTTGATCTCATCAGCGAGTAAAAACTGAGAAAACAAAGGACCTTTTTTAAAAGTAAATGTAGCATCATTTGTATTATAAAAATTAACACCTATAATATCTGAAGGTAAGAGATCATTTGTAAACTGTATACGTGAATATTCCAATCCTATAACGTGTGCCAATGTTTTTGCTAACGTTGTTTTTCCAACTCCGGGTATATCTTCTATAAGCAAATGTGAATCTGATAAAAAACAAGCCAAAGAGAGTTTTATCTGTTTCTCTTTACCTACAATAATTTTTTGTGTCTGAGTTAAAACTTGTTCTATTAATTCTTCAAAATTTTTCATAATTGATTATAACCATTTATTGTGTTGACTTTTGTATATCTAATATAGATTTTCTAGCTATCTCTTCAAACTCACTGAAATCTTCCAAAATATGAAGAAGTTTCAAAGCCTCGTTAAAATTGCCTTCCTCTATCAGTTTTTGAGAATCTATATAGAGTGAATCAGAGTAATATACCAACTCCTCATGTTCTGGAACCTCTTCTAAAAATTCATATTTTTTTAGAAGTGCAGATGCTAATTTATAATCTTTTTTTGCTATAGAGTCTATAAATTTTATATATACCTTATTATGCAATATAACATCTTGTATATCTTGTGTTTTTTCACTAACACCCCTGTATGGCTCAAAAAGCTTAGTTATTTTTGCTCCACCATTTGCCTCATAAGCATGCTTTTTAGCTAATGCTAAAACTTTTTGCCAATCATTCTCTAAAACTTTGTACGCTTTTGAATCTAAATATATCTCATCACTATGAACAAGAGAATAAGCAAGAGCGATCTTGCCGTCTCTAATAAATGCATTTAATTTTTCAAATTTTTCAAATTCATCAAAAAGTTCTTGTATTATTTTGTGTTTTGAGGGAACACTTGTATATATATTTAAAAGTTTCATTGCAGATTTTTTGTCACCATTTTCAATATATTCTTTTGCTTTTTGAAGTGTTTGCTGCCAAACTAAATCAATAGCTTGATAAACTTTTGAATATTCTAAAATAGGATTTATCTCTATAAACTTTTCCATACCTAGAAAATCTTTCTCTTTATATAGTATTTTTAAATTATTTTGACCATGATAAATATCATAAAAATGTAACTCACCACTTTTAGTACCGACCATTAACTGCTCATTCTTTTCATAAAACTCTAGTGTAGTGATTGACGACTTTAGTTTAATATATGAACTAGAGAGTAGTTTATAATTTTCTAACTCATATACTAAAATATACCCTAAATCCGTTCCTAAAAATAAAAACTTACTCTCAGAGCTTTTAGTTACACAAGTTACATCTTCATGAATCCCTTCAAGTCTTGTTATAACAGTAGCTTCATACATATCCCAAATGATTGCACTATTGCTTTTATCTATACTAAACAACCTGTGTTCACTTAAAAAGCATAATTTTTTTACAGGCTCTGAATGGGCAAACATATAGTGCTTTGGAATTTTATTTGGCAGATAAAAGAGTGATATAGTTTTATCATGGCTTGCCGTTGCAACCCACCTTCCATCATCGCTAAAAGCTATGTCATAAACTATATCTTTATGTACGGGAAGTAAAAAAGCAAGTTTTAGAGTCGCAATCTCAATAACGTATGTTTTACCATCATCCCCGCAAGAAAACATATACTTAGCCTTAGGATCTATAGCGACACAAGAGACCTCTCCATGGTGTCTGTCAACAGTAGTTATTACATTTTTTGTTTTAGTTTCATAAAGGAGAGATTCTCTTGCATCTGAACTTAGTGTTGCAAAATGTTTCGCATCATGACTTATAGCAACAACGGAAGTTTTAAAGCTTTGATGTTTTATCCCTATCTCAAAACTCTTAAGTGGCTCCAACGTTTGCTTATTTAACAACATTATAGTGCTGTCTGAATCTACAATAACAATAATATCGTTATCTAGAACTTTAGATAATATAATTGATTTACTATAATTTTGCTTTTTAGTTGGATTCATCTTTAGATTTAACTTTTATATTAGAATAAATTATTATAACACAGATTTACCCTAGTCTAAACTATGTTTTAATCAGGTTTGTGCGCTGTAAAACTTTAAATACAATTATAATACCCATTATAAAAAGATAACCCATTTGTTCAGGGCTTAGTGTCTTTTGTGCCATTATAAAGTGTATGGTAACAAGTATTATGGCTATATATATCACCTTATGATATTTAAAATACTTTGAAAACAATACTCTAAGTGATGTAACAGCCATAAAAAGTAATATTAAAAATGCGATCATCCCAAGATATATAAAAGGCTTGTCTATAGTCTCACTTATTGCAAACCCTAAATCAAGTTCCATATCAAATATAATAAAATTAAGAAGATGCAAAAGAGCATAAAAAAAGCTAAAAAGCCCTACTGTACGTCGGTATTTTACTAAGTTTTTTATTTTTTTAACTATAGATATTGTCGTGGTAGCATACAAAAGAGTTATAGCGGTTGCACCTGTTAGAGTATAGATATACTTTATTGGATCATCTACTCCTACTACAAATAACTTGTAGAGTAAAAACATCAAAGGAGTTAAAAGTGCTATGACTAAAAAAAACTGCTTGCTCAAAACTCTTTCCTAAGATCCATATTTTTGTAAAGATGGGCTACCTCTTTTTCATAGCCGTTAAACATCAGTGTATCTTGTTTGAAAAAAGTACCTAACAGTCGTTCACGCTTTTGTGACCATCTTGGATGATCTACATTCGGATTTACATTGGCATAGAAACCGTATTCATGAGGTGCAGCTTTATTCCATGTGTTTATTGGCTGTTTGTCTGTAAAGGTTATTTTTACAATTGATTTTATACTTTTAAAGCCGTATTTCCAAGGTGTTATAAGTCTTATGGGTGTCCCGTTTTGAGGTGGTAGTGTATGACCGTAAAGACCGACTGCAATAATAGCTAAAGGATTCATAGCCTCATCCATTCTCAGACCCTCTACATATGGATAGTCTATAAATCCAAGATTGCTGTTTTGACGTGGAAACTGTTTAGGATCATAAAGAGTCTCAAAACGTATATACTTGGCATTTAAAAGTGGCTTTGCGTACTTTATAAGCTCTGAGAGTTCAAATCCTACCCATGGAACTACCATAGACCACCCTTCAACACATCTAAAGCGGTATATTCTCTCCTCTAATGCAAACTTTTTTACAAGCTCATCCATATCTATCTCAATCTCTTTTTCAACAAGTCCATCAATAGATATCTTCCATGGTTCAGACTTAAAATTTTCAGACAATGTTCTAACACCACTTTTACTGGAAGTAAACTCATAAAAATTATTGTATGACGTTATTTGTTTATAGGAGTTTGGAGTCAGATTATTTAAGTTTGGGTCTTCTTTGTAATGCAGATTTGATGATGGCATAAACTCTTTGGCAGTTTTGTATTGCATGCTTAAAAATGGAGTAAGCTCTTTAGCTGCAAGCTCCATTACAGCAGATGTACTAACAGCTAAGGCAGCTCCTAATTTTAGAAACTTTCTTCTGTTTTTAAACAGCTTTTCATCCGTTACAAAACTCTCTTTAAGTTGCCAGTCTTTTCTTTTTATATAGTTCATGAAGTATCCTTCTTCTATTTTCTACCCCACATGTAACTAGCAATAATATACTTTTACCATATAAGATTCTTTTATAATATGATCTTAAGGGCTAAAACTTAGAAAAGATTAAAGTCTCACTCTATTTTCTTCATTTAGCTATAATTCCACCAATGAAAAAGCAAGCAGAATTTAAAGTAGTTTCAGACTATGAACCCGCAGGTGATCAGCCAAAAGCGATTGAAGTACTTAGTAAATCAATATTAGACGGTAACCGTTACCAAACACTAGAGGGTGTAACGGGAAGCGGTAAGACCCATACTATGGCTCGTGTTATAGAAAAAGTTGCTAGACCTACGATCATAATGACACACAATAAGACCCTTGCAGCCCAACTTTATTCAGAGTTTCGTCAATTCTTTCCAAATAACCATGTAGAGTATTTCGTATCTTACTATGATTATTATCAGCCTGAAGCATACATACCTAGACAAGACTTGTTTATTGAAAAAGATTCTGCAATAAATGATGAATTAGAGCGTATGAGACTATCTTCTACTGCAAATCTACTCTCTTATGATGATGTGATTGTTATTGCATCGGTTTCTGCAAACTACGGTCTTGGTGATCCTGAAGAGTATGAAAACATGGTTCAGGCTCTTGAGGTTGGAGATGAGATTGAGCAGAAAAAACTTCTGCTTCGTTTAGTTGAGATGGGTTATACCAGAAACGATTCTTATTTTGACAGCGGGCATATACGTGTTAACGGTGAGACTATGGACGTATATCCACCATACTTTGAACAAGAAGCTATACGTATAGAGTTTTTTGGTGATGAGATCGAAGCTATATATACAATCGATGTGATTGATAATAAAAAGCTAGAAGAACATAAAAGCTTTACCATATATGCTACAAGTCAATTCAGTGTTAGGGCAGAGAAGATGGCTGTAGCTATTAAACGTATAGAGGAAGAGCTTGATGAAAGACTTGAGTACTTTCAAAAAGAGAATAAGCTTGTGGAGTATCAAAGATTAAAACAACGTGTAGAGTTTGACCTTGAGATGCTTGAGACTACCGGAAGCTGTAAGGGTGTTGAGAACTACTCTAGGTTACTGACAAATAAAAAGCCCGGTGAAGCACCATATACTCTGCTTGATTATTTTGAACTTCATCATAAAGACTATCTGGTAATAGTTGATGAATCTCACGTTTCACTTCCTCAATACCGCGGAATGTATGCAGGAGATCGTGCTAGAAAAGAGGTACTTGTTGAGTATGGTTTCCGCCTTCCTTCTGCACTTGACAACAGACCGCTGCAACTTGATGAGTATATAAATAAAGCTCCGCACTATCTGTTTGTTTCAGCAACTCCTGCTCAGTATGAACTAGAATTATCAGCCGTTAAAGCTGAGCAAATAATCCGTCCTACCGGTCTGCTTGATCCTATAGTTGAAGTTAAAAGTTCAGATAATCAGGTTGAAGATATACACGATGAGATTAAAAAAGTAACAGCTAAAAATGAGCGCGTTTTGATAACGGTTCTGACAAAAAAAATGGCAGAAGCTCTTACAAAATACTTGGCTGATCTTGGCATAAAAGTTCAATATATGCACTCAGATATAGACACGATCGAGCGTAACCAGATCATACGTGCGCTTCGTCTTGGAGAGTTTGACGTACTGATCGGGATCAACCTGCTTCGTGAAGGGCTTGACCTGCCTGAAGTTAGCCTTGTTGGTATTTTAGATGCAGACAAAGAAGGTTTTTTAAGAAGTGAGACTGCACTTATTCAGACAATTGGTCGCGGTGCCAGAAACTCTAACGGTCGCGTAATACTTTATGCAAATAAAATAACAGGTTCAATGCAGCGTGCTATGAATACAACAAAACACAGACGCGAGATTCAAGATGCATATAATAAAGAACATGGAATAACTCCAAGAACTACTATTCGTAAACTCGATGAAAATCTAAAACTAGAAGATCATGGCGGTATTTACCAAAAGAATAAAAAACTAGATAAAATGCCGGCAAGCGAAAGAAAAGCTATTATAAAAGAGCTATCACTTAAAATGAAAGATGCGGCTAAAAATCTTGAGTTTGAAGAAGCAGCCCGTCTAAGAGATGAAATAGCAAAAATTAAAAAACTATAGGAAATTTTTTTGGAAGATACATTTAGTAATTTAGCAACATATGGATATATAGGACTTTTTTTATACTCACTCGGAGGCGGTTTCGTAGCACTACTTGGTGCAGGAGTACTATCGTACATGGGTAAAATGGATATAACAACTTCAATTGCAATAGCTTTTTTAGCAAATGCTCTTGGTGATGTTCTACTTTTTTATATGGCAAGATACCAAAAGAGCATGATGATGGATGGCCTTAAAAAACATAGACGTAAACTTGCCCTTTCACATGCACTAATGAAAAAATACGGTTCATGGATCATCTTGTTTCAAAAATTTGTATACGGTATAAAAACTCTTATACCAATTGCAATAGGTCTAACAAAGTATGATTTTAAAAAGTTTGCAGTTCTAAACTTTATCTCTGCTGGTGTTTGGGCACTTGTTGTCGGACTTGGTGCTTACTACTCTGGTGCACCGCTTATAAAAACAGCTGAACTTATAGGTGAGAAACCTTGGATAGCTCCACTTTTACTTGTAACTTTCGGTGGACTTTTATGGCTTTATTTGGAAAAAGCTACTAAGAAGAAATCTAAATAGTACTTAATTAACTATAGACACTAAAGTGTACCATTGTCCTGTTTTTGAACTCCCGTGAACATTTTAAAAAAATGTTCCATACGTTCAAGACAATGACAAACACTGGTTTTTACTCTTACTTTTAATAATTGGAATTATTACTTTTTTCTACTACTTCGATAAAAAACAAAACAAGAACTAAAATTTAGATTTGGTATAGATTGTGAAAAAGATTGAATAAGGCTAGGCTTGAAGCCTGCCGTTTCTAGCTTTTTTGCAAGATATGCTAAAGCTAGAATTTTATTATATTATGAGCCTACTATTGGACCAAATGAAGAATAATCCTCATGCCCATCAGTATAACGCTTATAGTTTTCTATAAACATCTCAGCTAATTCATCACGAGTTCTGTCAAACTCATCTTTATCAGCCCAAGCATTACGTGGGTTAAGAATATCAGGATTAATATCACCTAATGTTGTTGGTACTTGAAGACGGAAAGTTTTAGTTGTGTTAAATTCACTTTTGTTAATGCTTCCATCAAGAATAGCAGTGATACAAGCACGAGTATCTTTTATACTCATTCTGCTACCAACACCATACTTACCACCAGTCCATCCAGTATTAACTAGATAAACATTAACATTGTGGTGATCAATCTTTTCACCTAACAATTTTGCATAAACTGTTGGGTGTAGTGGTAAGAAAGCTTCTCCAAAACAAGCAGAGAAAGTTGCAACAGGCTCAGTAATACCACGCTCAGTCCCTGCAACTTTTGCAGTATAACCGCTTAGGAAGTAGTACATTGCCTGATCACGTGTTAGTTTAGATACCGGAGGTAATACACCAAAAGCATCTGCAGTTAAGAAGATAATATTTTTAGGGTGACTAGCCATTAAGTCTGTTTTATGATTTGCGATGTGCTCTATAGGGTAAGATACACGAGTATTTTCAGTTTTAGATGAATCTTCATAATCAACTTCACCTTCACCGTACATTACAACATTTTCTAATAATGCATTAGTTTTGATTGCACCGTAGATTTCAGGCTCACTTTTTTCATCAAGGTTGATAACTTTTGCGTAACATCCACCCTCGAAGTTAAATACACCGTGGTTGTCCCAACCGTGTTCATCATCACCTATTAGTGCACGTTCAGGGTCAGTTGATAATGTAGTTTTACCAGTACCGCTAAGTCCGAAGAAAAGTGCAGTATCACCGTCTTTACCTACGTTAGCTGAACAGTGCATTGGAAGTTTACCTTCTAGTGGTAACCAGTAGTTCATCATTGAGAAGATACCTTTTTTCATCTCACCACCGTACCAAGTACCACCGATAATTGCCATGTTTCTCTCAACATCAAAAAGTACGAACACTTCTGAATTCATTCCGTGTTCTTTCCATTTGTCATTAACAGCTTTACAAGCATTTAAAACAGTAAAATCGTGTTTAAAAACTTCAAGCTCAGCTGAACTTGGACGGATAAACATATTTTTTACAAAGTGAGACTGCCAAGCTATCTCAGATACAAAACGAACTGAACGTTTAGAAGCAGCAGATGATCCGCAAAATACATCTGTAACATACAGGTCTTTACCTGAGAGTTGCTCTTGAGCTACAGCTAGTAACTCGTCAAAAACCTCAGCTGAAACTTTTTGGTTCACATCACCCCATGCAATATGACTATTTGAAGGATCACGATCTACAAAATATTTATCTTTAGGACTACGACCTGTAAAAATCCCTGTATCAACAGCAGTTGCACCTTTTTTAGTAACTGCACACTCTCCATTGTCTACTTCATGTTGGATAAGTTCATCATAACTAAGATTATGAAAAACCTTCCCAACATTTTTTAGACCAATACTTTCCAATTCAGAAACGTTCATAATTTACCTTTAGGTATTTTAGATGTGAAATTATCACTAATTTTACCTAAATTAAAAGTAAAGAAATTCAAATATTTTAGGAAGTAAAATTTAAGCAATTTTTATGTAATATTTTGTGATTTTTTGCTCGGTTAACTCAGTGGTAGAGTGCCACCTTGACATGGTGGTGGTCACTGGTTCAAATCCAGTATCGAGCACCATATTTAAAACACTGCATTCAAAAAAATATTCTTTATACATCACATCATTGAAAAATGATATAATCAAAATCTGTAATAAATATTAACTACTAACATTTTGGAACTGTAATGGATAAACAAAAAGCAAACTTGTTGATCATGGCTTTTGAAGCTATTGTCATATCTATTTCTATATCTTCACTAATTTATATGGATCGTTTATATAATGAACTAAATATAAAATCTGAACAACGTAGAGATATGCTATCACTAGCAGATGAACTTCGTCACAGTTCTGATGATCTGACACATTTTGCACGTTCATATGTAATTACACAAGATGAAAAATTTAAAAAACAATACTTTACGACACTTGACATTAGAAACGGTAATAAACCAAGACCACTACATTACGAAGCAATTTATTGGGACCTGCCACAAAAACTTCGAGATGAAAAACATCCGCTTCAAGAAAGTATTTCATTAAAAGATCTGATGGGCAAATTACCATTTAGTGAGTATGAGTTAAGTAAACTTCGCGAATCTGAAGATAATTCTAATGACTTGGTAAACCTAGAAGTACAAGCTTTCAATGCAATGGAAGGAAAATTCTTAGATCAAAATAATAAATATACAATTTTAAAAGCAAAAGACAGACAACTTGCCATTGATCTTCTATATTCAAAAGAATACTATAAGGCCAAAGAAAAAATCATGATCCCTATAGATGATTTCACTATGAATCTTAATGAAAGAACACTTACTTCCATTAAAGACATAGAAAAACAAGTTTCAAAAAACTATTCAACGTTTTTAGTTTTTTCTTTTATATTTGTTATAGGGAATGTTTTTATCTTGTTATATTTGAAAAAACGTAATCAAAAAGAACAAGAAGAAAAAATTGCCTCTTATGCTATGAAACAACAAAAGCAACGATACGAGAACCTACTTAATCTCTCTTCAGACGGTATATTTATCATGTCTTCAGAGAACGGCACACTACTTGAATACAGTCAACAAGCAAAAAAAATGCTTGGTTACACTGATGAGGAAATGAAAACGTTAAAAGTATTTGACTGGGATAAAGGTATAGAATCTATAGAACAATATCATGAAGTCATTAGTAACACGAGTTATACTCCAATACTTCTTGAAAGAGAACATACAAGAAAAGACGGTTCAACATATATTGCCTCAATTAATGCAGTAAAAATAAGAATAAATGATAAAGAGTATATGTATGCCTCAGTTAGAGATATAACTGAAGAGAAGAGCTTAAAAGACAAACTATCTAAAAGTTTAGAGGATATAAATAAAATATCTTACGAGCAAAATGTGTTATTATCTCTTTTTGACAAAGGAGATTCTGTTTTATTTAAATGGAAAAACAATTCTACTTGGGATGTCGAATACGTTTCTGCAAGTGTTGAAAAACTATTAGATTATAAAACAAATGAGTTCTTACAAAAAGAGGTGTCATATAGTTCTTGTATCTATGAAGAAGATAAATCAATAGTATTTGATGAAGTGCATGAAGCAATCGAAAAAAACATGGACTTTTTCAAACATGAACCATATAGAGTAGTTACTAAAAACGGTAACATAAAGTGGATTTTAGACTATACAGTTACACAAAAAGACGAAGATGGAAACATTGTTCACTTTATCGGATATCTTATTGATATTACAGACCAAAAAAGTATAGAAAAACAACTGCAAAGACGTATAAAACAACAAAATGCTCTATTAAAGATCGAAACTACCGGTCTAGTTCAAACAAAAAACAGAAAATTTGAATGGATGAACCACGCTTTTGAGAGAATGCTTGGATATGAAAAAGATGAACTACTGGGTAAAGAAACTAATATAATATATGAAGATGAACAAGCTTATAAAGACTTTGGCAAAGGTTATCAGATACTTAAAGAAAAAGGTGTTTTCACGACAGAATTACGGTGTGCTAAAAAAGACGGTACACCTATTACATTACTCGGCAGCATGACTGTTATCAACTTAGATAATTTAGAAGCTATAGGCGTGTTTACAGATATCACTCCTCTAAAAAGCACGCTTAAAAAACTTGAAGAAGCAAAACAAACTGCAGATAAAGCGAATAAAGCAAAATCAGAATTTTTAGCTCATATGTCACACGAGATAAGGACACCTCTAAACGGTACTATAGGCTTAACCGATCTTGTATTACAAACACCATTAAACCATATGCAAAAAGAGTATCTGCAAAAAGCGCAAAAATCATCAAATTCACTTCTGCATATTATTAATGATATTCTAGACTATTCAAAAATTGAAGCCGGAAAACTTGAAATCGTGAAAGAGAAATTTTTCCTTAATGAGCTCTTACAAAATATTACACATATTTTTAGTTACAGTACATACGAAAAAGGTTTAGAATTTAACTATACAATAGATCCAAATATATGTAACTCTTTAATTGGTGATAATCTTAGAATTACACAAGTACTAAATAATTTTATAGCAAATGCCATAAAATTTACGCATGAGGGCTTTATTAATGTTGATATAGCCCTTAAAGAAAAAACAGATAATCTATTAAAATTAGAATTTTCAGTAAAAGACTCAGGTATCGGTATAGCAAGGGAAAATCAAGAAAAACTTTTTAAAGCTTTTTCACAAGAAGACAGCTCAACAACAAAGAAATTTGGTGGAACCGGACTTGGACTGGCTATATCTAAACAGTTGGTAGAGATGATGGGCGGAAAAATATTTTTCCGTAGTGATAGAGGCCTTGGAAGCATTTTCGGTTTTACATTGGATTTTGAATATGGAGATGAGAACAACTGTTTAGATGCAAAACCTAACTTTGTTGAAAATAAAAAGTTTCTTGTAATAGATAATAATAAAATAGACAGAACCTATTTAGTCTCAATATTAACATCTTGGGGAATAAAATCATACCAAGCAAAAGATGGTGAAGAAGCTTATGAGATATTAAAAAATGAAAATATTGATTATCTTTTAGTTGATTGGAATATACCAAAACTTGATGGATTGGAACTTCTTGAAAAGCTTCAAAATGAGAATATAAATATACCTAATATACTAATGTTGACGGCACACAATAAAAATAAATTATTAGAAAGAGCAAAAAAGAATAAGATCGACATAGATAAAATACTTGAGAAACCATATACCCCATCATCAATATATAATATATTGTTTGATAAAGAAAATATTCAAAACTCATTTGACTATACCAATACAACATTGAAACTTAATACTAAAAAGAGTGCATTACTTGTTGAGGATAACGATATAAATCAAATAGTTGCTAAGAAAACACTTGAAGGTATAGGCTTTGATGTTGATCTTGCAAAAGATGGTTTAGAAGCTGTGTCTATGTGTAAAGAAAATATATATAACATAATATTTATGGATCTTCAAATGCCTAATATGGATGGTTTTGAAGCAAGTAAAATTATTAGAGAGTTTGATAAAGAGATACCGATTATTGCTTTGAGTGCAGCCGTAATGGAGAAAGATAAAGAGTTGACACAAGCAGCAGGTATGAATGAACACCTTTCTAAACCTATTGAAAAAAATGAACTTTTTAAAGTTATAAAAAAATACTTTGATACAAAAATAGAAACTGAAGATTTAGAGCCTGAAAATGTATTAATAAAAATAGAAGGTATAGATATGGATAAAGTCCTCTCTGATACACAGATGAGTATAAAAAACCTTTATACTATATATCTTGAATTTGCAAAAAACTTTAAAGATATAAAAATAACTACAAATTCTTATGAAAAAGATTCAGATGAACTTAAAAACTATATACATAAACTAAAAGGTGCCAGTGGCAATCTGAGAATATCAGCTATATATGATCTATCAAAGAAAATAAATGATAATGAAGAATACCAACTTATTAATGAGCTAATAGACATCACAACTGAAGTATGCTCTGAAATAGAAAATAAACTTATACCTATAGTTGAGAGTGCTACAAATACGGATATTGATATAAAAGAGTTAGAACAAATGATTTATGATATGATTAAAGATTTAGATAACTATGAATATATTGAATCCAGTAGAAAAAATGATCTGCTAAAAATAATCAAAGTAAGAGTTAATGATGAACTGTTTAAACAACTTAGTAAGAGTTTCGATGAAGGTGACAACGATAAAATGATTAAACAATTAGAAACTACATTACAAAGTTTACAGGGAGAAATTTAGTGAAAGATGAAATAAGCATAAAAGATAAGTTTTCGATTCTTGCAGTAGACGATCAGGAGTTAAATCAAGAACTTATAACAAATATGCTTGGTGGTACATACAATATAAAAAGTGTTCTTAATGGTAAAGGAGCTCTAAAAGTTTTAGAAAAATTTGACATAGACTTAATACTTTTAGATATAGAGATGCCTGATATGAATGGCTTTGAATGTGCAAAGCTGATAAAACAAAATCCAGCTACAAAAGATATACCTATCATCTTTCTAACTTCCCACCAAGATAAAGAGTATATTATTAAAGGTTTTAAACTCGGTGCCAATGACTACATTAGCAAACCTTTTAACTTTGAAGAGTTAAAAGTCAGAGTTGAGAACCAATTAAAAACATTTGAATTATTAAAAAAACTAGAGTCTGCATACAAAAACTTGGAAAAGTTTATAGACTCTCAAGATAATATAGTAATACTTACAGATGGTGAAGAATTACTTTTTGCAAACAAAAAATTTTTTAATTATTTAGGTTATGATAATCTAGAACAATTTAAAAAATATCATAACTGTATATGTGAACTTTTTATTGAGAATGACAGGTTTTTTCATCTTGGAAAAATTAAAGAAGACGAGAACTGGCTAAATGTAATACAAACACTTCCTCATACTGAAAGAATTGTTTCCATGTTGGTAAACGACTTAAACCCTCATGCATTTTCAGTTACGGCAAATCACTATGATGAAAACACATTAATTGTCACCTTTACAGATATATCACAAACAGTTTTAGAGCATATAAGACTTGAGAAGAAAGCCATACATGATAAACTAACAGATGCATATAACCGTGAATTTTTTGAACTAAACTACAACAAGTTAATCCATAATTTTAAAGAACAAGGATATCAATTAGGGTTAGCGCTTTTGGACATTGATCATTTTAAAGATGTAAATGACACATATGGACATGATGTTGGCGATGAAGTACTAATCCAGTTTGTGAATACAATAAATAAATATTCAAGAAATGATGATTATTTAATCCGCTGGGGTGGAGAAGAATTTATCTTTATTTTAAAAGTTACTTCCTTTGAAGCTTTAGAAAAAGCATTGGAGCATCTAAGAAAAGTTATAGAGATTCAAGAGTTCAATAAAGTAGGCAAAAAAACTTGTTCTATCGGTGGAACAGTATATAGAGATAATGAAGATATTTCACAGACAATTAAAAGAGCGGATGAGGCAGTATATGAAGCAAAAGCTAAAGGCAGAAACAAAGTTGTTTTATTGTAAATAATACAACTGCAGCTGCTTTAACTAATCTGTTTAGTCCATTTGGAATTTTACGATTAAACTCATATATCCGTTTGTAATATCATCAAAAGTATATGTAACTCCACCAAGAGTATGAGTATCATCACTTAAAGTCATAAGACGAGCACCAAGTTCTAGATCAAACATATCATTAATATGGTAGTTAATTCCCACATCTCCACCTATATATTTCGTAGTATACTCTCTTACGGCAGCTGTTAGGTCCTTAAACTCAAAACTTACACGACCGATATTTCCACCAATAAAAAAGTTTAAACTGTCCATTACATTAAACTTGTACTGAAGCTCTGCACCATACATATAAGCTTTATCCCAATCATAGTGATCACCGTTCATAAAAGCTTTTCTAGCTGAAAGGAACATTCTAAAATCACGTGTTTCAGCACCAACTTTAAAACCGGCCATATTAAAATCTTCTTCTTTTTTTATAGCAGTAGTGTCCTTAATATCAAAAGTAGCCATACCACCCTCTATACCAACTAAAGAATTAGAATCATATATATACTTATCATCTGTTTCTGCATATGATACAGTTGCGATAAGTAAACCAGCTAGTAACATTTTACTTAATTTTTTTCTCATTAAACATTCCTTTGTATAAATTATTTTCTTGGTATGTTTTTAGCACAAATCATACCACTACCAAAAGCCCACTGGAAATTATATCCTCCAAGCTCACCGGTAACATCGACAACTTCGCCGATAAAGTAAAGTTTTTTTACTTTTTTTGCTTCAAAAGTTTGAAAATCTAGTTCATTCGCTATAACTCCACCACGAGAAACCTCAGCTTTAGTAAATCCAAAATTTCCTGCTGGTGCGAAAGTATAATTGTGTATAAGAGATAGTTTCTCTTTGCTTATAGCATCTATTTTTTTACATTCTATGTCTTTAACATCTAAGGCTTTTAGTAGTGCTTTTGAGAGTCTTTTAGGTAGAGGAATAACTGATGATATAAGTTTTTTACTCCCTTTAATCAGATCAAATATATTTTTATCTGGCAGAAAATCTATATAAATATTCCCTTTTCTCCAATACAGCGAAGCTGAAAGTACAGCCGGTCCGCTTATACCTTTATGGGCAAAAAGCATCTCCTCATTAATAACTCTATCATCTACTTTAATATTTACATAACATGAAAGACCGCTTAACTCTTTCATCCAAAACTCTTGTTTTTGAACAGTAAGTCCAGCTAATGCAGGTGTAAAATTTTTAACTTCCAGATCAAAGTTTTTTGCTATTTTTAAGCCAATATCGCTTGCACCTATATTTTTAAAACTCTCTCCACCTGTAGCGACAACAAGTGCATAAGATTTTAAAGAGCCTTTATCTGTTATAACTTCAAAAACATCATCCTGCTTTTTTACATCGATAACTTTTGTATTTAGGTAAAACTTTGCAAAAGATGATTTTTTCTTTAAAACATTTATAATATCATCGGCTGATCTTTTACAAAAATAGTATCTATTTTTTCTAAGTTCAAGTTCTATTTGATTGGCTTTTAAAAAATTCAGCATATCATCTCTGCTGAACTTTTTTAAAACACTTTTAATTAAGACTGCATCCCCGTCAAAGTTTTTAACATCTACATACTTATTAGTTATATTACACTTTCCGCCACCTGAGATTTTTAACTTTTTAGCTACTTTATCATTAACATCTACTATGGCTACATCCAAATTTTTATCCAAGTATGATGCACACATTAGTCCACTCGCACCTGCACCTAAAATAATTACGTCTCTTATTTTCATAATCTAATTATATAGTATAATTGCATCACTAAAATATATATAAGTGAAAAATATGTCAAACAAACTCCACGTAGTCTCTTTAGGCTGTAATAAAAATCTAGTTGATACTGAAGTAATGATGGGAAGACTAAAAAGCTTCTCTTTGACTGATGATGCAACAGAGGCAGATGTAATAATCGTAAATACATGCGGTTTTATAGATGCGGCAAAAGAGGAATCTGTAAACACTATTTTAAGTCTTCATGATCAAAGAAAAGATGACAGCATACTAGTAGTTGCAGGATGTTTAAGTGAACGTTACCGTGAAGAGTTGGCAGAAGAGATGCCGGAAGTTGATATATTTACAGGTGTTGGTGATTATGAAAGAATTGATGAATTACTAGCTAAAAAAGAAAGCAGATTTTCTGATGAAGTTTATTTGATTGATGGGGCTGAACGTGTGGTTACAGGCTCTACGTATCATGCATATATCAAACTCTCTGAAGGGTGTAATCAAGTTTGTTCATTTTGTGCAATTCCTTCATTTAAAGGTAAACTAAATTCGCGTTCACTTGATTCTGTTGCCAAAGAGGTTAAGAGTTTAGTTAAACAAGGATATTATGATTTTTCATTTATCTCACAAGACAGTTCTTCATATTTAAGAGATAAAAATATAAAAGACGGACTTTCACTTCTGGTCCAAAGAATAGAGCTTATCGAGGGTGTGAAAAGTGCAAGAATTCTTTACCTTTACCCATCGACTACTACTATAAAACTGCTTGAAAACATTGGTAAATCAAAAATTTTCCATAACTATTTCGATATGCCGATCCAGCATATAAACGATGATATGCTGCGCATTATGAAACGTGGTTTTGGTAAAGAAAAAACTCTTGAACTGCTAGAGTACATGAAATCACTTCCTAACTCTTTTATCCGTACTAGTTTCATAGTAGGACATCCAGGTGAGAGCGAAGAGATGTTTGAAGAGATGAAAGAGTTTGCCAGAGACTTTGGGTTTGATCGTATAAATATTTTTGAATACTCTGATGAAGAGACAACTTCAGCCTATGATATGAAAGAGAAGATCGATGAAGATACTATACATGAGCGTGCAGAATTACTAGAAGAGGTTCAGGCAGAAGTTCTGCAAAAATCACTTGAGTCCGAAATCGGCAAAGAGGTGGAGATCGTAATAGATGGAGAGAGTGAGGAACATGAGTTCTTACTAAGTGCAAAAGAGCTTATCTGGGCACCTGAGATTGACGGTGAGATCTATGTAAACGATAGAACTGACGATGAAGCAGAGATCGAATACGGAAAAGTTTACACTGCTAAGATTACATCTATTGTCGGTGATATCCTAACTGCAACGGTCGATAACAAAGAATAGGAAGCTTAATGCTAAAAAATAACACTTTAGACTTTTTAAGCTCTAGTAAAAATCTTTTAGCATTTTCTGCAGGTGTGGACTCAACTGCACTGTTTTTTCTTCTAAAAGAATCAAAAATTAAATTTGACATAGCTATTGTAGACTACGGTTTAAGAGAGCAAAGCAAAGAGGAACTGTCTTATGCAAAAGAGCTTTCAGAGAAGCATAATTTAAAGTGCTTTGTAAAAACTAGTGAAAAAATAGATTCAAACTTTGAAGCAAATGCAAGAGCAATTCGATACGACTTTTTTGAAAATATTATAAAAGAACATGGCTACGATAACCTTTTAACGGCTCATCATTTAGGCGATAGGTTTGAATGGTTTATGATGCAGTTTTGCAAAGGTGCAGGATGCGTGGAACTATCCGGAATGAAAACTGTTGATAAAAAAGATAACTACTCAATTATAAGACCTCTACTGCATCTTGATAAAAGCGAACTGTTAAAGTATTTAAAAACAAAACAAATAAAATACTATGAAGATCAAAGCAACTTTGATAAGTCATACACTAGAAACAGATTCAGACACGAGTTTACAAACCCTCTAATCTCTGAGTATTTAGACGGGATAAAAAAGAGCTTTGAGTATATTGATAGTGATGTAGACGCACTTATAGAACAAATCGAAGTAAATGTAAAAGATGACTTTGCTTGTTTTGTAAGTTCTAAGAATAAAAGATCAGATATATATACGATCGATAAATACCTAAAATCTATAGGTTATATGATGAGTGCAAATGAAAGGGAACTTTTAAAAACAAGTGAGAGTTTGGTAGTCGGTAGAAAATACATTATCTCAATTTACAAAGAGTATATCTTTATAGCTCCGTATATCAATGAAGAAATTAGCATGAATAAAGAGTTTAAAGATAAAATGCGTAAGCTAAATATAGACCCTAAACTAAGACTTTATTTTTATACTCACTCAGATATATTTGAATCTTTGGAGTTAGCGTAAACTCTCATTTGAAATGATGAGTTAATAACATCCCCTTCTCTTTTAAAATCTATTGGAAAAGTAACAGCTACTATCCAGTCGCTTTTGTTTATCTCATCTAAAAACTTGTAAAATGTTGCCGGTGTACTTATTTTTGAACTTGTTTTTACATTATAAACTGTAAATCCGTCCTCTTTTGTATCTTTATCCGCCTTTGTTAACTCTAAAGTATTAAAAACACCCTTATATTTTTTTATAAATCTATCTTTATCAAATGCTGTATCAAATGCCGTTATTATATGTCTATGGTTAGATTGAAGTATTTTAAGCTCTTCAAAAACTTTTGCATCGTATTCTTGATAACGCTTTAGATCTTTATACTCTTTTGCAAGTTGTACTCTCTGAAGTCTATACTCTTTACCTTCAGGAATTAAAGCAGAAAAAGAAAATAGTAGTACAAAAACAAGTAATATAATTGACAAAAACAGCATATATATACTTTGTCTTGATATACTATTCATTTGATGTCTCCGGCTTTTTATCAACTGTTAGTTCTGCAAATTCATCTTCATCCATATAATTTGTAGATACAAATCTTAGCCAGCCACCCTCAGCCGGATAAAAACTGCTGTATGTTTTTTGAAATATTGAGCGAAGCGGTGCATTTAACATAAAGTTGTATATATCTTTATTTGGCGTTATTCCATAAAGTACAAGACCATTTTCTAAAAGCTTGGCACGTGAAAGTGTTATCCTTTGAGGAACTAGATCAAATAAATTTTTAATAGAGTCTTTTAATACTGCATTTTGGGTAAAGATCCTTGCAGATGTGTTATTTTGCTGTTCTATGTAGGCTATTTTTGCTTCCATGTCTTTAATATTTTTTTCTAACTTCTCTTTTTCCATAGCTATGTTGTTTTTATCTTCTATAAACATCGTATCTTTATAAAGTAAAAAACCATAAGTACCTACAAGCATAAAAAGACTCATTGAGAAAAAAGCAAAAAGTAGTTTCATCTCAGGAGTTAACAGAGATTTTTTACGAGGTTTTATATAACTGTATCTCATTTTTTCTCCGCTTTTGCAAGTTCACACAACTCTTGTGCTATATCTATTTTTCTAACAACTACATTTAGAAACATCTCTTCTTCAAGAAATCTTTTAAACTCAGGACTTAATGCTATCCCGTCTGCAATGAAAGCATTTTGGATAAAATCACCGTCAAACTTAGGGTCTTTATAAAAAGTGTTTACCGCACTTTGAATCAGAGAAAACCTATGATAGTCTTCACCAAAAGTATTTTGTTCAACTATATCCTCAAGAGGTTTTTCCGTTGATGCGAAGACATCGTCTTTTTCATCTTCTTCATCAAAATCGTCTATATCATCAAAACTATCAAGATCATCTAGATCATCAAAATCATCAAGTGCATCTATATCGTCATCAACATCTATACCTTCAAGATCTACACTGTTGTTTTCTAACTCTTCAAGGATTAACTCCTCTTCATCGTCAACATCCATAACAAGCTCATCATCACCTTCATCGTCTTGCTGCATATCTAATAAAGAAGCGAACTTTAACTTGGAACTATCAAATATACTTAGGGCCATATAGTCTTCATTTACTAAAATATAAAGAGATATTTCCCCTTTTACCTTATCGGCAAAAAAGTTTTTCAACATATAAAACGGTGAAAAAATAAAATCAAGTCCTGTTTTTTTATAGCGGCCCTTAATCTCTAAAAGATCAAGTTTTGGAGTGTAGTATGTCCAATTACTATCCACACAGACATATTCATGATCGTCTAATTCACAATATTTTTTTATATCATCCAATGAACACGTTGGTGCAGCTCCTTGAGAAAGTGATGGATCTAGTAAAGATATATAGCTAATTGGAGATTTTCTCATACAGAAATTAATAAATTCATATATATCTGATTTTTCCGAACTTTTAATTACCTCTTCGTAATTTTCACTAGAACCGTCATGACTAACTTCTTCTACATAAATTTTAGTATTTTTAGAGCTTTGAACAATGTTTATATAAATGTTATTGTAGAGATATTTCTTTAACTTATCCAGCACTATTTAACTCCATCGTTTAATCCACAAAGCGGGTGGGCATTATTGTAGTTTTGTTTTTTAAGTGCAGTTCCAAGTTTTGTATAAATTTGTGTTGTAGACATTGAAGAATGTCCTAAAAGTTCACTAACATCAGCTATCGGTGCATTATTATTTAACAGTTCTGTTGCATATGAATGTCTCAACTGATGAGGAGTTACCTTCAAATTTATCCTTTTAAAAACTTTATTGATTATATATCTTAGTGAGTTTTGGCTTAAAGGTTCATCATTTTTTTCAAAAAGAAACACTTTTGGGTTATTGTTTTGCTTATAACTCTCTATCATATCCCCAGTTTTTTTTAAAAGAGGTATATCTCTTTGCTTTGAACCCTTACCCAGAACTCTTACCCATCCTCTGCTAATATCATCAAGCTTTAAACTCTCTAGCTCTGAGATACGAAGACCTAATGTGTAAAGAAGTGAAACCACCAAAGCCTCCTGTTCATTTGCAAGTGATAGCGCTTCAACAATATGTTTATGAGACACAGGTTTTGGTAAAGTTTTTGCGACTTTTACACTACTGTCAGACTTTAAAACAATTTTCATTCCTTTTTCATTTAAATACTCTGTAAATGATCGAATAGCAGATAGTTTTTTTGAAATTGTTTTAGGATTTAATTCTGAAATTTTAATTCTATAGGGCATAAGATTAAAAATGATTTCATTCGCATCTTCTATAATCTCAATATATTTAAACGCTTCTTTTATGGCATCATCATAAGTTTTAACGCTAAGTTCGGAGTAGGATCTTATATTTTCTAAATATTCACAAAACTCTATGCGTTTTTTATCCATTAATTTTTTCAAGTAACTGCTCAAATCCGGTGTGATAATACGCTGCGCTTTCTACTAACTCTTTATCTGTAACTACGCTTGGAGCTAGTTTTATGTAAGAGCTTTTCATAATCTCACAAATCAGTCTAATCTTAGCTTTATCACTGTCTTCTATCTTCTCTTTATTTACAATCTCATCAATCTGCTTCATATATTTTTTTGCTTCATTGATATACTTAACATACTTTAAAGAGATTAACGACTGAGCCATAATAGTAGCTGCCATACGATTGTATGAATCTAAACCAAAAGCTTCTTTAGCATGTGAATATGCTTCATCGTATTCGCTCATCTCATAATAATATTTAGCCTGCAGTGATTTTTGATACGAAGGGTTGAAAAAGAAGTACAAACCCATAAAGAGTATAGTTGATAATGATAATAAAACTATAGTTACTTTAATGTTCATGTTTCAGCAATCCCTCTTTGATTAAATTTCTTGCTTCTTCAAATTCTAAACCATCTATATTTATCGGTTCAGATATATAATAATCAACCACACCAAACGGTTTAGGTATAACAAATTTGTCCCAAGAGTTCAGTTGCCAATATTTAGTCGGTTTAATCTCTACAAGGACAATTTTTTTCTTTGTTTTTTGTGCTATAGCTATTATACCATCTTGAACTTCATGACGAGGCCCCTTAGGACCATCTGGAGTTATCCCTATATCGGAGCCACCTTTTACATCTTTAATAGCTTGGATAAGAGCTTTTGCTCCACCACGCGTAGTTGAGCCCCTAATTGTGCCAAAACCAAAAAAACCAAGTGTTTTAGCTATAAGCTCACCGTCAAAATGTTCAGATATAAAAAGTTTTACATTCGGGATTTTTTTGTATCGCAGATACGCGTATGGTATAAGTAATAATTCACCGTGCCAACATGCCATAATAAAGTTATCATCTCCAAGAGTATCTGGAGCATGAAACTTTTTTTTATTTGTAAAATATAGAAGTCTGATTATTAGTGAACCAATAAAAGGGATTGTAAAAAGTGCTAATTTTCTTTTTTGCGCTTTAGTTAATAATTTCACCGCTTAAAATACTCCTACCGATTGCAGTTATTTTAACCTTTTTAAATTCCCCTAAAAGGTCTTCACTTCCTTTAGCTTTAATAACTAAGTTGTTATCGCTTCTTCCGCTTACATATCCGTCTGCATTTAGATCTTCAAAGTAAACTTCATAAACTTTTCCAAGATTAGCAGCCATTTTCTCATCTAAGATCTTTGTATGCAGGTCTTGTAAAAATGTAAGTCTTTGTGAAGCTACATCAGGATCTACCGTATTTGTAAAATGCTCAGCTTCAGTTTCTGGACGCGGTGAATATTTAAAAGAAAATATCTGGTCAAAACGAACTTTTTCCATAACATCTATAGTATCTGCAAAATCTTCATCACTCTCACCTGGAAATGCCACTATAATATCCGTAGATATACTAACATCAGGAACCATTGAACGGAGTTTTTCAACACGGTTTAAAAACCACTCTTTTGTGTAACCGCGCTTCATCTCTTTTAATATTTTCGTACTTCCACTTTGAAGCGGCATATGCATAGATTTACATATTTTAGGGTTTTTGGCAAATTCTTCAATAAACTCATCATCCATATGAAAAGGGTGCGGAGATGTAAAACGGATACGCTTTAAACCTTCTATTTTACTAAGTTCTTGCAGTAGTTTTGTAAAGTTTACTTTTTCATGTTCACCCGTAAAGCGGCGACCATAATTATTTACATTTTGCCCCAGTAAGAAGATCTCTTTAGCTCCGCTATCAACTACGCGTTTTGCTTCATCAACTATAAGTTTTAAAGGTATACTTATCTCATCCCCACGTGTTTTTGGGACTATACAAAATGTACATTTTTTGTCACAACCTATTGAGATATTTATATATGCTTTATATGGTGATGTACGAAAATCTTTAAAAGCAAATTCACTCTCATCATAGTTGATGTCAACTTCAACTGATTTTGGTTTATGAAGTACTTCTGTAATCTTACTAACGTTTCTCGCACCTAAAACAAAATCTACATAAGGTGCACGTTTTATTATATCTTTGCCTAAATGAGATGCCGTACAACCACAAACACCTATTTTTGCATCTTCTTTTTTCTTTTTATTAAATACCCCAAGCTCAGAAAAAAGCTTTGAAACAGGTTTTTCTCTAACTGAACATGTGTTAATTAAAATTAAGTCGGCTTCTTTAAAATCACTTGTTTGTGAATAATTTTCCTTTTCATTTAACTCAGCCAACATATGCTCTGTATCGCGCTCATTCATAGCGCAACCCAAAGTTTCAATAAATACTTTTTTACTCAAATATACTCTCTTAGTCTATGATATGAACTTGGTACATGTACTCGTTGTCAGAAAGACCGAATTTAACTTCATTCATATAAAAGCTTTTACCTTTTTCTTCAAAATAATCTTGAAGTTCTAAAAGATCTTTATGTGAGTTCTCTCTGTCAAAATAAAATATTACACTTCCGTGTTTTTCAACACTTTCTTCTATCTTCTTAACATCAGCTTTTTTAGGTTTTGCATCTAATTCTGTTCTTGCAAATTTTAAATCCATTCTATCATCCTTATTGTGTTTCTTAATATTGTTTGCATTATATAAAAAAAGTGATAAAAAACGTATTAAAGATGATTTTATAACTATTTTGGTATAATTATAGACTTCATAAGAAATCCCCTAAATTATTTAACATTGTTTTTTATGAACGACCTATATTAAGGACTATTATAATGGAAAAAATATTAGATATCGTAGACGCTATTGCACATGAAAAAGGTTTAACTCCAGAAAAAGTAAAAGAGGCACTAAAAACAGCATTTATTCAAACTGCCAAACGTGTAATCGATCCAAACTTTGCTTACGAAGCTACAATCAACGATGCAACAAAAACAATAGATTTAGTACAAATTATTACCGTAGTTGCCGATGATGATGAAAGACTAAATGATGAGGAGATTGCTCCAACACTTATGGCTATAAGTGAAGCAAGAGACTATGACGATCAGGTTGAACTTGACGATCAATTACAAGTTCCACATGACTTAGAAGAGTACGGTCGTACAGGTGCATCTCAACTTCACCGCGAAATAGAATATCATGTACAGCGTGCTGTAGAAGATGATGTATATAACAAATATAAATCTAAAGTAGGGACACTTGTAACAGGACGTGTAACAAGTGTAGATGCTCAAAACTCTACTTTTATAGATGTTGATGAGATCCGTGCAGTACTACCTATGAAAAGCCGTATTAAGGGTGAAAGCTTTGAGGTTGGGGATCACTTAAAAGCAGTAGTTCGCCGTGTAAATATGGACAAATATGACGGTATATCAATTGAGCTTTCACGTACATCTCCTAAATTTTTAGAAGAGCTTTTAACACTTGAAGTACCTGAGATCAAAGACGGTGCTGTTATTATTGAAAAATCAGCTCGTATACCTGGTCAACGTGCAAAAGTAGCACTAATATCAACTCATCCACAAGTTGATGCAGTTGGGTCTACTGTTGGTGTTAAAGGTGTTCGTATTAACTCAGTAAGTGCTGAACTTCAAGGTGAGAACATTGACTGTATAGAATACACATCTATTCCTGAGCTGTTTTTAAGCCGTGTTATGAGTCCTGCAATTATCTCAAGTGTAGAGATCGTAAAAGATGAAGAAGGAAAAGCTGTAAAAGCAATCGTTTCACTTCCTGCTGATCAAAAATCAAAAGCTATCGGTAAAAGCGGAATCAATATCCGTTTAGCATCTATGCTGACAGGTATGGAGATAGAACTTAACGAAATCGATGGAGCTACTACACCAACTGAAGGAGCTGAGAGTACAGAACCTGAAGAGAAAAAAGACGGTGTTGATGCACTAGAGGCTCTGTTTAACTAAAGTTCGTAATTTAAGGAGCACATATTTTTAAATATGTAGCCCGTAAAATTACTATAAATGAACTTTAGTTACTCCTTTAGGAGTTTACATCTACCCCAAAAATATCTAAGTACACAAAACGGCTTCACGGCGGGTGCCCAAAAATCAAAAGAATTATATAGTTACGAGGTGCGAAGAAGGAAGCATACTTGATGTATGTGACGACTGAGCTAACGAAGTAAATGCCTTATTATTTTGATTTTAACCACGCTTGATATAAGGGTTTAGTTTTAGAAGTATTAGGTCCGCTACCATATTTCCTAATAACGTTAGAAATGCAGTTATAATAAGTATCCCCATAATAATTGGATAATCACGTGAGAGTGCAGACATAAAAAACAACTGCCCCATTCCCTCAATTCCGAAAATAGACTCTAAAATAACACTACCGCCTATTAGACCAGGAAGTGATAAACCCAAAAGTGTAATTATCGGTGGCAGTAAATTTGGAAATATGTAGTAACGCAAAAGTTCTTTTGAATTCAGTCCACGTGAGAGTGCAAAATAGTAATAATCACTTTTTAATATCTCTAAAGTAAGTGATCTTATATATATTACCATACTTCCAAGTCCAACAAATATCATAACACCAACAGGCAATACCAAATGCCATACCATATCTGTATAATAAGATATACCCTCTTTTGCCTCTATTGAGTGTAGCCCTGCTATTGGAAACCAATCAAGTTGTAGAGAGAAAAAGATTATAAATAATAGTGCCAAATAGAAACTTGGCATGGAAAAAGATACTAAAGAGATTTGACGAACGATATAATCAGTTTTTTTCTCATAATTTAGTGCTGCTTTTATTCCAAGATATAAAGATATTATAAAAACTGCAATTAATGCAGTAAAGTTCATAATAAGCGTTATTGGCAAACGCTTTAAAATCTCATCACTTACCTCTTGACCACTTACAAAACTGATCCCAAATTTTAGAGTAAATATATTTTTTACCCAATCTATATATTGTTCAAATAAAGGCTTATCTAATCCATATACAGCTTTTAAATTAGCTATCGCTTCTTTTGTCATATTTGGATTTAACTCACCTGCACTTAAAAAGCTGTTTGGAGCAGCATGAATTGCTAAAAAAGATATTATAGATATTAAAACAAGCATAAAAAATATGTAAGAAATTTTTTTTAGTAAATTTGACATGAAGAAATTATAGCAGATTTAGGGGCTCCTATCCACAAAAAAGACGAATCTTTAAAACAGGTTATGGATAGGAACAAATTGAATGAAAAAAAATTTGCGCCCCATGCTAGCATAGGGCGGCAATTGTTTTATACTATATACATTTTATATTCCGCTATAAACATGCATATAGTAATGTGTAATTTTTAACTACTAATTAGAAGCTTAAAGTTAAAAAAGCTTGAATAGCAGTTGTGTCATCACCAGTAGTTGTTGCATCTTTATCATCAAGATCTGTATAGATGTATGCTAAAGTAGCAGCTAAAGGACCAAACTCTTTACCAGCAGTTATAGTAACTTCTGTCATCTCTGTTTGATCAACAGGTAAACCTGCAGCATCTTTTTGATCAGTATCAGTCATAGTAGCATAAAGACCTAAATCAACTATACCGTTTACTGGAGACTCTACAATTAAAGTAATAGCAGATGTATCAGCTTTTGTAACTTGACCATAAGTCCACCATGCTTCAGTATATAATTTAGACGCACCAGTACCAGTTGCAACGTTAGCACCATGTAATGCACCTTTATCAGATGTTTGAGAGTAAGCTAATTTTACAGTTGCTGTATCTTTCATCTCATAACCAGCCATTAAAGCAAATGTTCCAGAAGCTTTAGCAGCTTTGTCTGATAAACCAAGAAATGTTTTTCCAGCACCATCAACATCAGTAGAAGTATATTGTGCACCAGCTAAAATACCGTCCATTGCTACATCAGCTTGTAACCAATATGCTGTAGCTAATTCTGATACATCATAATACCATGCTTGTACAGTTAAAGGCTTAATAGTGTTGTTAATAATACCTGCTGCATATGCTCCATCAGTACCAAAAGTACCAAATTTACCGTCTGCATTTACAACACCACCAAAAGCTAAGCTTAAACCAGCAACATTACTTGTAAGGTCTTGTCCAAATGTTTCATTACCATTACCATTACCAACATAAGCAGCAACTACAGTTGTATCTGGGATATCGGTATTGATAATTGCAGCACCTTCAAATGTATTTTTCTCAATTGACCATGTTTCAGTAAAAGCTAATGGAGTATCTAGTGCCATACGACCAAGTTTTGCAGTAGTTTTACCAGCTGATACAGTTACATAACCTTCATTTAACCATGAAGCATTTTCAACTTTTGCACCACCTAAAGCGTTACCATGTGCAGCACCAGCATAATCAGCACCTGTACCAGTTACGGCTCTGTGAGAACTACCCCATACATTTGATACGAAGTTATTTTCTAATCCTAAAGTAGATATCATTGAGTAACCAAGTCCACCACCTACTTTAATACCATCTTTTTCAACTAAATCAGCTGCTACGTTTAAGTTAAGACTAGCATCAGCTGCACTTGAATTTTTGCTAAAAAGTGATCCATTTGTATTACCAGCTAAAGCATCAGTAGTACCTACATTACTACCTCCAGCATCAGATGTGTGATAAAAAATATTTAAATCACCACTAAACTCTACATTATCAACTGCAAAAGCACTTGTACTTACTAGTAAAGCTGCTGCTAAACTCATTTTAATCGATTTCATTTTCTTCCTTTGTTTTTGTGTCAGAAAAATTATAATAAAAAGTCAAGTAGTTTTAAACATTAAACTGATTAATTTTTAATCAGTTTTTTGGTAATTATAAGTATATCCTATTTTTATATCTTTGAAACAGCGTAAAATACAGAAATTGATATTTATTATATTTATTATAAGAAGATTTTTTATAATGATAATTTGTTACTAAAGTACACACTATATTACTCAATATAGTGTGTATTAAATTATATATTTATTTTTCATCCCATGAAAGGACAGTTTTTCCTTCAGAATTTTTCTCAACTGCAGCCATACCCATAACATTGTATCCGCTATCTACATAGTGAATCTCACCAGTTACACCACTAGCTAAGTCGCTTAATAGATACATTGCAGAGTTTCCTACCTCTTCGATAGTTACATTTTTCTTTAATGGAGCATTTATCTCATTCCAAGAAAGAATCTGTTTAAAATCACCTATTCCAGCTGCTGCTAAAGTTTTAATAGGACCAGCTGAGATAGCATTTACTCTTTGACCTTTAGCACCAAGCTCAACTGCCATATATCTAACAGTTGATTCAAGAGCTGCTTTTGCAACACCCATTACATTATAGTTAGCAACATACTGAGGACCACCAAGATATGATAATGTTAATATAGAAGCATCTTTACTTAAAACGCTCTCTAAACGGTTTGTAAGATCAATTAGTGAATAAACAGAGATCTCCATAGCAATATTAAAAGCTGTTTTAGTAGTTTTCATAAAAGGCTCGCTTAGAGCTTCTTTTGGAGCAAATGCAACTGAATGAACAACAAAATCGATCTCACCCATATCAGCTTTAATCTTATCTGCAATACCAGCCATATGATCTTCATTTGATACATCTAACTCATATACATATGAACTTCCAAACTCTTCTGCTATTGGCTCCACTCTTTTTTTAAGAGCATCATTTAAAAATGTAAATGCCATTTCAGCACCCTGAGCTGCACAAGCCTGTGCTATACCATATGCAATTGACTTATTATTTGCAAGACCTACTATTAAACCTTTTTTACCCTTCATTATCATATATATTCCTTAATTGTTATTTAGTTCTTCAGCGAACTTTATCATTTGACAAAAATTTTCAACTTTTAGTGCACCACTTCCTACAAGTACACCATCAACACCATCACAGGCAAGAATATCACGAGCCGTTTCAACTTTTACACTTCCACCATATAAAAGAGGTGCAGATGATTTTTCTTTTAGCTTTAAATGTATTTTTGATATATCTTCTAAAGTCGGTGTAAGCCCTGTTCCAATAGCCCAAACAGGTTCATAAGCTATTATCAGCTTATCGTAAGATGTATCAATCCCTTCATACTGAAGTTCAAGATACTTCATCATTACATCTTCACCCTGTTCTCTTACTTCTAAAGGCTCACCTACACAATATACAATTTTAAATCCATGTGATTTATAAAAGTTAAATTTCTCAACCAACTTTTCTTGAGACTCACCTAGTATATGGCGTCTTTCAGAATGACCGATTAAAATAGTTTTTACATCAAACTCTTCTAGTTGCTCTAAACCTATCTCTCCTGTAAAAGCTCCGTTTTGTGTAGCATAAGCATTTTGTGCACCTTGAACTACTTTTCCATGATGTGGATTTAGTGAACTCTGTGCAGGAAAAACATATATTTCTTGGTCTGAGTTATTCTTATCTAAAAAATTTTCTACATCCATCAGGTAAGATATAGTTTTTTCACGAGTAAGATTAGTTTTAAGGTTAGATGCGATTATCATATTTATTCCTTTATAAGCTGAGCTACACCAGGAAGTACTTTACCCTCTAATAATTCAAGAGATGCTCCACCGCCTGTAGAGATAAAAGTCATCTCTTCACCAAGACCAACTCTTTGTACTAAATCAGCAGTATCACCACCACCTACAACAGTAGTAGCATAGCTATCTGCTACAAAGTTAGCAATTTTGCTAGACCCTCGAGCAAATCTATCCATCTCATAAACACCCATTGGACCATTCCATAGTACAGTTTGTACATCGTTAAGACCTTCGCGATAAAGTCTAACAGTTGCAGGACCTATATCAAGTCCCATCCACTCATGAGGAATCTCCTGAGCTGTAACTATTTTAATAACTGAATCAGCTTCAAACTTCTCAGCTGCAATAACATCTACAGGAAGATAAAACTTAACACCAAGTTTCTTAGCTTCATCCATAATTTTTTGAGCTTCTCCTAGAAGATCATCTTCAACAAGCGAAGCACCAATGTCGTAACCTAACTGTTTTAAGAAAGTAAAGGCCATACCGCCACCGATAAATATTTTATCAACTTTTGGTAGTAAATTTACAAGTGCTTCAAGTTTCCCTGAAACTTTACTTCCTCCTACAATAGCAGCAAATGGACGAACAGGGTTTTCAATGATTTTTCCAAAGAATTGAATCTCTTTAGATAGTAAGAATCCTGCAGCTTTATGCTTATTGTCGAAAAACTTAGTTATCCCTTCAACAGATGAGTGGGCACGGTGTGATACACCAAATGCATCATTTACATAGTACTCAGCCATAGATGCAAGTTTTTTAGACAGTTCTTCATCGTTGTTTGTTTCACCTGGCTCATAACGCAAATTCTCTAAAAGTAAAACTTCACCGCTCTTTAGAGCCTTAGCTTTAGCAATTGCATCTTCACCAACTACATCTTTAGCTATAACAACATCTCTTTTTAAAAGATGGTTAAGTCTGCGAGCGACAGGTGCCAATGAAAACTTTTCAACAACTTCACCTTTTGGACGACCTAAGTGAGAAGCTAAAATAACTGCACATTTTTGATCTAAACAATAGTTAATTGTAGCTATAGCTGAACGGATACGTCTGTCATCAGAGATATTTGAGTGTTCATCCATAGGTACGTTAAAATCACAACGTATAAATACTTTTTTATTTTCTAAATCTAAATCTTTTATATTTAGTAATTCCAAATCCTAAACCCTTATTTTGAAATATGTACAGCCATGTCTAGTAAACGCATAGAATAACCCCATTCGTTGTCATACCATGCCATAACTTTTACCATATCACCATCGATCACTTGAGTTAGATCTTCTGCAACTATTGAGCTGTACTCACAACCTACAAAGTCTTGAGATACACGCATATCTTTATCCATAAGTAAAAGGCCTTTTAAGTTAGTCTCTGCCGCTTTGTTAAATACGTCAGTAACTTCCTCTTTTGTAGTTTTTTTACCAACTACAACATTTAAATCAACCATAGATACATTAGGTGTAGGCACACGTACAGACTGACCGTGTAGTTTTCCTAGAAGTTGAGGAAGAACTAAACCGATTGCTTTTGCAGCACCAGTAGTTGTAGGGATCATGTTGATGGCACCAGCACGAGCACGACGCTTATCTTTTGAGTGCTTAACATCAAGGATGTTTTGATCATTAGTATATGAGTGAATAGTAGTCATAAGACCTTTCTCAATACCAAATGCATCATCAAGAACTTTTGCAACAGGACCTAAACAGTTTGTAGTACATGATGCATTAGACACTATCTTCTGTCCATCATATAAATGTTCATTTACACCCATAACAAAAGTAGCTGTTTCTTTATCTTTTGCAGGAGCTGAGAAAAGAACTTTTTCAACACCGTTATCAATATGAACTTGAGCAGATTCTTGAGTTAAAAATACACCTGTACACTCTAAAACCATATCAGCACCACAAGATGCAAAATCCAATTTTTTAGGATCACGGTCACTGAATATACGAATATTTTGCCCATCAATTGAAATAGTATTTTCATTAACTTGCTCAATATCACTACTAAACGTACCGTGAACTGAGTCATTTTTAAGAAGATACAACATCATATCTATACTAGCCATATCATTGATAGCTACAATTTCAACATCAGCTCTTGAAGCTGCTATTCTTGCAACACAACGACCTATTCTTCCAAAACCATTTATTGCTATTTTAAGTGCCATTTTAAATCCTGATTAAATAAATTCTCCAATTTTAGCAAAACTTAGCTATAATTGCGTTTAAATATGGAATCAATCGCACTTTTTGGTGGATCATTTGATCCCCCGCATAACGGACATAAAGCTATTGTAGAAGCTGCACAAAATTTAAAAGAAATTGACAAGGTGGTAGTTATGCCAACCTATCTAAACCCTTTTAAATCAAAATCTCATCTTAAAGCTGATCAAAGATTAAACTTAGTCAAAGAGATGTTCAAAGATTATGATAATGTTGAAGTATCAGATTTTGAAGTTTTAAAAAAACAAAAAACAGCTTCAATAGTAACTGTAAAACATCTGCTTAAAACGTACGATAAGATATACTTGATAATTGGTGCCGACAATCTTGCTTCATTAGATAAATGGCAGGATTATGACCAACTAAAAAAGTTAGTTACTTTTATAGTAGCTACAAGAGATAATATTGAGATTCCAAAAAAATATATAACACTAAATGTTGATGAAAATATTTCATCTACAGAAATTAGAGGTAAAATTGCAAAACAGAGTTAAAAAAATAGTAGAAATTCTAGATAAAAACAAAGCTGAATCAATAGAAGTATTTGACTTAAGCGATAAAGAATACATAGTAGATACTGCGATTATAGCAACATCTTTAGGTGGCCGTCATACTTTAGCACTTCTTGACCATTTAAGAAAAGATTTAAAAGCTGATGAAAAAATCAGCAATGTAGATGAAAGCGGTGACTGGGTTGTAGTTGACCTTGGAGATATACTGATCCACATAATGACACCCGAGTATCGTGTAAAATACGATATGGAAACTTTTTTAAGCGAGATTGGTGAAACAAAAGAGGCTCTATAAAAGAGCTCTTTTTTTAGAAGAAGTAGTTTAATTCAAAACGGTATTCGTTGTAAGATACATCTGTTTTGTATGATGTCCCGTTAGACTTTAATATTTTATCATCCGCACTTACTAAACCGACTCTAACTTTAGCCTGAAGATTATCACCTATATTTTGCATAGCATCTACATGTAATATATTTGTATCAGCCTGAACACTATCTTTTTTGTCATCAAAATCTTGAATTGCGTAACGTGCGAAAATATTAAAACCGTCTAATATTCCTGCTTTGTCAAAATCATACCCGACTCTTGCCATATAAGTTTTTGTATTTGCATACCAGTTATACTGTGCCATTGCACGAGTAAACCCACCTGTTGGGAATCCACGCCAAGGAGCAATAATATCTGCTTCATCTGCAATTTCAGAGTAACCAAGTCTTGCTAAAAATGCTTTATCTTTAACATCTAATCTTAAGGCTAAAAGACTTGAGTCTAAATCTGTTGGTTTTTTATAACCGACTGTCTCATCTAAACCTTTTAAACAAGCTACGTTTGCAGTAGTATCTAAGTTATCGAACTGCTGCATATATCTAACACCTGGAACCACTTTAAAACTACCTACCGGTATCGCATAGTGGGCTTCTGCCGTTACGTTTGTAATAACATCCGGTACATTTGCAACACTTAGGTTTGCTTTTAAATTATTAACAGAAGTATTTGTAATAGTTGCGATTATTAGTTCATTTTTATGTCCAATCAAAGTAGTTGTTAAACTTTTATTAATTGCTGAATCATCATTTTCAACCCATCCGTTTACTGCTAAGACGTCATGAGAACTTGTATGATCACGAAGCTTTTGTGCTGTAAAATATGCTAGCTGTATCGTAGTTTGAGGTAGTTCTTTTATAGTAGCACTAACACCGTCAAATGTATTTGGTATCATCTTTGTATCATTTGATTTTGTAAAAACAGATTCAAAAAGTTGACGTCCAACTTTAAGTGATGTTTTTGAAACGTCATATTGTAAATAAGCTTGACCAAGTACACTCATTCCAAATTTTCCGGTAGCATCAGTATCGTAGCGGCTAAAAGTATCTTTACCAGCTTTTACATCACCAACTTCATGAACTTCCATTCTATAAAAAGATGGATTTTGCGAAGTGTATAAACCTACTGTTGCACTAAAGCCTGAAAGTTTAGCAGATTTATACACAAAACTACCTCCCACACCTAATGCTTTATTATCTAAGCCTGCTGCACTTTTAGACCAGTCCCATTTGAAAGTATTTACTCTAAGTCTTCCATAGAATTCACCTTCTGAGAACATATCAGTTATTGAATCAACTGATTTTTGTCCTTTGTTATATTGCAAAGTCATATTTGGTTTTAAAGTTATTTTATCGTTTTTTAAATCTGCTAAGGCATTACTGCTTGAAAGTAAAAGACCAATAGCTAGTAAGTTTAAATTTTTTAGTTTCATCTTTATTTTCCTCTTTTTTAATTATTATGGCATTATACAAGCATAAGTTTTAATGATTCTGAATAAAACTTATGCTTGTATACCTTTATTGATTAACACTTATATTTTGATCACCTTGTTCATTTGTATAATTTTCTAATATATCTTTATAATCATAGATTGATTCAACATATCTCACAGGTTCACTACCTCTTGCATAACCGTATTTTAAAGATCTGTAATATCTTTTTTGTGAAAGAAGCGGCAGTACCGCTTTTAAATCACTCCAAATATTTTTATCAAGACCGAATTTAGCAGCTAAAACTTGTGCATCTTTAATGTGTCCCATACCTATATTATATGCAGCTAATGCAAACTTTATACGGTTTTCACCCTCAACCTCAGGCGGTACTGCTTTGATCATCTGCTTAAGATGTCTTACTCCACCCATTATGCTCTGTTTCGGATCAAGCCTGTTTTTAACACCAAGATGTTTTGCAGTAGATAGTGTTAACATCATAAGTCCTCGAACACCTGTAAAGCTTTTAGCCCTAGGATTCCAATGTGATTCTTGATATGACTGAGCAGCAATCAGTTTCCAAGGTATGCCATATTCCTTCTCAGCTTTTTGGAAATATTTTTCATATCTAGGTAATCTTGACTTAATACGCTTATAAAACATCTTTGTATCGTAGTAATCAAAATATAAAATGTGTGAGTAGTAATGATCTTTTAACTCGGCCATACGACCGCTTTGGTTATAAGAATTTAACCATGAATACATATCTGCTTCAAGTTCTTTTGAATTTGGTGCCAATACCCAGGCTAATTGTTCACGTCCGCTTATAGTAAAAGCTGAAGCTATCTCAGTGAAATATCTTTGATTTAATGAATATATATTTGAAGCAGCCAGTGTACAATCAATCTGCTCATTTGCTACCATTTCTAAAAGTTCTTCTGTAGAATACTCAGATGTAAAACTCGCATTTATATCAAAACCGTCATTTTGGAGAGATACTATTGTTTCACTGTAACTTGTATCTTCCCCTACCATTATTTTTAGCCCGTCTAAATCTTCAACTGTACGCGGAAACCTGCCGGACTTAATCATAGCCCTGTTACAAATAACTTGTTCTTGAACCTCAAAATAAGATGGACCGAAGTTAAAACGTTTTTCCCTTTGAGGTGTTTTTGCCAAAGCTGATGATGTAATATGTATATCTTCTTGTTTACTTAATTCTATTGCTTCTTTAACAGTATTTGCAGATGTTATATTTAACTTTACACCTAAATGGTTTGCATAATCTTTTAGCAGATCATATTCAAAACCTTGTGCTCCGCCTGCACCTATATAGTATGTACTAGGAGCATTTAACAGAACAACATTTAAAACTTTATTTTTTTTAATTGTGTCTAAAACTGTAGGTTTTTTGATCTCATGCACAGGATAATAAGCAGAGTGACTAAGCCATCCAAACATAAAAAAAGAAAGAGGGAAAACGATAAATATAATGAATTTAACGCGTTTTCTTAATTTTGCTAAATTTCTCATTACGTTAGTTTACACATTTACTCTTACGCAAATATAAATCTATTCATTCCGTTTTCATATTCATGGGCTAGAACTCTGTTATGCGCCTTGAGTATGGAGTCTACCAGGTATAGTCCTAAGCCAAAACTATTTTTTGAAGGGTTCTCTTTTGTAAACGGTTCTATATAAAATTTTAGTGGATGTTTTAAACACTCACCTTTACTCTCAAAAGAGAGTTCATTGTTGATCATCCTTATCTTAACTTTTTTATCCGGTGAGTATTTTATAGCATTGTCTATCATATTTTTTATAGCCGTAGTATAAAGCCTGTAGTTAACATTTACTTTTACACTTGTATCAATATCTACATCAACACTCTCACGCTCAACCATAGCCATATCTATAGCACCATCTATTATGTCAACAACTCTATACTCTTTAAACTCTGTTTTATCACCTAAACTTGTAACTTCTTCTATTAAAGCAAATTCATTAACCAAACACTCCAGTCGCCCAAATATTGAGCTAAACCTGTCACGCTGTTTATCGGTTTTTAGCATCTGTGTTGCAATCGTTCCTTTTGCAATAGGTGTTTTTAGTTCATGCATAATATTTCTTAGAAACAGTGTACGAGAATCCATTATATTGTTAATCTTGTCTTTTGTAGCTTCAAGTTCATTTGCTATTGAAGCGATCTCATCATTCCCTTTCATCTTAAAACTTATATTCATATTTCCATCACCATATACGGCAATTTTTCTTCTTAAACGAATAAGTGGGCGTAACCTTTGAAGTATTAGAAAAAATGAGATAAATATAATAAGTAAAACTGTCGTATATGTATATAATAGATTAAAATATCTGTAAGGCTGTAACTCTTCATCCTGTAAAAGAAGAGAACTATCAGGTGTTTGAAGATAAAAATATATTGTATTTTTATATGAGAACATAGAGGTTGTGTAGTCACGGACAATTTTTTTTGTTAAAAAACCTTGTGAATTCATTAGCATCTGGGTATCTACACTCTTTTCCCCTTTTTGTTTTAAGAACTCACCTTTTTCTAAAATATCTTCAATTTTATTTTGATCTATTATGTTGATTTTATATACAGCCAAGTTTGCTTCAAGCATAATCTCTGAAGTGCTACGTTGTTTATGTTGTCTAAATATTTGAGAGATTATGGCTTGTTTTGTAAAAATATGGTCTATGTATTGTTGTTTGTTAAGTTTATGAAACTCCCAAAAAACTGCACTTACACTTATAATAGACACTATAAGTGCAAATAGTACAGTTATTAAAACTCCGTGGCGTTGTATCATCTATTTAAGTAGCTTGTATCCGACACCGCGAACTGATTCAATTAGTGTTTTATCACCAAGTTTATTTCTAATACGCCCAACCATTACGTCTATACTTTTATTTGAAGAGTCTTCATTAATTGCATTTACATTATGGATTAAATCCTCACGGGATACTACTAAACCTTGTTTTGAGATCATATATGAAAGTATTCCAAACTCTGCATTTGTAAGTTCAATATTTCTATTTTTATAAGTGATCGTCATTGAAGACTTATCACATTTAAAATCCGATTTTGATTCCTCTTTAGCTTCTACTTTCGCAGCATAACGACGTAGAACCGACTGAATGCGAGCTTCAAGTTCTCTCGGGTCATAAGGTTTTGGTAGATAATCATCAGCTCCAAGTTCAAGAGCTTTTACTTTGTCCGTAACATCACTTCTTGCACTTGAGATAATTATAGGGATATCTTGACGCTCACGAATTGCTTCACAAACTTCTAAACCATCCATTCCCGGTAAAGTAAGGTCTAATATTACCAAGTCAAAAGGCTCTAGTTTTAATATACTTACTGCCTTAAAAGGGTCATCTTCTGTAATAACTTTAAACTCAAACTGCTCAAGATACTCTGTAAGTATCTCAGCAAGTTCAAGATCATCTTCTATCATTAGTATTTTTTTCATGAAAAGATTCTACCTTATTTAATTGTTATTTCAAATTAACATTGAAACAACATTATAAGTTATAAATCCTAACAGATATGCAACTATTGATGTAAATCCTAACAAATAAAAGAAATACTTTACATGTCCAGCTTCACGAGTAAACACTATAGATGCAGCTAAACATGGAAGATAAACCATAACTACTACTATAAATGCCATTGCTGATGCAAAACTAATTTCATTTTTAATTATATTTTTAAGGGAGCGGTTTTCTTCATCAACACTATCACCAAGTGAATATAATACTCCTAAAGTCGAAACAACAACCTCTTTTGCAGCAAGTCCAGTTTGAAGTGCAACATTCATCTTCCAGTCAAACCCTAAAGGTGCAAATATAGGTTCTGTAAATTTACCGATTTTACCTAGATAACTTTGTTCTAACAACTCTTCAGCTAAAGCATTTTCTAATCGAGCGGCTTCATCGTCACTTTTAGCTAGCTCAATCTTAGACTCAAAACTCTTCTCAAGTTCCAAATTATGTGGGTAGTTACTTAAAAACCAAATTAACATAGATGCAGCAGCTATAAAAGTACCTGCTTTTTTAAGATACATCAACGTTTTTGTAACAACCGTGTGCCAAATTAGTTTTAATGACGGCAAACGATACTTTGGCATCTCCATAACAAAAGGCTCATCTACACCTTTAAACGCAGTAAGTTTTAGTATTTTAGCTGCTATTAAACCAAGTATAGCCCCACCTATATATATTCCAAATAGCACATTCCCTGCCATCTGTTCAGAGAAAAAAGCTCCTGCGAAAAGTACATATACAGGTAGTCTTGCACCACATGACATAAAACCTATAATAAACAGTGTTAAAAGTCTGTCACGATCATTTTTTAATATTCTTGCACTCATATACGCTGGAATTGAACACCCAAAACCTGTTACAAGTGGTATAAAACTCTGTCCGTGCATTCCAAATCTATGGAAAAACCCATCTAATAAAAATGCTACCCTTGCCATATAACCTGTTGACTCAAGAAGCGCTATACCTATAAATAAAATCACAATATTTGGAACAAAAAGTACAACTGCCCCTACTCCGGCAATGAGACCATCAACCACAAGTGATCGAACATCATCATTTGCAATTGTTGCACCTATTGTTTCACCGGCCCAACCAAAAAAAGAGTCTATCCAGTCCATAGGAATCGAACCAATTTCAAATGTTAGTTGAAACAACGACCACATAAAAAATAAGAATATCGGTATACCAAAAAATTGATGGATCAAAACACTATCAATCTTTTCTGTTAAAGTCTTTTTTTCTTCGACTTTTTCTTGTATAAGAACTTCTGCAACTATACCTCTGTTAAAAGAAGCATATTCTTCTGCAAACGCCTCTTTAACATCATCACTGTCATGATGCAGTTCTATGTGTTTTGTTGCTTCAAGTAAAACAGGCTGTAACTCTGTCCAAACAGGATCATCATGAAGTCTTGCATACGTTTGTTTATTATTCTTTAATAGATTAATAGCAATATTTCTATAAAGGTTTCTTGACTCAAATTTATGTTTTTCTAGATGAGTAGCGATTGTTGTGATCTCCTGCTCGACAGCCTCACTAAAAATTAACTTAGGAGTTTTAATCTCTTTTTGTGATTCTTCTAAAATCGCTTCTAGTAGATCATCTATACCTTTTTTTGTAGCAGCTGATACTTTTACACAAGGTACACCGACTAATTTAGACATATATTTTTCTAAAATGTTTATGCCCTCTTTTTCCGCTTCATCACTCATATTTAGTGCGATAACCAGATTCTTACCTAGAGTCATAAGCTCTGATGTAAGTTGCAGGTTTTTCTCTAAATTTGTTGAATCCACAACATTGACTATTAAGTCATACCCTTTATCACACAAATAGTCATGAGTAACTCTCTCTTCAATCGTATAATCTGTAAAAGCATAAGTACCAGGAAGATCAACTACCGTAAAATGGTAATCTTTATAATCAAAAAGTACTTCTGATTTCTCAACCGTTACACCGGTAAAATTACCTACATGTAAGTGTGCATTTGAGATTGAGTTGATAAGCATACTCTTACCAACATTTGGTTGTCCAACTAGTGCTACCTTTATATGGTCAGCTGTTACAGGACAAACTTTTGGTTCTGTATTCACAGTTTTTCTACCTCTATCATTTTCGCTTCAGCACTTCTTAGTGCTAGTCTTGTTTTACCGACTTTAATCTCGATATTGCTTTTTGTAGTCGTATGTTCTAAAACATCTAAAATCGACTCTTTCATAATTCCAAAAGAGATAAGTCTTTGCTTTAATTCTGTGTCAGCATATAGTTTAATAACTTTTACTTTGTCATCTTTTTTACAATCATATAGTGTTTTCATTTTGTTTCTTTAAAGTATTTTTATAATGATAATGAATATCATATTAAAAAAAGATAAAAATTGATAATAGTTTTCAAAATTATACTTTTTATATTACTGATATTATCGATACAATATGTATTCCCTAAAAACTGTAACTAGCCATAACCCTTACATGTTCCCAGTCGTTTTCATTAGTTACACTGCTTAGTCTATCTTCACTCTTAACATAGATTACATAAGCTGCAAACTCATCATTGTAATTGTATTCTACACCCATATCTTGTTCTACAATATGTGCTTTATCTCCAACTGAATCCGGATCACCTTTAAAATCACCGTAAGCATAAAATAGAGAAAAATCTCCCAATGCATATGAAGCACCGCCAACATAAGAAGTAGCATCTCTGTCTGCAGTGATCTCATCAAGAATCATAATATCCATGCTCGTAAATAATGCACCACCTCCAAAACCTGAGAAACTGCTTTTGTTTTTCTCTTTTGAAGACTCATTATAAGCTGCACCAACAGTTAAATCACTTACACTTAATTCTACCATTGCACCATATATATTTGCTTCAATTGCACTTTTATCTTGTTCAGACTCATTCAAGTATTGCGCTGCAACAGATAAACCTATATCTTCTGAAAACTCATGTGTATACGACAACTCTGCATAAACAGCGTGATTTGCATTTTCACCTCCGTTAATGCCGTAGTACCAAAGCTGAGCATCTATAATATTTGAATATGAAGCACCTATAAATGTAGTACCATTATGTCCAGTATTCACCCACTCATCATCAAGCCCAGCATCAACACCCTGCCATCTGTTAAGATAGCCCATAAATACATTTAAACTGTCTGATTTATATTCAGCAGTCACAGCTTCAAAACTGTTTTGTACCATACGTATATCATCACTGTCTGCAAGTGGTGTATCTATAACTTGACGACCAAACTTATAATCTAAAAAACGCCCTTCATATGCTAAATAAGCTTCACTTAGTTGTGCATATCTTCCATCGCTTGATGAAAGTTCATCATTTCTTTTATTTTTATCCAAATCACCAGATGCTTTTTTGATGTCTTCAGAGTATGTTAAAGCAACTGCTCCATTTATACCATTGTACTTAGCTGTTTCAAACTTCAAATAAGCACCTGCAGCTGTAGCATAAGTATCTGTTGCAGCTGTTTCTTTAGGATCTTGAGATACATACATAGCTCTAAGCTGACCGCTTGTTTTACCCTCTTGAAACATTGCTTTAAAACTATCAACCGAGTTAGAATCTTGTTCTGCACTTAGAGAACTTACTAATAAGCTACACGTAACTATCGAATATACTATTTTTTTCATAACTTTACCTCTTTTAATTTATGTAATGATAATTAATATCAAATTAAAGTATGCTTAATATTGATAGTAATTATCATTTATGTTTTAAATTTATCTATCTGCTCATTCAATTTACTAGTAAGATTTAATAAATGAGTAGATGCATCACTCATTTCACTTGCACTTGTAGCATTGCTTTGCGAGAACTCATTTATTTTATTAACCTCATCCCTGACTCTATTCATATGCTCACCTGTAACTATGAAGTTATTTGTTGATTCATCATTTGACTCAACTGCTTTATTCATAACCTCAGTCACTTCTCCTATACTAGCTTGGATATTTTGAGAAACTATCGACAATTCTTCAATATCTTTTGAGTTACTATTCATTTCAGAACTGATTTCCATTATAGACTGCACAATTACGTTTATTGTTGCAGATATTTCTGAGAGTGATTTCTGTGTACGCTCAGCCAGTTTTCTAACCTCATCTGCAACAACAGCAAAACCTCGTCCGTGTTCACCTGCGCGAGCCGCTTCAATAGCTGCATTTAAAGCTAAAAGATTTGTTTGATCTGCGATATCATTTATAACAGTTAAAACCTCTTTAACTTGTTCAGCTTCTTGAGAAAGTGTTTGAATTTTATGTGTAACTTCAGTTTCTAACTCTGAAGCTTTATGTACTTTTTGAGAAATATTTATGATCTCATTTTTAGCAACATTAAGTTTTTCATTAGCCTTAACTACTTCTTCTTTTGTTTTTTTAGCTTCTTCTACATAGACAACTATTTCATCCTGTATATCTTTCGTAGTATTAGTTGTCTCTATAACAATATCACTTGATAATTTTATATTATTTCCAACAGCCATTGAAGATTTTGTTAACTGCTCTGATATTGAAACGTTTTCCTCAGATGTCTGATGTATAGAATATAGAACTTTCGATATCTCTTTTGTTACAGTATTTAATGAGATTGCAATATCTGCTATCTCATTTTTCCCTTCTATTTTCAATTCTTCAGAAAGGTCTAGTCCTTCCATCTTCTTTAAGTGTTCATGGATAGATTTTATACTTACTATAATTGCACCTATTGCTAAAAATGCCGCTATTATAGTTACGATTAACAAGAATCCTGTTGTTAAAGTCTGATGTAAAATATACTCATTACTTTGAGCTATTTTATCGGCAGCTTTTTCGTTTTCCTCCATATGCTCTTTTATCCAGAATTCTAATTTGTTTGAAAGTTTTTCTGCATAAGGATCGAGTTCTAACATCATTTTGTTACCCTCTTCTGCACCAAAGTCAATATAGGTATGCGCCATTTTCTGACCTATTTTATAATAATTTGCAAAATTAGATTTAAAATCTTTTAGTTCCTGAACCATCTCAGGCTCTTGATACTTAATATGCTCAGCTATCATATGATCAAGCAGTTTATTACCGGCATTAAAATAGTTTTCGGCTTCACTAAACCCATCATCAAATCCCTCTTTTGCTCTTGTAGCAGATATATCCGTTAACCACTGCTGCACCTGAATCACATTTATTTTTAAATTTAAAAAATTAAATGCATGAGGCAATATCTCTGTTCTTTTTTCAACAATTTTATTTTTGACATCATTAACATTTGTAAAAGTTAGTATTAAGTTGATCATGATGACAGCTAAAACAACTCCAGCTGCTCCATATAAAACAGTATTTATTTTTATATTTTTTAACATTAAGACTCCCATGTTATTAAAACTTCTTATACATTTTATTCCTAAATATATTACATTCAACTTAAACATATATTGTTAATGTTTTAAAATATGTAAATAAACTTTTCTCTCTTTTTGATATAATAACGCGATAAAATGCTTCAAGGTAACAAATGAAATTTCTTTTTACTTCTTCTTCTCAATTTAATCTTGCAAACATGTTTACGTTTGTAAATATCACAGCTGGTCTATTAGCCGTTTATTTTATAACTGAACAAAACTTTTTTGTAGCAATTATTATGGCATGGATAGGCGGAGCTTTCGATATATTTGATGGAAAAATAGCTAGAAAATACGGTTTGTCAAATGAATTTGGAATTCAATTAGATAGTTTTGCAGACTTTTTAAGTTTTGTTCTCGTACCTGTATTTTTAATTTTTGAAGCTGTATATGCTAATGCAAATATTGGTAATCTAATTATAGTTGCTGGAGCAATAAGTATCTACTACGTTATATCAGGTTTAAGACGTCTTATATACTTTAATATAAATGCAGATGCAGGACAAGTTGAAAATTACTTTACAGGTGTACCTACTCCGCTTGGAGCTATACTATTATGGCTTGTTTATCTTGGGTATATATATTCTGTAATTCCAGTTTACTTAGTTATGGGGATAATGATTTTAATTGGTTGGAGTTTAAATTCGAAGATCAAAGTAAAACATTTATAGTTTTACTTTGCGTTTACTGCATATTTTCCACTACCTAACATAAAGATAGATATACACATAATTAGATATAAAAATGGGAGTTCAAAAGTAGGAGCACCGTGTTTTCCAAGCTCAAACAGAGTTGAACTATGAGCTAACAATATAGCCATTAACATATTAAACGCTAGTCCTACTGATGCTATTCTTGCATATAAACCTAAGATAATCAACACCGGAAAAACAAGCTCACCAATAAATACTCCATAAGCAAAAAATTCCGGTAACCCTGCATTTGTCGTAAGATAACGAACACCGCTAATACCGTTGATCACTTTTTCAAAGCCGTGGAACAACATCAAAACACCTACACTTACTCTTAATAATAACTTTGCGATATCTGGGGAATAAAACACTCTAACTCCTTCAAAACATTTTATAATTTATTTATTGATGTATAATATCTAAAAGGAAAGAATACATACCTTAATATTTGTCATAGACAAAGCCTAAATTTAAAGTCAAATATTCTCTATAAACAACTTTGACTTATTTCTCTTGACATTCTATTGACAAAAAAAGGTACAAAAAAGGTACACTACTGATCCTTTTTTATATAAAAATCTTTAATCTGTTTTATCTTTACTCCACTTTTTATTGCATCTCTGATCGCATCTTTATTTTTCTTAGCATCATCATAACTTTGAATGTTCCATTTTTTACTCCACTCTTTAAGAGCTTGATTCTCTCTGAAACCTTTAACCATTTTTTTATAGCTTGATACATCCATGTGTTTTGCTTTAACAGCTTCTTTAGCAAAACGATAAAATCTATCTTGCTGATTTTTAGTATAGATGTTAGTTCCGCTATCTTTATACATATTGATCACTTTGTATAGTGCAGCTTTTTCTCTTGTCTCTCCGACTGCTGCTCTCACAAAAGGAATTTTATTTACATCTAGGTCCTCACCTTTGTAAGATTTTACTGCAGCATCTGCAGATCTGCTTATAAACTTACCTAATCCACCGGTAGCATATTCAAACAAATAATCTAATGTATTTGGTGATATGTCTATAGCTCCACTATTGAACTGATCACCGCCTGTAGCAGTATTTAGTGTTTTAGCTATACCTTTAGATGCTTCTGTAGCGTTTTTAGTATGGTTGTATGCTTCTGCTTTATTGTTTATAGCAAACGGATTATCATTTGGTTTGATGTTACCACCATAAAAGTTTTTATTCATAGCCAGGTCTTGAAAAGGTCTTGCTACAGTAGGTGTAAACATTTGTTCTAATTCCGGTGCAGTAGAGATAGGTGAAAAAGCATTAGCCATTAGACTAAGAACTCTTTTTGGTATATCACCTGCTTTTATTTCGCCTTTTTCATACTCTGCAGCTATATCTCCCATAGATTTAAACACATTATATCCGTATGGAATTTTGATAGTTTTATAGCTTCCATCTTCATTCATAAAGATATATGAAGTATCTTTTACATAGCTTGGAATTTTGTCGTATTCATCAGCATTAACACTTTGGTTATACATAGATAATCCATATCCTGTTCCGGCTATAGCTGCTGCTATACCTTTTGCTTTATTGCTATCTTTTAGTGCTTTGAACATTCTGGTAGTACCTTGAATACTTGCATTGTAGAACATATACATAGTATTCATAAGAGTACCTTTTTCACCTTTACGGTTGAAGTTTACAGTTAGATTTTTAGCTATTGATGCAGCCTTTTGTTTACTTAGTCCACTATCAAGTGCCATTTTATAAGCTACTGTTCTAACTCCATTTTCTACTGCAGTATTCATATCATCAACATATTGTAGAACTGCTTTAAACGCTTGTTTTGGTGCTAACTCTCCGTTATATTTATCTATGATCGCTTGGCTTCTTGCTTTCATGTCAGATACATTGTACTGCTCTAACCATCCTGTAGTACCACCGTTTCGCTTCATATCCATGAAGATTTTGCTCCACTCGTTAGAGTTTCTACCTCTTTCTGCTCCAAATATACCTTTTATTGCAGGTCCTACATCTTTTAATATCTTAGCTCTATTGACTTTGATATTATCCGGCATATTGATCATAGCTGTTTGTAAGTCTCTCTCAAAGTTTGATACTACGAACTCCGGATTGTATTGTGTATTTACAGATGCTAAAAATCTAACTACTTTTTGCACCCCTCTCATTAGACTACCCATCTGTTCAGCATTTAGGTTTTTAAAAGCACTTGCAAGTGCAGGATCGTGAATCACTATCTCTTTAGTTTTTCCATCTACTTTAACGTGCATAACATTATCAGCTAATTGGTAGTTAGGATTCATACCTACTACCTCACCCATATTATTATACATAGGTGTGTGTCTTACTCCGCTAACTTCATATAAGCTTTGATCAGGGTATTTTTCTATGAAGTCTAGGAATGACTTACCAACTTTGTTTTTCTCTGCTCTTATGATTGTTTCCTGGTATGCTAAGATTGAGTGCATAAGTGGCGATTCTACTGCTCTATCACTACCTTTAGCACGTTTGATCTCTTTACCTTTTACATCAAAACCTCTACCTGTACGCATAGCAGGACCATTATTATCCATAATACGCTTTAGAGGTACATAGTTATCGTAAGTTTCATCTATTTTTCTGATAAAATCTTCATTCTCTAATCCCTCTGTGTAAAGAAGTTTCAATCTGTCACTGTTCATCTTGTAAACCATTTGAGCAACTTCATTAAGTTCTTTATTGTCAGCATATTTTCTGATGATCGCTTCTGCTAAATCATCACGCATACCACTACCAAACTCTTTTCCGTTAAGCTCGTATATACGTTTGTTACGCTCAATAGCGTGTCTTGCATGAAGATACTCATCTAAATCATCTATAGACACTTTAGAAGCAGCTATCTTTTGCATAATAGGCTCTACTGTATCAGCTTCAAAGTCTGATATTCTAGCTTCCACTTTACCATGATATAGTTCTTCTGTTTGATAAGGATTTATAGCATCTGCTATCTCATCACTACCTGCTTTTGTTTTAATAAGCTGCTTAACTCTGTTGAATTTATCCTGCATCATACGCTGTGCAAACTGCAGCTTAGTCTCATCTGGAAGTGTACCTGCTTCCGGTAGTTTACCGGCTTTGAATTTTCTGTACGCTTTATATGAAGCATAGCCACCTGCAGTTACTGCTAAACCTGCAAGTGCTTTAGTTGGATCAAAAGTTAAGTTACCATCTTCATCCTCACCGAAACCTGCAATAGCTCCACTAAATGATGGTGATGCCATAGCTACCATTCCATCAGGTTGTTTTTCTGGTGACCATCCCCATTCATGTATAGAGTTTCCATCTGTGTAAAGGTCTTTAGCTTTAACTTTCATTTCTAAAATTTTATAGTTTCCATTAAGAGGACCATCCCCATGCTCTATAGCATAAGTCTTACTTGTTGTCACCCAATCATCAGGATTTATTTTTACATCAAGATCTTTAGGAACTGCTCTATATATTGTAACATCAGCGTATGGCTTACCTCTTACTGCTTGAATAATTTTTACAGATTCATCATCCATATTTTTATTGCCATGTCCAAAATATCTTGCAGCATTTGGAGAATATATATCTTCTCCATAAACATCCGTTAGGTCTTGTGCAGCAGTTCCGCTATCTTTAGATGGAGCTGTGTGATCCATTTTGTAAGTATCTTTTTTTGATGCTTCTCTGGCTTCTGATTCTTTTACTGCTTGTTTAAATGCTTCATCATCCGCTAGTTGCTTCTCTTTAAAGGCTTTAACTCCGTTATCATGGATATATTTAATGTCTTTTCTAATATCTTCATTTGGCATCTCTCTCCACTTACCTCTTGCTTCAAAGTAAACAGTATCACTTTCTGGATGATAAAAGTAGTTTTTATCTCTATCCGGATAATAAACCTTTCTTCCACCTGTCTCCGGAAGTCCTTGTTCTAAGCGTTGAGCTTTCTTTTTCTCTAATAAGCTATTTTGTGGTATAATTGTCTTATTAGGAGAGGTTGAAGTAATTGCTGCCGGTGAAGCAGCACCCTCTCCCATATTTCTATCAGAATAGTAAGTAATTACTCTTTCTTTTCCATTTTTCGTATTACCTGTTACAACTTTAAAGCTAACGCCATCTTGTGTAAGTTCATATACATTTTTTCCGTAGCTTTCACTTATATCACCTTTGCGAATTACCTCACCAATCTGTAGTAATTCCTCTTTGCTAACTGCTCCTACACTTCCATTATCTAAGTGTTTTTCAACATGTAAAGCTCCAAAGCCTTTTCCGTTACTTTCAAAACCTTTTTCGTATTTAATTATTGAATCAAGATCGCTTTTTCTTACTTCTGTTGCATTTTTACCATTAAATGTTACATTCCAGATACCTCTTTTTTCTTTTTGAGCTTTTGATTTAACAGGTGACATCATAGCTACACCATCATCATATTTAATGATAGGATCTTCATATTTACCCTCTGCTTTAGCAAGTGTTTCAGTCCATGCTTCACCTTGTCTCTGTTTAGATGAATAATCCATACGGTGTTCTGTAGCTCTTGACTGTTGTTCACCCCATAGTTTCTGATAATTTTTATATTTTTGATGAGATTTTGCGGTTTGAAACTCGTCTCTTATTACTTCAAGTTCTGTCTCTGTGAATTTATACTCTTGATATTTTTCATCTATTATCTTTTGATCTAGTTCATCCCATTTAGCTTGATAATATGCAGCATAATCGTCTTTAACTTTTTTATCAAGTCTTGAAATTTCTTTACGGTAGAAGTTTTCCATACCGTTAGATAGTTGCTCACTTGAAGTTAAAGGACTGCCACCTCTCGCCCATCCCTCTTGTTTTTGAACTGCGTGTTGCACTTCATGTAGGAGTGTAGATTTTAAATCTTTTTCGCCTTGCCAATCACCTACATTTAATGTTATTTTATTCTCTCTAGGATTATAACTTGCTCCGGACTTTCCTGCACTTCTATCAAACGATACTTTTACATCATTTATATCGTTGTATTTATTCACTAATTCTTCATGTTGAAATATATCACCTAACTTTACTTCTTGATCTGAATTAATTACTTTGTATAGATTTTCTTTGAACTTAGCAGCATTATCATCTATCTCTCTCATAGTCTTTTTGGTAGCTACATCACTAAAAGCACCAATTTCATCACCTTTAGCACCCACAAACATAGAATTTAAGCTATTGCCCTGCTTTTGTATCTCTGGATTAAAATTCACTTTGTTTACTGCATCAGTTAGAATATCTTTTAGCTTACCTCTAACCTGCTTATTTTTAAGTGCTGTTTTTACTACAGTATATCCACCTAAACCAATGATGAATTTTTCAGGATCTAAAGTAATATTCCCATCTTCGTCTATTTCTACACCGGCATAAGTAGCTACTGCTGCATTATCCAACCCTCTGCTAAAGAGCATATTAGCTTTTTCCCAATCTTGATCAAACGGATTAGGCTCTGCATCCAACTCATCTAATTTAGTTTTATAGTCTATTTCATTAACAGGTTTTTGATTCCAATTAGGATCGTTTTTTAAAGTAGATAAATCCGCTTCTAGCTTACTTAGTAGGTCCTCTGTGATTTTTCCGTTTTCAAAGTCTTTCACATCTTGTTTTGTAGTGTGGAAGTCATAATTATAGTTTTTTTCATAAGTTGCCGGTGTAACATCTACTTCATAGCCTTTGCCGGTGTTTTGAGTATTTATCTGTCTTGCAGTTATAAGATTGTTAGGATTTTGGCTCTCTTTTGCAGATACACCTCTACGCATCTCTAATAACTCATTAAAGCGATCATCTTTAGTGATGTTGTCTATTCTAGTATCAAAATTTGCATTAGCTTGAACATTTATAGGATCTATAGTCTGAGAAGTAGGCTCTAAATTGTTCAATCCTAAATCATCACTAGCTTTAGTGGCTTTGGTTTTAGTTAGGAACTCTGCTACATCAAAACCCTCGTTTTGTAGTGCTTCTTCTGCATCTTGTGGAGATACTTTACCACTTTTTACTGCTTCACCCAATTTAGCATATTTTTCAAGGTGTGCTTTTTCAGCTTTGTAACCTGCATAGCCACCAAATAACAGTCCTGTACCCATCTGAATAATTCCGGCAGTAAGAGGGTATTCTTGTTGAAAGTCTTTACCCATAAGATCATTAGTAGCATTTATAGCACCTGTAGCTGCTACGTTACCTACTATATCACCTTTAGCAAAAGCACTTCCTACAGCTATTGACTTTTCTGCTGCTTGTCTAGCATCATCTGTTTTAGCTATAGCTTTACCGAATAAACCTGTTCCTGCTTTTGTTAGTCCACCTGCAGCAAAGGCAAAATCAAGTGTAGTATCTTGTAAAGGCTGATTTTCAGCTTCAAACCTATTAAAATCTTGGCGATATTCAGCCTGTTTTTTTGCTTCTATACCTGCAGATATTGCTTCTTCTTTAGTTTGTGGAAGCTGATTAAAAGGATTATCCATCTCTGCAATAGGCTTATTGAAGCCCATATCTGTTTTATATTCAGTAACTTTTTTGTTAAATTTATCTTCTATTTTTGCTAAATCTGCATCACTAAAATCTTGATCTGCTGTATATGAATCCCAAACTCTTTTAAGTGCTACATCCTGCTTTTCAGGTGTTAGTTTTTCAAATCTTGGATCGTATATAGTCTCTTGTAATAAGCTCATATACTACTCCTATAAATTATTTAATATATCATCAACCGTTTTTTTCTTAGTTTGTGGTTTTTGTTTTGGTGCTTCTTGCTTATCATCCATCTCATTAATGATAGATGCTGTTAAAGGATCTTTTTTTAGTGCTAGAAAGTCTGTATATGTTCCTTTATAGCCTTGATTCTTAACAGCATAGTCATACTCTCTTATAGATGATGGAGCAGCGTTATCTCTTTGTTTTTTAAATTTTAAGAAGTCTGTGTAAGTGCCTTTATAGCCATGATCTTTAACAGCATATTTATATTCAGTCATTGAAGTAGGTGTTTTCCCTTGACTGAATAGACCACTATATTTATTGTAATTATCCTCTGTTTTGTCTATTCCAAAATCATCAAACTGTTTACCAATATTTGATTGTGAAGTATTAATCTCTTTTTCATACTTCTGTTTTTTAAGACCAAAGAGTGTAGTGTCTTGCTCTAATTTAGCAGCTTGTTGTTTGATACCAAAAAGCTTATTAGCTACACCATTTGCTAACATATAGGTATTATCATTGATTTTTCCACCATTAGCTTTATACTCTTGCATTATTAAATTTGTCATATCTCCAGGCGAAGCATTAGAAAATAGCTTTAATTGCTCTTGTGCTTGTGTAGCTCTTTGCTGTAGTATATCTTCTTCTACTCTTAGTTCATCAGATAAATTGTTATACCACTCTTGATCTCTTTGATAGTTAGCATCATTGTATAGTTGAGCTTGTTTTTCACCATAAGCATTAAAGAGGTTATTGGTAGTTTTTTCTTTTTGTTGAGCTTGGTTAAATAACTTTGATCTTTGAGCAGTATTTATTATATTGCTCATCATATTTGATCCTGCATTCATTCCTTGTGCAAATCCGCTTCCATAAGATGCCATGCTATACTCCTAGTACCATTGAATAATTAACTCTGTAGTAGCCATCATCTGCCATAATTACAGCTTCCGGCATAACATCTTTAACCTCTTGTGCTATTACACCTATGTTTGGAATATTAGCTACACCTATTTGTTTAGCTTTATCGTTCCAAGTCCACACATAAATGTTGAATCCGTTATATTCACTCACTTTTTGAATATTAGATTTTAATCTAGCATCAGATGCAGCGGCAGCCGGACCCATGATAGAAGCTGCACCTAATGTAGCACCTGCTCCAACCAATGATCCACCCATAGCACCTTTTCCAGATGCAGCTTGTGCATCAGCATTCCACATACTAGAATTATATTGATTGTTTAGTCCACCTATACCTGAAAACATACTACCTGCACCACTAGCAGCATTTGAATATGATTGACTAGCTTGTCCTAAATAGTTTTGTGCAGTTCCTGACATTCCACGACCTAATTGAGTATAACCTGTTAAATTAGCTACTCTTTGCTGTCTGTAAGCATCTCCTGACTGAACAGCTTGGTTATATGCTTGATTATTAGCCTGTGCCATAGCTCCGGCTTTTTGTCCTGCTAAGTCTGTATATGATTTAGCAGCTATTCCGCTATTAGCTATACCTCTTTTAGCTAATGTGCTAGTAAGGTTATTTTCTGCTTGTGTATAGTTTGAATCTAAACCATTGAATAAGTTTGCTTTTTGTCTATCATAAACACCCTGGTCTACAGTTCCTAGCTGCTCATTAGCTTGTAGCATAGCTTCACGAAGATTTGAATTTGGATCGGCATTGTAGATCTGTTTATTTTCCCATGAAGTTTTATTGCCATTCATCTTCTTTTTTAAAGCATCTATTTCTTTTTGATATTTATTCGCCTGGTGCATATACTTTTCATTATACGTTACAGTATTATCTTTAGAAGAATTGTTATTGAAAAGATTACTATTTCTTCTAACCATTATTCCGTTTCGGAATTCAAAATTAGCATCAGTAGCTAATGGATCATTATTTTGACCTTTGTTTAGCAGTTCAAAATTATAATTAGGATTGCTTTGTGTTGTTGTTTTTGATTTATCATAATTACCAATAGCTTTATCATATTTATTCTGTAAGAGTTTTAATTGTCGCTCATTAGCAGTTCTTGTATTGTTATAATCTCGTTGAGCTTGTTCATAAGCATCTCTCGTAAGAATGTTATCATTTGAAAATCCATTTTCCCTAGAAGCATTCGTGGAAACACCGCCTGTTTCCATCTGTCTATAGGTATTATTCCAATCCATTTGATTTTGCTCAGATAAATCTTGCTGCCTACCGGCTATATCTATCACAGAATTAATAGCATCTTTATTAGTGTCTATTAAATCTAGCTCATTTTGAGTTAATGGTCTTTGAACACTTGTGCTTCCGCCTTTTCCGCCACCCATCTACTGCTCCTTGATATGATTTGTTTTGAAGTGTATAAACTCCGGTGTACCAAATTTTGATTGAATTTTATCAACGCTATTTTTATTTCCGTTGCCTACAAAAGCTCTTGCTTCTACTTCTAAACCTAATTGCTTTGCATAATTAACAACATTATTATAAAGAAGATATGCTGCTCTTGTTTTTCTAAAGTGTGGTTTTATGTATGCTATATCACCGTAATAATAGGGATTTATATATCCTAGATCTTGTATGTAAGCTAAAGTAAATCCTGCTATCTCATCATCTTTTTCTGCAATAACAATATCTTTTCCGCTTCTAAACCAATCCATAACAGCACCATGAAAAAAAATATCATCTTTAAGTTGGTTGCTGTGATATACAGTCTTGATTAAGTCTTTAAACATCTCTACCAACTCTGTAAAATCTGCTGTAGTGGCTTGTCTAATATTCACTTTAGTTTTCCTGTAATCTTATTGATTGCTCTTGCTATAGTTTTTGTGTTTTCATTTACAGGCTCTATAGACTTTATTCTCTCTATCTCATCTATAATCTCAGATAAAATACCCCTAATAACACTATCTTGTACAAATTTTAGTTTGTTTTTAGCCTGTTTCATAGTATCGGTTTCCTCTATTTTAAAACTTCATAATCATAAGCTACTGCTTTTACTTTTGCAAATTCTGTAGTTTTTATTAAGAAAGAAATATGTTTTCCTACTGTGCCTTGTGGCAGATATATTTTATCTGTTATAGTAGTAATAATTTCCTTATCATCTACAAGCACTATAACTTGGTAGTTTCCTGTGGCATTTACTCTTACTACTCTATATGCTTTTGTTTGTGTGAAAGTTCCATCGTGGAATTGCTTTGTGCGATATGATATAGATCTGTAGTTTGAATAATCCGGATAATATTCATACTCTTTTCCACCCTCAATAGTGAAAAATGAGCCTTGTTTTAAGTATGCACTATCTATTGTATCTGTTGCATATTTTATTTTTCCATTGTCCTGGAAGTCAATAATTATTGTTCTGCCATTAGTGAATAGATAATATTTATTGTGTACTGCTGCAGAATTTTTAAAATCGTAATTGAAAGTGCTATAAACTTCTGTTGAATAATCATCAAAACAACTTTCACCGATTACAGGTGCATTAAAGTTAGTAGCAGTTTTAGTTAATACTACTGCATTAGCACCATCAAAAGATAAAATAGCATCGTTATCATCTATAGTGGATAGCCATATTAACCTACCTGCTAAATTCTGAACAGATCTTTTATCTTTGCAACCATAGTTGTATGGGAGTTTATTAAGTGATATGTTAGACATATTAGAGCCGGATAGCAAATACATACTATCTGCTGTAAATATAACTATACCATTACCAATTACCCCTAATCCTGTGATAGTTTGTGGAACAGGTACAAAATTGTAGGCACTCCAATACTCCGGCTGCCCCTCTAAACTAAAATATACTTTATTGCCTAACGCACCAAAAAATGTTCCGTTTTGCTGAACTAGCATATCTAGGTTTGCAGGAGGAGCATCATGTAAATGCGTTGTTAATTCTTCTCTGCTTATAAAGAAGTCGTAAATAGAATCTGTATAAGCTGTAGTGGCTATAGGGATTGTAGCAACTAAATTAAAAGATGGATTTAAACCTCCGGAACGATATAACTTTCTTTGTGTTGCTGTGCCTGGTGGTGAATCTGAAAAGGTGATATTAGCTTCTGTATCAGTTAAAGTAACTTTCACATATCCCGCAGGAGGAGATTCAAATAAATCGTCATGCACATAAGTGTAAGTGTACCAATAAGTACCGTTTAATAATCCTGGACTTCCTGCTGCTGCTCCCAAAGCAGTAGTAGGTGCAGCATGATTTCCTAAATCTGATGTTGTAGTTCCATCATATCTTTTCATTATCCCTGCACTATTGGACCAATACAAAAACCCTCCAAACTCTACAAAAAATCTATCTTCATCTGTAGTAATAAGTTGATTTTGTTCTTTATAATAAAATCCATACTTCCCACTAATTGTAGTAGTGGTTTCTCTTTTTGATCTTTGGGATTTCAAGCTTCCGGATTGAAAATCTGCATTTATACTAATTGGTGATTCATTATCTGCTATAAGGTGAGCATCTATTAAATTATTAACACCACCGTTAAAAAGTGCTATTTCTCTTGTCATTTTATGCTCCTATGCGGTAAATAAAACAATCTGATCTTCATTTCTCACATCAATATGCAACCAACTCACTCCAAGCTCCATTCCTTTGATATGTGGAAAATCTTTTAAATTATCTAATATATAATTTCTTACTTCTTCGGCTGTATAGTCACTAAATACAATATCTAAAGCATTAGCGAAAGAGTGTTGTGAGCCATAGCTATAATGTGGACTGTCCGGTGTTCTTATTCCGCTCCATTCACGATTGCCATTCCAATAATAATTATTGATAGTCATAGTTCCTAAGTTAAAATGTTCTTTTAGTTTGTCTATACTTTCAATCAGTCTTACATCAACATATCGCCATGCTTTTTCTCCATACTTTTCATACATAGCTTTTGGTACTAATTCGTGAACTTTGAAATGTTTAGATTTCATCTACATCCCTCATTAGCTTTTATCAACTCTCTATTACACAACATCAATTCTTCTTGTTGTGATTTACCTGTATGCTTAAATCTGTTACAATCCACTTTAGGAACTTTACATGGTACAGTTATGTATGTTTTTTTATACTTTACAACTATGTGATCTTTACTAGCACACCCAACACTACTTATTCCAATCAAGCATATAAGTATTGCGTTCAATAGTTTTGTATTCTTCACAGCTTCTCTCCTCTCTTGGTTTTGTAGTGTTTACATCTTTGTAGATGATTTTTGTTTCGACTTTTACTTCACGAGGTAATTTCTTGTAAGCTTCAAAATCTTTGCGTGTTTTGTCTGCATCTATCGCTAAGAACTGTATAGCCTCATTCTGTTCTGTCAGCGTTTCATCACACTCTGTAAAGTTTACACCTGTTATAAGGTGGGCTTTTTCCAAGTTTGACACATCTGTATTTAGAGAACTGATCATGTATTCTCTATGTCCTACATATAGTAAGATCAATAAACCAATGGCTATGTATAGATACTGTTTAATGTCTATCATGCTTTTTCACCTGCAAGTCTGATAAGAAAAGTTCTTATCTTTCCACCTATCATAGCTATGGCATCATATTCAGGTAGTTCTCCACCACTTTTGATTGTGTACATATTTCCGATGATGCTGTAAACTTCACTTAAAACAAGGATAGTCATACACACATCAAGTATAGTTTTAAACTCAACTCCTACAGCTTTTGCACCAAGAGCCAAAACTATAGGCATCAGCAAAAGCATAAGCTTTGTGAGTATTCCATATTTCATTCTTACACTTGTTCTAGGCTCACCAAGTTTTCCTGCTTTGATCCAACCTGTAAAAAGGTCTATTATCAAAAGAACAGCATATATAGAATAAGTCTCTACCTCTATGTCTAGATACACCAAGAACGATGCAGCACAAACAGTAAAAAAATTAAATACAGTTTTTGCTATTGAACTTTCAGCTATCATCATTAAACCCTTTTAAACATCTTAGATGTGTATTTCGCCCAACAGCCTATTGCACCGCCTAGCGTTATGTAAGTTGCGTGGAATATTCCAAGCTTTTTCTTTAAACATCCGAAGAACTTTGATGTACTGCAAGTCATGTCGTGCAGTCTGCAGCATGATGATATTTTGATCCCTCTCCATACTTCAGGGAAAGCAGTACAATAGTCTTTTTTCATTACTGAGCCTTTAAGAAGTCTGTATATGTAGTCCAAATGTTTTCTGCTTGTGCTATACCGCTATTTAGACATTCTTGCATTTCTGCAACCGTTAAAGTTCTTATAGTATTGTTTTTAAGTACCCAATCTTTTGATACACCTAAAGATATAGCCATCTCAAAATTCATTACATCTTGTGGTCTTACTTGTACAATAGCACCATCAGCTAAAGTGTGAGTAATAGCTTGTAAATAATTATCTCTAGTTGTCTTTGCATTAACTCTAGCTACTTCTTTATCAGCCAATCCTTGTCTAGTTGTATCTACATCATAAATACCACTTGTCATGGTAGATAAGATATAATCAAATTCTCTACCATCAGCATCTTTAGGTACTAAATCTCTATCAATTAATGTTTTTACACCGTCTTTATACACTTCTAATTTAATCATTTTGTAGCTCCTACATAAGTTAAAATTACCCTAGCTGGTGCTGAAGCTATAACACTCCCATCACTAGATGTACCTCCATAAGTAGAACTATCAACAGCTAGGTATGTAGATGCAGTTCTAACACATACTCCCTCTTTCAATGATGCTACCTCCACACCAACATAGGCATTAACAGTAGAAACGCCTGATGTTGAACTTACGCTTGCAGTTTCAGCCCATTCATCAATAGCAGAATGGTAAATTTCTATTTTAGCTTCATAATCCTCAGCATTACCACTATAATCAGGGAAGAAATATCTATGATCAATTTTATATCTGTTATTATTATAAATAGTGCCTATCTCTTTAATAACTCTGTTGCCTTGAATTTTTGGTTTGTATAATTCAGGATAAGCCATGAAATTTTCAGATACTTTTTGATTGTAATCTATGTACTGAGCAGTATTACTATTAATCATAACAGGATGAGTAATTAAACTTATAGGTGTAGTTAATGCTGTATCTAGTGTTGCCTCTTTTTTGTAGATTTCTATATCATCTAAATATCCAGTAGCAGTAGCAGTAAAAGTAATGGTTGGATTATCTGTTTGAGCTACAAATTCAAAAGTATCACTTCCAGTAAATGTTTTAGAAGTAGTACCATCAGTTACTACTAGAGTTCCAGTAGACCATGTAAAATCAACACTTATTCTATCACCTGCACTAGCTGTATGTACTTTTTCAATATATCCATCTGCACCAGTTAGCAAACATTGACCACTAGATATAGATGGAGTTGTAGTTCCACCAATAGTCCAAGCTGACAAGTCTGTACTAAAATCTTCTGTAAAAGCATTAGCATCAGCAGTAGAATACCACTTACCATCATCTTTATTAAATACTAATCTGTTATCATCTGCAAACTTTTTATCATATAGACCGTAACTAGGTTTATAATCAAAAGCTACAAAATCACCAGTCATATCAGGAAACTCTTTAACAATACTTCCAGTTGAGCCTTTTAGCTTATTAACCCACTTGAACCCATCACTTACATTAGCAAAGTCTAGTTGTCTAGTAGCTACCGCCTCGCTTGTGAGCTTATAACCTGTTTCATCTTTACCCTCACAGTAATTAAATTCTGCATTGGTTAAAGTCAGGTTTGCATCATCCACTGGAAAGTTAAAGTAACCATCATCAGGACTACCTGCTACAGCTTTTGTATCAAATTCACCTATTAGTATGTATTGTACTCCACTACCATTATGTACAGCAGATGTATCATTTATAGTAATACCATTTGAAGTTACAGTAAAAGAATATGAAATATCTTCAATGGCAGATGTATTAAATCTGATATACTTATTATCCCCTCTATTCGTATCACCAGTCATATAATCATTACTAGCACTTATAGCTTTAATAGTAAATCTTCTGAGTTTTCTAGGTACTCCATTAACATCTTTAGTTTCTATAAAGTTGCCTGCTACAGTACCTTGAAATAGTACGATAGTCCAATTCTCGGACTTACATTTGTAATACATGATGTGTTCTTCATCTGCTGTATTAGTATTTGTATTAGCATTAAGTGTTAGAACATTAGTGTCATTTGTTACTGCATAAGATGTACTAGGAGTAAAAGCATTTGGAAGATTTAAAGAAAGATACCCATCTTCATGGTAACTCGTTTGTGTTATCCAATTTATAACACCATTTTCTAAGTTCTTAATATCCCAGTAATCTAACTTTACACCCATACTATGAGGTAACGAATGCCCTGCTAAACCACTCCCTCTATAAAGCTCAATACCTTGTTTAATAATAGGATTAAATGCTTCAATATATAATTTACCTTGATTAGTTTTACCACCTGATAAGTGAGTGTATAAAGTAAAATAAGCTACATATTTTTCATTTAATGTATTAACTTTAACATCTTGTCCAATCGTCACACTGCCATTATTGAAAGATATTAATGTATCTACATCAGCAGTTTCAATTGTTGTATTTGAAGTATCTAAATATTTAGTAGCACCTCTCAGTCCATCAAATCTTTGATGCACATCCGCAGCATCCCTATTTTTAATGTGAACATCAGCTATACCTTTATTAGTTCCCCAGTCAGCAGTCCAAGCCCCAGTAATTGTTACACCTGCATTAGTTTCACCAGTACATATTTTAATTACACTAGGGGTAACGCTTCTATCATGGAAAATCTTTTGACCTACATAAGATGCACTATCTTTACAAGTTGTGAGTGTCGGACAGTTTGTGTTATCATCTACTGTAAAATCAGTTGTATTCATTGAATTAACTATATTCCAAGTAGTATCAGCATTGTCTGTTAGTGTAGCACTGGCATTTTGACCAGTATAACTTACAGTAGCAAAACCTACTGTTTCTAGCCATGACTCCATAGTTAATGAAGTTGGATTAAGTAAAACTGATGAAGCAACAGTTGAAATTTTAGTGCTTAGTCTTTCTTCTATCTCTACTTTATCATAACCCTCATTAGGTAGCCCACTTCCATTTTTATGAATGATATTATCAGCATCAACACTAGCTGCACTTACAGCAGCATCTTGTGCATATTTTTTAGCACTATATTCTGTACCATCAGCTTGTTCAACACCATCTATATAAGTGTTTACAACTCCACCTATTTTGTTAGCCCAATCCTGCGATTCTAAATTACTATCTTCCGCACTATTTGCACTATCAGATACTGCAGCAGCTATTGCTTCCGCTTCTGTTTTTAAATATGTAGGTATTTTTCCTAATTCTGTATTTACATGATTTTTTAAAGAGTTAGCATTGTTCGTAACTAAATCATTTACTGCATCATCTAAACCGCTAATTAAATCACTTTCTGTAATAGTAACCGGTGAGGTCCAACTAGCTATTATTAAATCACCTGCAACATAAGCCATATTCTATTCCTTATTTAAAAAAGTCGCTTTTATCCGGCATAACATCTTCGTCACCATGCCATCTAGTCATATTTTCACTAATGTAAGAGATGTATTTATCTTGGAAATAAATAGCTTTATTGAAGTTTTCAGCTATATCTTCTTTTTCGTATGCTTTACTTAATACAAAGTATTTAAGGGCATCTATAATATCTATATCCTCATCTATATCTGTTGTTACTGCATCTGGATAGGCATAGTAAGTAACAGTTATATCTTCATCTCTTGGATTAGTGAAAAGTAGAGTATCTTTGGTAGGTTGTGTAAATTGCTGATATGAATTTACACTATACACCTTGATAGGCTCTTTTGTTAGAGTGTAAGTAGTTTGAGTAGATAGAACACTAATATCCTCATCTATCTTATTGTAGAAAGTTCTTACTGCAATATCTCTCAAACCCTCATTAGTATAGTCTAGCAGCTCCACATCAGTCCATCTATTTTTAGCTTCATCTTGAAGTTTGTAACGAATTGAAGTGTTAAAATCCTGGACTGTCATGGCTTACTCCCTATACTTTTTCTACGATGTATCTTGCTTTTTTCTTTCGAGTGATTTTGCCGGTAGGCTCACCTTTTTTATCTTTCTCTGCAATATGCACTACTTCAGTTGCATTTTTCAGATTATTGATAACACCTTGTGGAACTTCCACTTCTTCACCAAGTTTGATTTGGTAGCCTTTACCATTCACACCAACAAAAACTTCCGTTTCTTTTTCATCTTTTGAGTGAATAATCACCTTTACCTTTTTTGGCTCTTTTGGCTTTTGTGATGCAATAAAATCATTGTATTTGTTCTTTAATGTATCATCACCAATGTTACCTGCTACTGTCTGCCCTGCTTCTTTTAGAGCTGCGATCATTTCGTCTCTTGATAGTGACATTTCTATATCCTTTGGATAGGTTTATTTTGTAGGCTGTATAGCCTTGATAACACACTCTCAAAGAGAGTATGCTACAAAGCTACACTTATGCTGATTCGTAACGAATCATAAATGCATCGTTTAAGATTTTCGCAGTAGCCCATACTTTCCAACCTACAGTTGCACGTTGGTTAAGTGGATCATCACCGCTACCTAATGGCTTAACGATTGTTTGGATGTTGCGGTTTCCTTTGATACCAACTACACCATAAGCGTTTTTACCTAAGATAAGAGTAGAGTAAACATCTACACCTGCAGCACCTGCACCTGTGAATACTTTTGCATTTGTAGTTTCAACAAAACGGATAGATTTGTAAGCACCTGCTTCACATAAATCTACTTCACTTTGAGATGCGTATTCTTCAACAGATTTCCACCCTGTTAAAGCTTCAAGTTCTTCAACTTTATCAGTATGAGTAATAGCCATAAACGCAGGGCGAATAGGGTATGTGTTGATTTTGTTAGAGCCTTGAATCATGCTAGTGAACTTCTTAGCTTTTTGACCTTTAAGTGCTGTAATACAAGCATCTAAATCTTTAGCTAATGGAGCAGATGCAACCTCTACACGAGTATCAATAGTAGTTGTATCTATTGATCCTGCGTAGAACACATTCGTACCTGCATTTAGCACATCACGATAAACCTGGTCCACCGTATCACCTGCTTGTTCACCTAGTACGTCTGTAGCTTCAGTGATCACATTATCTTCTACAGTTAAATTAACTGTGTCAGTAATAGTTACAAAGTCACCATATTGTGCTACAGTTGCTGTAACATCCGTAATGCTTAATTGAGAGCCACTTGGTGTTACACCCTCTGTTAATGGTGTTGTAGCTGCAGTAAGACCGTTATAACGTCTAAACTTAATAGAATCAGATCCACCTTTAGGGATGTTTCTCATCTGTCCGTATTTGTCATGTACCAATTCAGGTGTAGCACGTTCTAATAGGTTTCTATCGTAAAACGCTTGAACACCTGCAGGTATTTGAGTTGTAGTTGTTGCTGCCATAGTTTTTTACCTCTTTTATTGGCTTCTTACTCTCTGTAAGATTCTGTGATACTCATCATCATCTGAAAAAGCATCTTTAATAACTTGCACTTGGCGGTCAGCAGTCTTAGACTTCTTAATACCAACATCTGCAAGATTTGGCTTCTCTTTTTTAGGTTTAGAAGCATTTACCTCTTGTTCCTGTGCAGGTGCTTGTGGTTGCACTTGCTGATTTCCAAAAAGCTCGTTTTTTGTTTGAATATATAAATTCACATAAGCATCTTGGTTTTGTTCTACGAAAGCTCTATCAAGCTCACTCATTGATGATAACTTCATTTGTAATCTCGGCATTACTTGATCAAAGCTGCCAGATTCCACTTCACTTACTACACCATATAGAACATTTGCATCTTGTGCCATTGTATTAATCACAGCATTTGGGAGATATTCTTCGACTTGCTGCATACGATTATGCAGTTCCGGATTTCTCTCTATCTGTTCGATTAAAGGTTTTACATTTTCAGATATTACTATGTTCGTATCTTCATTTTGTAGTATCGGTTTAGGATTTTCTACTTCCGCTACATCATAAGCATCAAGCCCTGTTTGCTTCATCATGTAAGCCATAGCTTCTTTGTCACCTGCTTTTACTTTAGAGAGTAACTCTATATCTTCATCAGATATACCGGCTTCATCCATTTTTTCAAAGCGTTTTTTGTATTTAGATAGAGTTTGAGATTTGAACGTATAATCAAAACCCATTTGTGCCAGGTTTCTAAGTTCTTCCTCTGATACCTCGACCTCTTTACCTTTCCACTTGATAGTAGTTTTTTTGGCTTCTACTTCATCAGGTGTATTGCTTGGATCACTCTCCTCTTGACTGTCTGCCTGTTCGCTATCCACATCATCAGCACCATCTTGATCAGCTTCTGTGTTTTCTGCAGCATCTTCACCGGCAGTATCATCAAGTGCTGATTCTTCTGCTTCTTGATTCTCATTACCGGTAATCTCATCATTTTGTTCTGTTTCTTCAACATCATCACCTTGCTCATCTAACACCTCCTGATCGTTTGTGCTATCTTTTCCACCAAAGAACACTTCTTCGTATTCTTCTTCGTATGTTTTTTCTTTACTCATTTTCCTGCTCCTCTTTTATAGCTTGGTCTATTTCTTTGACTGCTTCTCTTGCTTCTGCAGCATCTGATTTAATGCGGTTGATGAATCTTTCAAAGATTAATCTTGCTTGTACTTCTGTTTCAAATCTCTCTATGTTTTCTACTCTTGCAGTACCTTTTTCCAACATATCAGCTTCTTTATAAGCTTTGATGTTTTCCCATAGGAGAGTTTTGCCATCTTCTACAAACAGCTTATATATCTCTTTGAACTCTTTTTTCTTTTCAAGTCTCTCTAATAGTTCGCCTAAATTGATGCTCTGTTGAGCTTCTTCTTTTAGTGCTACTAATTGTTCGATAGTTACTTCTTTTTCTTCCATCTTGTATTTATCCTTACATTTGTTGTGGTTGTTGTGTCATACCTGGCGGTACTCCATCTTGCGGTTGCGGTTGTTGAGCTTCCATGTGCTCTAACTCTGCCTGTAGTTCAGATGCCATATCTTTAAAATCCCATATCTCAACTAATTTGATAAACAGTTTTGCGATATATACAGGTTTTAAAGCTCCTGCTTGAACAAGCGGTGCTGCTTGTTGTATTAACTGTATGATGTTTTGTGCTTTTTGTTCTTTACCTCCTGCTAAAGTTACATTGATTTTCAGATCATAATTACCTCCAATATCATCTGGATTTAGTTGTTCAAACTTATCACCTGCTACTCTAAAAGCTACAGATTCAGATAGCCACTCTTGGTTATAAGCTATCCATTTACGCATTTGTGGTTTTAGGAAATTCTCTGCAAATAGTGTAGAGCTTTCCCACATACGCATTTGAGATTGAGACATGATCATGTTGATACCGGTAGCTGTCTTATTAAGTGACTTCGCATCAAGTCCTTGATTGTATCTTGTAACACCGCTTTCATTCTCACCCTCTGCAGTAAAGAGTTCAAACATTTTTAGCAGGTCCGATGGTATTTCATTTTTAGTGTCTTTATAGAAACCATCCAGATTTTTCCACTCTACTACACTACCTATCTTGGCTGCTCTTAATCTTCTGATGTTTAATGCATCTATGCTACCTTTTTGAACGTGCTTCATCCCATTAGTGCTATTTGCCATAAGATCCACAAAAGTACGCATGATTGCAGTTTTAACATTTTGAACATCTACTAAGAACTCAGTAAGAGCATCACCCCAAAACATAAATGCTTTTTTACTAAATGGTGCAGCTACAAAAGGTGGCTCTTTATCAGGGAAAGGATTTTTACCTATTTTTAGAACAGTATTACCACTAAATACACACACAATAGGCTCTGCTATACCTGTACCATCTATATCTATATTTCCATAATATTCGTATATGGTTACTTTTTGTCTTGATTGGTCCTCTGTTTTAAGAGTTGAATCCTGCCCTTGTTCTTGCTTCTGTGTATATCTGTCTGATTCCAAAGAGGATTGTTCCTCGTTACCATCAGTATTGATAAGATTATCTACGTTTGTATAGATACCATTTTCATTGTAAGCTTTATCTTGCTTTCTTAGCTCACTTAGAGTAGTGTCTATCTTTTGAATACAGGCATCTGCACTATCAATAGAATCACCTAGTATAAAGAAGTCCTCATTTTTAAGTATCTCTGCAGTAGGTCTTTGATCTCTGATAGTTTCTTTTTTATAGATGCCTTTATAAACCATTCCATTTTCAGTAGGTATTTCTTCTTCAACTTCAATACTATCTACTTCTTGGCTTAGAGCTATAAGCTGTTCTTGAGTAAGTGCTTCAAAATTCTCACTAATAGTTTCTACATCTTGCAACCATCCTTGTCTTGCTACTACTGTACCCTCAGTAGCACCGATGAACATAGCTTGATGTATGTAGTTAAAGCGGTTAAACTTATTTCCAAACTGATAATTAAGTAAAGCAGATTGCGATTTTGCTCTACTCGTAGCATCTCCGGAACGGGGAGTAGCTTCTACAATGTTCTCTGTGCTTACAAAAGGCTTGATCGCATTAGGAATAAACCAATGAATAGCTTTTTTAACATCTTTACTTACAAAGTTGCTTCTTCCTGGTATCTCTTTATCCGGTTTACCCTCGTATGCTTCTCTCCAAGCTACCATCTTGGTTTCAATAGCTGCTTTGGCTGTTCTTGCATTCTCTAAGTCTGTTTTGACTATCTGCAGTATTTCATCTTCTGTTAGTTTTTTTCTTTCCATGTCTGTTTCCTATACTAGATTTGGTATGTCTATATCATCATCATAGTAGTTGCCTAGTTCAGATGAAGATTCCTCTTTGTGAATTTGCGTAAAAAAAGTAAGTGCTAGTGCATCTGCTTTATCCGGTGATCGTCCTAACTCATCTTTAATTTCTTCTTTTGGTTTAATCTTGATTTTTCCCTTTTCAGTAAAACTGTATGTGATACATACTAATTCTTCTAGTAGTTCATCATCATCTGGAAGTGATAATCCTTTATCTAATGATTCTCTTAACCTAAAGAAGCATTCAGCCCTCTTGTTTAGATATGTATCTTCATCAGCACTTAATCCAAAGTTACCATCTATGCAGTAATAACCTTGATTGGTTATTTGGTCATATACTCCTGCACCTATTCCGATAGTATCTACAACAGTTCCATCTATCTTATGCTTGTTAATAGCGTTAATGGTCCATCCTGTAGTTTCTGTAGTGCTTTGTTTAGCCCTCATTTCAAAAGGGTGTGTATATAATCCCTCTCTCCTACAATGAGCAGATTTATCATCACCATATCTAGCTACATCAACTGCTAAAACATGAGGACCGGATTTATCTCCAATTCTATTCATAGCTCTTTCAACAATATCTGTACTAAATAATCCGGAGTTATTTGTCTTAGGAAACTTACCTTTAACACGCACTCTAAAAACATCAGAATCCTCTCCGTACTTTTCAGCCATTTGAGCTACCCATTTTTTGTTTACGTTTTTAGATTTAGATGAATCAAAATGCAGACACTTGTAGTTTTTTCTCTTTTTATTGTGGCTATCAAAGAAAGTACCTGTAGTTCTTGTAGGATTAGAAGTCATAATAAAGAGATAATTATCTCCTGTTAATGCTCCCTCTATTACATCAAATACTGCCTGATCAATACCACTTGCTTCATCCACTATATAAACAACTAAAGAAGCATGAACACCTGCTAGTGCTTCTGTATTCTCTTTTCTAGCTGTTCTAGCGAAACAATGATTCCCATTTGCAAACTTTACATCTAGGCTTTGTACTTCTACTAAAGCAGCCATAGGTGGGAAAGATCTTTTATTCCATTTACTTACCTCTGGAAGTAGGATATTTGTTAATTGTGCAGAAACAGGTGCAGTTGTTGGCATCTTTACATCTTTAAAACAATGTCCTATCCAAAGAATAAGCCATGCCAAACCTGCTGTTTTACCTGTACCATGTCCGGACCTAATAGAGATATTAGGATTTCCATTACCATCTATTGCATCTTGAACAGCATCTATGAACTCTTGCTGCTCATCATTAGGATCAGCTTTAAGAGCTTTTCTAACAAAGTAATCAAATGATTTTGAGCAGTTAATAGCAAATTCTTTTTTAGTCACGTTGTAGCCACTCCATTAAATCATCTGATAAACTGTGTTCTACTTTGTCTTTAAACATTCCTAGGTGTCTGCCTAAAAGCTCTAAGGTTTTTGTTTTGTCATATCTCTTATATTCATCTACGGTTTTTTCCATAGGATCATCAACACCACCTATCTGGATAGATGAAGCTTTGAAAGATGAAATACTTGCTGCTGTTTTAGCATCTAGTTCGTGTGGCTGTAATAATCTCCCATCTTCGTTGTATAGTTTTCTTACATCTCCAAATGCTATTTTTGCAAGTTCTTCCACTACCATATCTGCTGTTACTTCTGTTCTTTTTGAACGCTCTGATTGTTTTTCAGCTATGTAGTCTTTGATATTAGGTTTATTAAGGTTTTCACTTGCTGTTACTGCTGCAGTCTTTTTTGAGTAACCTGCTCTTATAGCAGCTTGTGTAGCATTGAGGTCAATAAGATATTCTTCACAAAATTTCTTTTGTTTAGCTGTGAGTTTAGGAGTTGCCAAAACTAAGTCCTTTGATGGTTGCTTATTTTGACTGTATTTTATTTATTTATTAAGGTGCTTTTGTAGTATCACTTTTAATATCATTCAGATAATCTTTCAAAGCTTCTCTGAAACAGTAAGCGTATGTTTTATTTTTTTTATCAGCTATCTCTTGTACTTTAGAGATAGTTTGCATCTCTGCTACCCAACGTGGAGTTTTTTTATACTTCTTCTTTTTTGACATAGCGGTCCAATGCTTCTTGAATTATTACAGATGGTTTTACCCTCCTGGATTTAGCTAAAGCTATAATCTCGTTAATGGTTTCTTCTTCTGCTCTTGTTACCGGCATATTCATTTTCTTTTTATTATAGTCCACCATCTGTAATTCCTTTAGATTTGTTTTGCTATTTCCCTTGTAAGATAAGATAGCCTTGATTGTCTGCTTTGTTTAGCTTTCTTAGCTATAGAATCCACTTTATGTTGATCTACTTCTGCAAGTCCTAATTGAGCAAGATCTACTTTTTGTTTAGTAGTTAGTTTCATCACACCACCACCTTTAAATCATATTGTTTGATCATTCTGTCTTTTTGAATAGTTACACCTGCCATGAAAGAGATAGCAGATATTAAAATACAGAGAGCTATAATCTCTATTACAAAATCTGCTTTACTATTCTCTTGCTTTTGAAGTGCTGTTAGTTCTTTAAGTGCTTTGTTGTGTATAGTCATCATCTCTATGCCTTTATCAAATACTGATAATATCTTTCATAGTCTTTTATCTTTGTTGCTTCTTTTTCAACAGCATCTTTGTTGGCTATTCTCAATCTGTATTTCATGGCTGTGATTTTCGCCCATACTGCAAGTTCTTCTTTGGAGTTGTCTAATCTTTGCTATCTTATTTTTCTTTTCTGCAAGTTCTCTAAATTCTGATGCTTTCATACTGATACCTCCAATTTCTCAAATAATCCAACTTGACCTAAAGCTCTTCTTACTCTTTCAGTAGCTATTTCAGCAAAAGGTTTTTTTGTAAATTCACATATTCCATTATCAAACCCTATAAAATCTCTTTTTTGTCTTACACAACCTACAGGAGTAGTACCACTTCCCACACAATTATCTAAAACAATTTCACCTTCGTTTGAATAGGTCTTTATGAAGTACTCGATTAGTGCTAATGGTTTTTGTGTTGGATGTAAATGCTCAATTTGTTTATCTTTAGAAAATTTAATAACACTTCTTGGGTATCTTTCAGTACTGCAGTAATCTTTAGTATAAAGTTGCTTTCCATAAGAAGTACTCATTTTACACTTAGCTTTGCTTTCTTTTTTACTTTCTTTTTTATGCCCTTTTGTTTTTATGGGATTGTATGTTGGTAAGCTTTTATAAAACACTAAAATATTCTCATGTGCTTTCATAGGCATTTTTTCAGCATTTAAAAAGCCTGTAGCTTCTGGTTTTTCCCAAATCCATTCATGTCTAAAGAGTTTCATATTAGAACAGGCGAGTACTTTATCAAAAGGGGATTGAGCAAATAATAGAATTGCACCATCATCTTTTATTATTCTTTCATACTGTTCCCATAGTTTTTCAAGATCTATGACTGAATCCCATTTATTTTTAGTTGTTCCATAAGGAAGATCACATAAAATTAAGTCTATTGACTTGTCTTTTATCATCTGCATTCCTAATAAGCAATCCATATTAAATATTTTGTTGATGTAATTTGTTTCTTTCATAACACATACACCCCACTATCTCTTTTAATCACTTCTGACTTATCCCAACAAAACCATGCGTACTCTGTGCTGTCTGTACCCTTACCTGTAAATGATGGTCTTTTACTAAGTACAAAAATATGTGATGGTGGATTGTCATTCCAAAACTGCTTACGCTTTTGTGAGCCTAAAAAATTAAGTCTAAGAAGATATACAACTGTCTTTGCTTCATTAAGTGACTTCTCTAAAAATTCAAGTGCTTCGCTAAAAGGTGGATTAGTTACAATCAGGTCTGCTTCATAATCTTTTTCAAGGTAGTTAATACCCTCACGAATCTCTGCATAATCAAGGCGATCAACACCTGCAAAATGCTTTAATATTGCGTTATCACCTCTGCATGGCTCACAAAATGAAGATACTTTGCTTAGGTCTAGTTCATTTAAAAGCAATTCAATCGGCTCTTGTGGAGTTGCGTAAAAGTCATGTGCATTTCTAACTGCACCTCTATTTGTGCTACTCATGCTTCTCTCCTTAACATATCAAGAACACCTTGATCAATGTTCTCATCATTTTTGAGTGTTTGTGCTGCAGGTGCAGCTTGTGGTCTAGTATCTGATTTACAAGTTCCTAAAAACTTTAATTCGTTAGGACAGTAGATATTATTTGTTCCATACTCTTGCAACATTAAGTCATTTGTTACCGGATGGTGATGTTCTATGATGTATCTAGCAGGTACAAACTTATCAAACTTAATAGAGTTACTTATCCAGGTATTGTAAGCTCTACTCCAATCTTTAAAAGTGCTGCCTTTAGCTATGTGATGATCCAAAAACTTCTCAAAGTTATATGCACCATCTTTTGTAACAGCGTATGCTTTTAGTTTCTCTTGATACTCTTTGCTTATATTTTCAAACTGTGAAGTTTTAGTAAGTGAAAAAGTAAAATCTTTTTTTATATTTTTTTTACTCTTATCCTTTGTAGCTCTAATAGGATTAGTATTCTTATATGTCGGATTTATTTCCGAGTTTTTTTCGGATTTATTTCCGAGTTTTTTCGGATTTATTTCCGAGTTTTCATCAAATTCGGATTTATTTCCGACATAGTAACTTTTACCTTTTTCAGTAAGTTTTACACAGTCTTTTTTCCCATGTTTTACATAGTCTATTAATCCTATTTCTGATAGTGCTTTTAAGTGTCTATATACACTATCTGCTTTAAGGTCCAGGAGAGGTAATTCTTCTGCTATTTTTTGTCTAGCGGTCCAATAATAAACCTCTGTATCTATAACCTCATGAGTAGCCCAACTATGAGCATCAGCAATAAGCCCTAATATTACTGCTTGATTAACATTAGTTAATCCTAGTTCTAGTGCTTGTTTTTGATTTATAGTTAAAGTATATTTCACTCCCTACCCCCTAAACTCATAAGAGGTATGAACTACTGTAGGCTCTGGAAGCTTCTCTATTAATCCACCTGCTAAATAATCAGATAAATGGGATATATTAGATAATACTTTATCTGCAAATCTCTGAAAAGTTTTGTGAGCTTCATGCGGATTGAAGTGTTTAGCTAAATCACTACAACTCTTTTGATCTTTGAAGAACTCTACAGTTTTTTGTGGAAGCATCTGCTTTTCAGTAGATTTATGTTCTGCTATTCTAAGTCTAGTTACCGGAGCATCAAACATAACTATTCTACAAAAGAAGTCGTGTATCTGTAGAAGCCCTGCTAACTGCAGATCATTAAGATTATATTTTGATTGAGCTATGAGAGCTTCTTTTTCTATCTCTATGGATGGTTGTTTTCCATAAAATCTAAATGCTGTATTCATCACGCTACCGCCAATTCAACTAAAGTAACCGTTTTGTGACTGATAGGACAAGTAACCTTTTCATCATCCACAACATAGTGAATCTTTTTAAGGTCGTTTACTCTTGCAGATACTGTAGATGTTTCAAGTTCTAGTTCTTTAGCTATCTCTCTACGTGTAGCTTTACCATTATGGTTTTTTAAAAAGTCAATGATTAAAACTTTTTGTGTTCCTGCTTTGCCTGTGAAGTTTACACCTCTGTAAGCTTCTAGTGATGTATCTCTGATCATTTTGTGGTCCTTTTGCACTTAGAAAAACCAACAAGCCGATACACCAAAGGACCAACTTTGATATAATTCGTGTTCGGCTTTTCTAAGTCGAATTTAGATTTGAGGTTATGCGGAGTTCCTCGCCAAAGTAACTAACCGCATAGCCTCTATAGAACACTTACAGGTGTAAATGCTCTAAGAAGCTACTTATCTCTCATCTTGTCTAATGCTTTTTTCATAGGGTTTTGAAAATCGTCTAATGCTTCAAGTAGAAGCTTTCTAGCGATTGATGCCATTGAAACACCACTTACCTTTTGCATCTCTAACAGTCTTTCATAATCTTCTAATGTGAGATTGATCGTTACTTTCTCAGAGTGCTTTGCTGCGTTTTCTTCCATTTCTGAACATCCTGAAACATTTTCATTCATTTGTTAATTCCCTTGAACACTATTTTGAGGTGTGTTATTGTTCTCTTGTAAGTAAGATTTACCGAGATATTTAATCTGTACTTCTGCTTTTTCAAATATTGTGATAGGAAATTTCATTGTATTTGCAATTTCTCTAGCAACAGATAGCTTAATCGGTCTTGCATGACTAAGCCATCTAACAATATTTACGGATGAATGGTTTGTCTTTTTTTCTATGTCAATAATTTTCATAAGAAAATATTACCAAATTGGAAATAAAATATTTCTTAAATACTTTCCTTTTTGGAAATTTCCTATGTGGTAAAATTCAATTATATTAAGGATTCAACATGTTGTTACAAAAAATTAATGATCTTCTCGAAATAAAAGGTAGGGGTACACAAAAGAAATTAGCTGATTTTATAGGTGAAACTCCGGTCAATGTAAACAGATATATAAAAGGGAGTAGAGATATTCCTGTAGAGATAATTCCCAAGATTGCAGAATTTTTTAATGTTTCAACGGATTATTTACTAGGAAATGATATTATAAAGTCACAAGTTAAAACAATTCCCATTATAGGTACTACAAGTTGTGGAGGAACAGAGTTGAGTAATCATGTAGAAATTGGTGCTGTTTGTTATTATAATGGTGCTTACTATAAAGATAGTCTCTATTGTGTTGTTGCTAATGGGGATAGCATGGCTCCGGAGATCGAAGATGGAGATGAAATAATTTGTGATCCTGATGTAGTACCTGAAAATGGTGATATGGTGCATTATACAATCGAAAATGAAAGTGCTGTAAAGGTATTTGTTAAAGATGAAGATGCTTATATTATCCAATTTATTCCATATAATGCCAACGAAAATTTTAAAACAAGAACTTTTAGATTAGATGATGAATATACAGCTAATCTGAAAATAGCTAAAGTAGTAGCAGTAAATAAATTAAAGTACAACAATAGAGCTGCAAGATTAAGAATGATAGGAAGATAGTATGAAATATATATTAGTAATTATGGGTTTATCTTTATTTTTTAGTGGCTGTAGTCGCACTATTGAGCCTATTCCATTTACATCTCCTGAGGGGAAACAAGGATATTCTTTATATTGTGGAAAAACAGTTGTTAATTGCTACAAGATAGCTCCTAAAATATGTAAAGGAGAGTATAAGGTGTTAGATACTACTTCTCAAATGCAAACATTGAAAACTCAATATTCAGTTTTAAATGTAACTACATATAATATGTCTATAGAGTGCAAATAACTTATTGAGTTTTGTTCTTTTTTTGTGAACTCATTATCATAGATCTTTCTTTTTCGCAGTTTCCTGGACTTTCAGATAAAAACATATCTTGCTTTTTTTCTATATTGTTAAAAAAATAACATTCATACATGATCTTTTGCATCTGATTATAGCCATCTTTCGTTTGAATGATTTGCCATAGTTCCCCTGTCTTTGTATCTAACATATATGTATCTGCTCTTACTTTTCCATTAACATTTCCGAACACATACCTGCCACCATCTGATGATAAAGAACTAGCATTCGCACAAATGTATATCAGCAATACTATATAAATAAATTTCATCAATTACTCTTTTTTAGAAAATTAAAATTATTCTAGCTTAACTTTATTTCCAATTTGGTAATAATTTAAGTTTCCTTTTATTTCCAATTTGGTAACATTTTCCTATCAGATTTATTTGATGTGTTCAATAAATTACAACTGTCAAAATAATAGTTTATAAAGCAAGTAGATAAAGTCAAGCAAAACGGCAACTTTCTCCTTAAAAAAGAAATTTAACTACTAAGCAATTTTAGATACATAACCTTATTAGGTATGTCTTTGGGTAGGGCTTTAGCCTTTCTACTTGCTCTATAAGCTATTAGTAAAGGCGATACGATAAAGGTCAGAAAAAATGATGCTGTTCAGAGAAGTAGATGCAGCAAAGCTAATAGCGGTTTTAGTTGAGAGTGCAGCAACACTCTCTTAGTCTTTAAAAATAAAAACACGAAATTATACCATAAGGAGAAAGATATGGTTGATGATGGAACAAAAGCGATCATAGTGATTCTTTCTTTATGTCTAGGAGCTTTGTTTTATGCTCTTATAGAAGATAAGACGGAAGCAATAGTGACCGCTTGGAAGATAAAAAGCTTCTTTCAAATGGTAAGAATAAAACTACTGTTAAGGGAGTTAAGATGAGTAAGATAGAAAAATACAAAGGGTGCATGAAAGTATCTGATGAAGAATACTTTAAAATCCCTGCACTTTCAAATAGTGACTTTAGACTATTAAAAGAGAGTGTTTTACACTATGAAAATAAAGATTTATTCCAATTAAGCGGATCATCTTTAGAGTTAGGTAGTGCAGTTCATAAGTTGGTATTAGAGCCGGACACATTTAATGAAGATTTTGTAATCGAAGATTTTAAGGGTGCGGAACTAAACAAAAACTCTAAAGCGTACAAAGAAGCAAAAGCTGCATGGGAAGATGGTGTTAAAGGTAGAAAAATTCTATCTAAAGACCTTTTTGAGCAAGTTACTTTAATGGCTAAAAATGTAAAAGCTATTGCCGGTGGACTGCTTCAAGGTGGTATAGCTGAAAATGCTTTTATATCAGAGTTTGATGGTATGCCGGTTAAATGTAAAGCTGATTACTATAGACAAGATGCAGGTGTAGTTATTGATTTAAAGACTACTAAGAGCATTAAAGACTTTAAAAAGTCTATCCTGGAATATGGCTACGGTACACAATCGGCATTTTACTTAGATGTAATCAATAAAGCAGGTTATAAAGCAGATAGATTCATATTTATCTTGGTTGAAACTTCTGCTCCTTACATGGTAAGTGTGCAGGAAATGAGTTTAGAGAGTATTGAGGAGGGTAGAGCTATTTATAGTGAGCTTCTTCAAACTTGGAAAAACTACAAAAATGATGGTGTAGTTAATGTTGTTAAAACTACAGGCTATCCGGAATGGTATTTAGAACAAAGGAGAGGTGCGTAATGAATAATTTACAAGTAAGAGAAGATCAAATTAAACAAGGTCTTGTAGCTCAACAAAAAATGGTAAAAAGTCTCTTTGGAGACAAAGCAAAAGCAGATAAGTTCTTAGCAACTGCTGCAAAGGTGGCAACAGATTATAAGTTAGCTAACTGTAATGTAAACAGTATTATAGATGCTTGTGTAACTGTAGCTCAATTAAACCTTGATCTTAGTCCGGCACTATCTCATGCTTACATAGTTCCGTTTAAACAATCGGTGCAGTTAATTGTTTCTGCAAGAGGTTACACAGCTTTACTTGCTCGTAACGGTTGGAAGCTAAAGAGCTACATAGTAAATGAAGCTGATGATTTTGAGTATGTGATAGATGGCTTTGAAGAAACTATCAGATTTGTTAAAAACATTGATGATATGGATGAGAAGTTTAGATATGCAGTAGCATTAGCTCAATCTCCGGATGGTACTCTTTACATTGAAGTAATGAACGCTAAACAAATTGATAAACATCGTTTAGTTAGCTCAAACCAAAAAGGTAGCAAACCTACAGGTGTATGGGCTGATTGGTTTAATGAGATGGCAAAAAAGACTGTTATCAAAAAGCTTGTTAAGCAACTTCCACTTGGTGAGGAAATAATGACTGCAGTAGCTAAAGATGATAAACCTATTGAAGCGGAGATCATAGCTGATGAAAAAGAGACTGTAGATATAAACTCTATGATTACTAGCCCTGCTACTCCTGAACATGATGAACTCACAGGAGAAGTATATCAAGATAAAGATATTGAAAGACCTGTTACTCAAAAGCCTGATATGTCACTACTTGATGGTGTTAATGCTGATTGTACAGATAAAGAGATGGAGGAAGCTGTTTAGGCTTCTTCTTCAAATAAAAATCAAAGGAAAATAACTAATGAAAAAAAGACTAGCGGTAGCAAACGGAACATATCAAAATAGTGTCGGTGAGACTAAAACAAGATGGGTAAATGTTGGTGTGATAGGTATAGCAGCTAATGGTAAAGATTATATGCTTATCGATCCTACTATTAACTTTGCAGCTTTCCCAAGAGAACAGGGTAAGGATATGGTTATGGTAGGTATGTTTGAAGATGAACAAAATGCAGGACAGCAACAGCAGCCACAGCAAGGTTATCAACAGCCACAACATCAAACACCTGTTCAAGTATATAAAAATGCTGCAGGACAACTTACTGATCCGCAAGGTAATTTACTTCTTGATGCAAATGGTCAGCCACGTTATCAGTAATGAGTGCCTTTAACAAAGTCCTTGAAGCAATACAAGGTAAACCACAAAACGGTCATGCACTAGCTAACTTGCAAAACAAAGCAAGTTTGGCTAAAGCTAAAAAAGAGATTGAGGAGATGTTGAGATGAAAAACATACTTATGAATACTGAAATGACTAAAGCTATCTTAGAGGGTAGGAAAACACAGACTAGGAGAGTATTGTTAGACTGTAAAGAGTTTGATATTGAAGAACATGAAAGTGGATTTAACTTAATTCACGATTACAAATGTAGAATTGAGAATGTCGGTATTTTTTCAACTAAAAAATTATTGATGAGATATTTTTCAGATAAATATTCTAAATATAAAATAGGCGATATTCTTTATGTTCGTGAAACTTTTGTAAGAGGTGTTGAACATGATGAAAATGATTGTCCTTTAACTACAGAGGACGGTAGCGATTGGATATGGAGAACTTACTATCGTGCAGATGATGAACTTATAGAATGGGTAGATGAAGATGGAGAAAATGTAAATGTACCATGGAAACCATCTATCCATATGCCTAAAGAGTATGCTCGCATCTTCTTAAAAGTCACGGATGTAAGAGTTGAGAGGTTGCATGATATAACTTATGCAGATGTAAAGAAAGAAGGATTACCTTTACATATAGACATACCGAAAGAACACTACAACAACAAAATAGCAAATGGGCTATCTATAAATCCAATAGAACATTGGTGGATAAACCTTTGGAACTCAACAGCTAAAGACGGTTACAAGTGGGAAGATAATCCTTATGTATTCGTATATGAATTTGAAAGGGTAGAGAGATGAATGAGTTTATAGTGTGGGATGAAAAACAAAAAAAGTTTATACAGCCTAGTCGTGAAATAGTAATGACTACAAAAGATGGTTTACTAAAAGGTATAAATGGTGGCAATGGTTTTGTTGAACAATGGAAACCATTTTCGTACATAGGCAAAACAGACATAAACAACAAAAAGATTTATGCTGATTGTTCTATTCTTGAGTTTAAAATGTACGGAACTAAAAGTGTTGTTTCTGTAAAAGGGTATTTTTATTGGAGTTGCGAAAAATTAAGATATAAGTTTATGTCTTTAGTTGTTGATAATTATCCAAGAAAAGAAAAAAATATAGAATGGAATAGAGCTATTGGTCAAAGATTTAAAATCATAGACACTATCCAAGAAAATAAACTTGGATTAATTTAAAATCTATTCATTTTGATATAGATGATGCCTTGCAAATAGCTCTTAAAAGAAAAGAGAAATACATATCTCAAAATAAAGAGTTTAAATATCAAGCATATCTTGATGTTCTTGCAAAAGTCAAACAGGACTTTATAAAGTATGGAGACAAAGTTCCTTTTACTTCTGATGAGTGGGATGATAGTTTGGTGTATCATAGAGAGCAAAAAAAAGAAGTAAAAAACTATTATCTGATCATCGGAAACAAAGAGTTAGAGAAAAAAGAAAAAAACAAAGAAAGTTTGTTAAAACTTTTAAATTAGAGATGGGGTGGTAATATGGACACAAAAGCATTTGAAAATTTAGAGCTTATTCCGCAGCTTCTGCAAAAAATAGAATCTATGGAAGAAAGATTGAAAAAATTTACACCTGCAGTTACTACAAAAAAAGAGGTCGCTAAATTTTTAAATCGTTCCGAAAGAACTATAAATAGGTATATAGCGGAGGGCTTTCTTAAAGAGGGCTATCATTTTGACCGAAAAAGTGATAAACTTCTAGTGTTTATAGAGGATAAAATCTTAGAATTTAGGGATCAACTAAACAGAGGTATTATCAATGAAAAAATTGCGGTTTAAAAATCGTAACGGTGTTTTGTATTTTGGTTTTGATGGTAAGTTTAAATCATCTAAATTAAAAGATACAAATGTAAACAGGAACATTATAAAAGGTAAGTTCCTTAGAGGTGAGCTAAATAGTGATCTAAGTATAAATGAGCATAAATCGCCTTTGATTAAAGATTTAGTTAAAGAGGTTTTTATAGACAAAAGTAAACATCTTAAACGAAAAACTTTAAAGGCTTATGCTACTGCTAAAGACAAGCATATTTTACCGTATTTTGGCGATAAAATGGTAACGGATATAAAACCGATTGACATTAAAAACTTTCAAGATGATTTAGTAGCTAAAGGATTAAACTCATCTTCGATAAGGTTTCCAAGAGTAATTCTAAAAGAAGCATTTAACTTAGCTATACTTAGTGAGCATATAATCTCTAATCCTATTGTAATGGTAGGTGTTCCAAAGATAAAGAAAAAAGAGCAAAAACCAAAGCCCTTTACACTAGATGAGATTGATTTGATTTTATCTTCTGCTGCCGGTCCTCTTAGAAACTTTTTAGGAATATCTTTTTTTACAGGTATGAGATCAGGTGAACTGTTAGCTTTAAAATGGGAAGATGTAGATTTTGAAACAGAAACTATCACTATCAATAAAACTATTGCTGATGGTGCGATAAATTCTGCTAAAACAAAATCGAGTGAGCGTGACATAGAAATGATACCACAAGTTATAGAGTTTTTTAAAGCACAGCAGCTTGTGACTTTTTTAAATGGTAGCTATGTTTTTCTAAATGCTAGAAATAATCATTATGGAAACAATATGACTATGTATAGCAAATATCAAGATTTATTGAAAAAATTAAAACTTGAAAAAAGAAGTTTACATAATACAAGACATACTTTTGCAAGTATTATGTTAAATAACGGAATTGATCCTCTTTGGGTATCAAACACACTAGGACATAGTAACTTACAGATCACATTAAAGATCTATACTCACTATATGCCTAAAAAAGAAAAAATGAAGTTACCTTTTTTAGAAAAGAGGTACAAAACAGGTACACTATCCTTATAAAGCCCTATATTAGGAGCAATATATCTAAAAGGAAATTAAACCATGATAGATTTACTTAAAAACTTTACTCTGCTTTATGTAGAAGACGATGAGATGGTTAGAAAAAATGCCGTCGAATATCTAAGCAGAATTTCCAAAAAAGTCCTTGAAGCACAAGACGGCAAAGAAGCAATACAAATATGGAAAGATGAGAAGCCTGATATTATAATTACGGATATATCTATGCCAAAACTAAATGGTTTGGACATGGCAAGCTATATACGCTCAATAGATAAAAAAGTTCAGATTATTGTAGCTACCGCTCATTCTGATACCGAGTATTTGATGCAGGCAGTTGAATTGCAACTTGTAAAATATATAATCAAGCCTGTGACAAAAGAGAAACTTATAGACGCACTAAACAGATCTATGGACTTAATAGAAGACAAAAGTAAATTCAATCTAAAACTATCTGAGAATACTTTCTACAATGGATTTGAAAAAATTATTTTGGAAGATGATAAGCAGATCAAACTTACAAAAAACGAAACACTTTTTTTAGATCTTCTCGCACATCATCACACACGTGTAGTCACATATGAAGAGATTGAAGATGCTATATGGCCGATTGAGGGGATGAGTCAAGATGCCGTACGTTCACTTGTAAGAGGTATTCGTAAGAAGATACCAGAAGGTGTTATAGAGAACATAAGCGGAAGCGGATACAAGTTAAATATCTATACAAATTAGAGAATAATTTTAAAACTAACTCCGCCATCTATATTTTCAACAACTATTTTTCCACCTAGATGCTCTTCAACAATCATCTTAGACATATATAGTCCAAGTCCTGTTCCATGTTGTGCATCTTTAGTAGTGAAATATGGTTCAAATATTTTATCTATAATTTTTGGATCAATACCACCACCATTATCTCTAACCTCAACAAAAGTCACATCTTTATCGCACTGAGTTATTATCTCAATTTTTGGATTTTTAACCTTGTTTTGAAACAGAGCATCTTTTGAATTTTTGACAAGGTTTAATATCACTTGAACAAATTCATTGACATATATATCTACATCATTATCACATCTATCTATATGTACTATCTCTACCTCGGAATTTTCTAACGGTTTTTTCATCAACTCCAAACCGCGTTTAACTACATTACCGATATTTACCATCTCTTTTTTCTGATCAGGTTTAAAATAATCTCTAAAATCATCGATAGTTACACTCATAAACTCTAAAAGGTTATTTGCTTCTTTGATCTTTTCATCCATATACTTTTTATCAAGCTCTTTATACTCATATGCAGAATCTATGTTCATAAGTACATAACTAAGCTGGTTAAGCGGTTGTCTCCACTGATGTGCAATCATACTGATCATATCACCCATATCAGCCATCTTTGCCTTTTGTATCAGCATCTTATCTTTTTGTCTTAAGTTATGAAGCTCACGTGCTACTCTTTGCTCTAGCGATGCATTTAAAAACTCAAGTTGTTGTTGACGCGATTTTACATTTTGCTGATACGATAAAAACATATGGTTAATTGCACGTGAGAGAAGAACCGATAAAATTAAAACCAACACAACAATGATTATAGATATGTTTCTTATAAACTCAAGTTCTTTATTAACAAGACTTTGAATCTGCTGCTGTTTTTTGAGCTCACTTTCACTCATTTTGGAGATGTTGAAAGCATAAACTATATGCCAGTTGAAATCAGGAATATATCTGTCATAGTAAAGATGCCCGGATATGCTCTCTTCATACCAGTTTGACTCCATACTCAATCTGCCTTGTATGTCATCAAGTGATTCTTTGCTAAAAAGTTCTCTGATCTTTGGAGAGAAATATATCGGTTTTTTATCTTCGTATATGATCATAAAATCATCTTGCTGTATAGGGCTTGATCTTATGATCTCTAAAGAATCGTTTTTTATAAATTCCAGCTGTTGTATATCAAATATACTTGAGCCTATATACCAATCGTAAAAGCCAAGGTCTTTAACATATATGGTTTTTATGCCTCCGCCTTTATAATGCTTGCTTTTTATAAAACCTTCTTTATATTTTCTCACCTTTGTGATCTCTTCTAATACAACAGATCTGCCATCAGCATCCGTATAATCAAGTATATTTTTATTTTGAGATTCACGCGAACCGCTGAGTATACTGTTTCCATCAAACGAGCTTATAAAAATATAATTTTTCTTATCGTTAAAAGACATCTTTAAAAGTGCATCTTTGATACGGTTCTTTATATCCTCTTTTGAATGTGTATTTTTATATTTATCGTATATATATTTAGCGCTCTCATATGCAAGTTCAACTCTTACTTTCAATTCATGTTTTATCGACTCATCTATTGAAGAGCTTTTATACTGAATTAAAGAGCGTAGTTGATTAACCCATATCTCGCTCTCTTTTTTCTTGTTTATAATATATTCGTTAATAGAGTTCTTTCTCGCCTGTTCAAAATGTTGTTCAAGCTTGTCTATATAAAACGTACTCATAAATATTCCGACTACCAATACTAACAACGATGGAATAACGATGATCAGTTTTGGCAGTAGTTTTGTTTTGTCAAAAAAACTGTTTTTATTACGCATCTTCTTCACTTCTTATACTCAAACTTTTTTTAGGTTTCAACCCTAAACCTACAAGGTTTTGAGCACGTTTAATAACATTACCACGACCTGATTTTAGTCTGTTCATTGCTATGTCGTAACTCTCTTTTGTTTTATCGATCTGAGTCCCGATTTTTTTCATCTCATCTACAAAACCCACAAGTTTATCATACATTGCCTCAGCTTCACTTGCAATTTTTTTTGCATTTTCTTCTTGTCTTTGAGTACGCCAGATATGCTCAATTGTACGAAGTGTTACCATAAGAGTAGATGGTGATACTACAAGAATATTACTCTCGTATGCACGTTTGAAAAACTCACCGTCATATTCGAGTGCTAACAAAAAAGCACCCTCTATCGGCATAAACATAAGTACATAATCCAGTGTATTTATATTTTCAAGTTTTTCATACTGCTTTGTGCTTAGCTCATCTATATGTTTGATTATTGAGTTTATATGCTCTTTTAATGCCTTATCTTTTTGCTCATTATCATCTATAGCTATAAAACGCTCATACGCAGTTAAAGAAACTTTTGAGTCAACTATAATATCTCTATTTTGCGGCATATGAATCACAACATCTGGAAGGTATCTTTTTCCATTCTCATCTTTGAGATGCATTTGAAGTTCATACTCTTCACCTTTGCGAAGTCCTGATTCTTCAAGAATTCTCTCAAGTACTATCTCACCCCAGTTACCCTGTGTTTTACTCTCACCCTTTAGTGCATTTGTAAGATTAAGTGCATCTTGGCTTAACTGCTCATTCATCTGTTTTAATCGTTTTAACTCATCTTTTAACAGATGTCTGTCTTTTAATTCCTCTTGAAACTGTTCTTGGGAGAGTTTTGAGAAGTTGCTTATCTGTTCACGAAAAGGTTTCAACATCATTTCAAACTGTTTTTCATGTGCTAAGTCAAAGCTTTTTGTTTTATCTTCAAATATCTTATTTGCCAAAATTTTAAATTCGTTTGAAAGTTCATCTTTAGCACTTTGTAGCACGCTTAACTTCTCTTTTGAGGATTTTATCTCATGATCATATTTTGTTTGTAATACTGCATAATTTAACTCTAGCTCTTTAAAAGAGTTGTTCTGTTTTAAAAATAAAATAACAAAAATAATCGCAATAACAACAGAAATTATAAAGAGCATAGGATACAGTTCCAAATTAAAACCTTTAGATTAAAATATAACAATTATACAATAATGATATTAGATTTGAAACACCAATTCTTAAGCGGTTTCATATCTGTTATGACTTCAACTCTAACTTTGCTTAACTTAGATACAATTCCGAACAAATTTTAGGGGACGGTGTCAGTCCTATGATAAGAAGCCAACATATACAAAATATATAAATTAAGCTCACTTGCGTCATCCCCTCAATATAAAGGTAAATGATGCAAGAGAATGCACAAAACGAAACAACTGAGCAAGAAGCTCAACCAACACTAACGTTCCAAGACCTTGGTCTTAAAAAACAGATCTTAAACTCTATTAAAAAAGCAGGTTTTACTGCTCCAAGCCCTATCCAAGCTCAAGCAATTCCTGTTGTTCTAAGTGGTCGTGATATGGTAGGCCAAGCTCATACCGGTACTGGTAAAACAGCAGCGTTTGGACTTCCTGCACTTAACAACATGAAAAGAGAATCAGGTGTTGAAGTACTAGTTATCACACCAACACGTGAACTTGCTACTCAGGTAAGTGACGAACTGTTCAAATATGGTAAAGACTTAGGTGTTAAAACTACAACTATTTATGGTGGTAGCTCTTATAAGCGCCAGATAGATCTCATTAAACGTGGAGCTGGTATCGTAGTAGCTACACCTGGTCGCTTGTTAGATATCTTAAAGCGTGACATGTTAGAAGACTTTGCACCTAGCATGGTTATTCTTGATGAAGCTGATGAGATGCTTGATATGGGATTTTTGGATGATATTAATGAGATTTTCTCATACCTTCCAACAGATCGTCAAACTCTTTTATTCTCAGCTACTATGCCAAAACCTATTAAACTTTTAGCTGAGCGCATTTTAGAAAATCCTGAATTTATATCAATCACAAAAGGTGAGACTACAAACGCAGATATTACTCAACAATATTATGTAATTGATGAGAGTGAGCGTGATGATGCTATTATCCGTTTAATGGATGCAGAAGAGACTGGTAAAAGTGTAGTATTTTGCCGTACAAAAAGTGAAGTTGATAGACTAAGTAATGTTTTAAGCAATGCAGGTTACTTGGCAAACGGTCTTCATGGAGATATGGAGCAACGCCAACGTGAAACTGTGATCAGCGGATTTAAGAAAAATTCTGTAAAAGTACTGGTTGCAACTGACGTTGCAGCACGTGGTATTCATGTAAACAATATTACTCACGTATTTAACTACCATATTCCGTTTGATCCAGAGTCTTATGTACACCGTATAGGTAGAACAGGCCGTGCAGGGACTAAGGGTAAAGCTATTACACTTTTAACTCCTCATGAATTTAAAGAGCTTCAAAAGATTAAGAAAAAAGTCGGAACTACAATGGAACATGCATTTGTTCCAAGTAAAAACGACTTAAGAGAGAGTTCACTTAAATCACTTGTTGCTAATATAGAAGATCATAAGATATATGATGAAGCTCATAGAGTTTTAGATATGTTAAAAAATGACATAGACGAAGAAACTATCATGTATAAACTTGTGTCTATGCTACTAGACAAACAAAGTGTTAAAGGTCCTGCAGATATTGGTATACCTGCTGAGAAACTTACTAAAATACTAGAAAGACTTGAAAAGCAAGGTGACAGAGGTGGAAATAGCCGTGGTCGTTCACGCGGACGTGGTAACTTCCGTGGTGGTCGTAGTAGTCGCAGTGGCGGTGGAGATAGAAACTCTAGCCGTGCACGCCGCGGAAACAATAACGGCGGACGTAATAAATATAAAAACACTAAAGATTAAATAACACTTAGCTCTATTTGAGCTAAGTCACACTCCCTTACAACTTACTTTTACTTTCAACATTTTAAACTTTATGATATAATTTTTTAAAACACCTATAAAAGGGGCAATATAGTGCACACTATTATTTATGAAGATAAAGAAATATACATTGAGAAGCATGAATCTGAACTTCCATGGGTAAAAATATTCACACAAGAACCTTATAAAGAATTAGGGGATATGCCAAAAAAACTAAGAACTCGCTTGTGGAACGTATATGATATAGTTGAGTTTCATATGAAATTTTATTATAAACCAGATAAAATCAACATGGCTTCGTTTGCAAATAAACTACCGCGTGTACATATACATGTAATAGCAAGATTTGAATCAGACAGCTGGTTTCCAAATACTGTTTGGGAAGAAAAAGTAAGAGAATCAAATCTAAATCTTCCAGATGAAGATAAATTTTTTAAAGAGCTTCACATTGCTCTAACTGATCAGGCAAAAAATCTTGTTACACACGATAGAAGAAGTACAGATAGAAGAAGGTAGCAGTATAAGAACTATACTACTACTTTTTAGGGGAAAACGGCACTAGTGCAGATCCCCAAGTAAGACCACCGCCAAAAGCATCAAGAAGCATCAACTCACCTGCTTTTAAATTACCTGCTTCATAAACATCATTTATTGCCATTGGTATTGAAGCTCCTGATGTATTACCGTATTTTGCAACAGTTAATACTACTTGCTCCTCTTTTAACTTTAGAGCATCGCCTACAGCTTTTATAATTCTATAGTTGGCTTGGTGTGGAACAAAGTGTTTTATATCTTCACTTTTTATATTGTTTGTCTCTAAAATATCAACAACATCTTTAGTAAGTGTACGAACAGCAACTTTGAAAGTCTCGTTACCTTTCATCTGCATAAAACAGCTATTTGCTTCTTGGTCAAGTGAATCGTGAGCTGATCCGCTTCCACCGTTTGGAGTCATTAGAAGATCTGCAAACTCACCATCAGCACCTGTATGAATATCGATTATAGCTTCATCTTTGTTATCGGTTGCACTGATAACTGCAGCTCCTGCACCATCACCAAATAAAATACATGTCCCGCGATCTTCATAGTCTGTAATAGCTGATAATTTTTCAGCTCCGATAATAAGAACATTTTTTTTCATGCCTGACTCGATAAAAGCCTTTGCGATTGAAAGGATATACACAAAACCCGTACATGCAGCTGATATATCAAAAGCTTGTACATTTGGTAGTCCCAGTTTTGTTGAGATAATTGTTGCAGTTGATGGCATACAAAAATAATCAGGTGATATCGTTGCACATACAACTAAGTCTATATCTTCTTTGGCAACACCGCTTCTCTGTATTGCAAGTTCTGCGGCTTTAGCACCCATATCAGAAGTATATTCATTCTCTGCAGCAATATGACGCTCTTTTATACCGGTACGTTTTGTTATCCACTCGTCTGAAGTGTCTACCATTTTTGCAAGATCTTCATTTGTTAAAATCTTTTTTGGTACATAAGCCCCTATAGAGCGAAAAGCAGCATAAGCCATTCAATTAACCTTTAACTAGATTGTTTTTCATTTAAAGCAGCTATACGACTAATTATGTGTTCATTAACACCTGTCTCAGTATAGTTAATAGCTTGAAAGATTGCATTTTTTATAGCTTTTGGACCACTTTTTCCATGGCTAACGATTGCACAACCTTTAATTCCGATAAGTGGTGCTCCACCTACCTCTTCATAATCGATCTGCTTTTTAAGAAGTTTAAAAACTTTTCTCATTAGAAGTGCGCCGGTGATCGATATTGGAGATTTACGAATGTATTCTTTTATAAGTCCACTAACAGTTGAAGCTACACCCTCACTAGATTTCAGTACAAGATTTCCAACAAATCCATCACATACGATAACGTCTGTAGAAGCGTTGAATATGTCTCCACCCTCTACGTTACCTTTAAAACCTTTATATCCTTGAAGAATTTTAAAAGTAGCTTTTGTAACTTCATTTCCTTTAGAGTCTTCTTCACCGTTTGCAAGTAAACCAATACTAGGTGTGTCTATTTTAAATAGATCTTCTGCATAACATCCACCCATAATTGCAAATTGTGCTAAGTGTTCAGGTTTTGAATCAACATTTGCACCAACATCCATTAGAATAGATCTTCTTTTTGATTTAGTCGGCATCAAGGATGCTAATGCTGGACGTAGTACACCAGTAAGACGACCAAGTCTAAGCGTAGCTAGTGTCATTGTTGCACCGCTGTGACCAGCTGAAACTACACCATCAGCCTCACCGTTTCTTACAAGTTCCATAGCAACGTAGATAGTACTCTCTTTACGTTTTACTGCATCTGTAGCAGCATCACTCATAGATATTACATCATCTGTATCTACTATAGAAATCTTATCTCTATAACTTCTTGGTAACAGAGGTAAAATTTCGTCTTTTTTACCCACAAGAATTGGTATAAATCTTTTTTGTTTTAGTGCTTGCACACAACCTTTAACAATTGGTTCAGGACCGAAGTCCCCACCCATTGCATCAATAGCAATTTTTACCATTGATTATTTATACTCACCAGTAGTTGGATTGATATGGTGTGGTAACTTGTAAGTTCCATCTTTATCTTTTACCGGACGAGCTAGTTTGATTTTATAGTGAGTTCTTCTTTTCGCTGAACGTGAATGAGATACTCTTCTCTTAGGTACTGCCATCTTTTTTTCCTTTTATTTAATTTTATTTACACTTTTCACAAGTGTTATAATCGCTTTTGATAAGTTCTAACTCTGAAGCTAAAATTTCATCTAGATCAGCTTCACCATCCATCGCTTCCACGACATCGATCAAGCTTTCGTTTGAGCTTTCATATAATCCGTTTGATACGAAAAAGTCAACTTTTTCGTTAACATTCATCTCATACTCTTCAGCACAAATATCACAAATTACGGGTAGAGAACCCTTTATTTCAGCATTTAGGCGAAATAATTTATCGCTATCATACTGTATAAAACCTTTAAAAGTTATTTTATCAGACTTTATTTCAAAGTCTGATGGAGTTTTTGAAACTTTTATTAGTTTGATTTTCATAAATTAGATTATGAAATTTCTCTCGCTGAGAAGAAAAATGCAATCTCAACTGCAGCATTTTCAACTGAATCACTTCCATGAACTGCATTTGCATCGATATTTTCAGCAAAATCAGCACGGATAGTTCCAGCTTCAGCTTCTTTAGGATTAGTAGCTCCCATTAACTCACGGTTTTTAGCCATTGCATTTTCACCTTCAAGTACTGAAACTACAACTGGACCAGAGATCATGAAGTCAACTAAGTCGTTAAAGAAAGGTCTTTCAGCATGGATTGCGTAAAAAGCTTCAGCATCTGAACGAGTTAACTGAATTTTTTTTGTTGCTGCAATTTTAAGTCCATTACTCTCAAAACGGTCTAATATTTTACCAATAACACCCTTTGCAACGGCATCTGGTTTAATAATTGATAGTGTACGTTCCATCAAAACTCCTAATTAATTTTAAAAATAGGATGGAATTATACCGAAATTTTTGTATTTTTTTGATTAAATTTAGAAATTTTTCCAAGCAGGATGCTTGGAAATTGAAGTTTTAGTAATAATTTTACTACTTATTCTACAATAGGTTCTTTGTTAGAACGTTGCTCATCTGTAATATCATCACGGTGTGCTGGTGAATCACCGATTGCATCCCATGTAATACATCCTTCAGTAGGACATGCAGTAGCACATGCAGGCTCATCGTGATGATCTACACATTCTACACATTTATCACCGTAAACGTAATAAATCTCTTCACCTGTCGGATTATCATCCTCATCAACGATTGCTTCTACTGGACACTCGTCAATACAAGCACCACAGTTAATACATGTATCATTAATATATACTGCCATAATTTTCTCCATTAAATAATTTCAAAAGCAAGTTTATCACATATTTTTTAAAGATAGCTAAAATAATTAGTTTTAAATGAAGAAATCCCCCTGAGTGGGGGATATGATAATGATTATTATTAAAGATTTAAAAAGTTTTTAATCTCTTCAACTTTATTTGTTTGTTCCCAAGGGAATTCTTCACGTCCAAAATGCCCGTAAGCTGCAGTTTTTCTATAGATAGGACGAAGAAGATCAAGTGAATCTATAATACCTTTTGGTGAAAGATCAAATAACTCTTTTACACACTCTTCAATTTTAGATTCATCTACTTTTGCAGTCCCTTGAGTATCAACCATAATAGATACAGGTTTAACTACTCCAATTGCATAAGCTACTTGAAGTGTTGCTTTATCACAAGCACCTGAGGCTACCAAGTTTTTAGCAACCCATCTAGCTGCATAAGCGGCACTTCTATCAACTTTAGTTGGATCTTTTCCTGAGAATGCTCCACCGCCGTGAGGACAACTTCCACCATAAGTATCAACTATAATCTTACGTCCAGTTAAACCGGCATCACCTTGTGGTCCACCGATTACAAATTTTCCTGTCGGGTTGATATGGTACACTGTATTATCATGCATCATATCTGCAGGGATTACGTGTTTAATAACCTCTTCAATCACATCTTTGTGGATCTGCTCTTGGCTAGTCTCTGGTGAATGTTGAGTAGATATTACAACAGTTTCAACTGAAACAGGATTTCCATCAACATATTTCACAGAGATTTGAGCTTTACCATCTGGGCGAAGATAAGGAACTATTCCTTCTTTTCTAACTTCAGCTAGTCTTTGTGTTAAACGGTGTGCCAAATAAATTGGAAGCGGCATAAGTACATCTGTTTCACGACAAGCATAACCAAACATAAGTCCTTGGTCACCTGCGCCGATCTCACCACTCTCTTGGTCAACACCTTGATTAATATCAGGTGACTGCTCACCGATACCATTTAATACAGCTGCAGATCTATGGTCAAATCCATAGGTAGCATCTGTATAGCCTATCTCCTGAACAACTTCTCTTGCAATCTCTTGCATCGGCGCATATGCCGTTGTCTTCAGTTCGCCTGCTATTACACAAAAACCATTAGATACCAGAGTCTCACAAGCTACTCTGGCATTTTTATCATTTTCAATAATATAATCCAAAATTGCATCACTGATTTGATCAGCCATCTTATCAGGATGCCCTTCTGTTACAGACTCTGAAGTAAATATGTACTCTTTTTGTGACATTTTTAACTCCCGTCATCGATTTTATATTGAAGTATGGCTAAGCCATAAATCGAGCGAAGTATATCACACTATGTATTAATTTTAATCTAATTGATTTTTCTCTAATTCATAAAAATAATTTGTTGCTTCAACAAACCCTTCTACACTTCCACAGTCAAATCTTTTACCTTTAAATTTGTATGCTATAACCATACCTTTTTTAGCTTGTTCACACAGTGCATCCGTAATTTGTAATTCACCGTTTTTTCCAGGTTTTGTATTTTTGATCATCTCAAATATATCAGGAGTTAATATATATCGACCAATTACTGCTTGGTTAGTAGGTGCTTTATCATTATCTGGTTTTTCAATCATGTTTGATACCATGAATATACCGTCTTCGATCTCGTTACCTTCTATTACACCGTATTTATGGATCTCTTCATTTGGTACTTCCATAGTAGCTATAACACAACACTTATATTTGTTATACACATCTACCATTTGCTTCAATATACCATCACCATTAGGATTTACACACAAATCATCTGCAAGAATTACTGCAAAAGGATTATTAAATCCAACAAGTACATTTCCTTTATATATAGCATCTCCAAGACCTTTCATCTCATTTTGTCTTGTATATGTAAATGTACATTTATCAATAATTTCCCTTATACCATCAAGCATCTTCTCTTTTGATGAACCTTGTATCTGATGTTCTAACTCATAAGAGATATCAAAGTGATCTGTTATGGCACGCTTACCACGACCTGTAATAACAGCCATAACTTCACATCCTGCTTCCATAGCCTCTTCAACACCATATTGAATTAACGGCTTAGTAAGTATCGGTAACATCTCCTTTGGCATAGCCTTAGTTGCAGGTAAAAACCTTGTACCGTACCCAGCAGCTGGGAATAAACATTTTCTTATCATTATTTTCTCCTTCTAATATTTTAACCACATAACTTGGTATCTCTCTAAAACAACTTTATCACCAGGCTCTAAAGTTTGGATGGACAACAGATCACTTAGAGGTTTAGTACATTTTTTTGGCAATTCAAATTCAACAACATCATCAGAAAAATTATGAAGTGCCAAAATAGACTCTGTTTTGTCTAAAGAGTGCTGTAAAATAGAGAATACGCTTTTGTGCAGATCCAAAAACTCAAACTCCCCAAAAGGGTTAAAAGATTTCTCATCCGTTCTTATCGATATCAATTTTTTATATGATGAAAAGATCATATTCTCTATAGTACCATCGCGATTTAATTTATCCTCTAAGGAACTATAGTTAAATTTTTCACGATTTATACTTCTATTAATTCCTGTAAACTCAACACCCTCGTGATAGTTTTTAGAACCTACTAGAGAGTGAAAATATACACCGGCTACACCAGGCATTGACAGGGTGACAGCTTGAGTTACCATCATCCTTTTTGTTCTTAGTGCATCAGGATCATCAGGGTGGGAAAGTATATCAATGTAAGAACAGTTAAGCTCATAAGGTTTATGACCCTCTTCTGTACCTCTATATGACACTAAACCTCCGTGTTCCTCTGTTTTTTTAACCAAAAACTCTATCTCTTTATCATCTAATATATCGCTGACTGGTCTGACTCCTACACCATCGTGCGAAGCAGTAAAATTAAAAAAACAAACCTTGTCATTTGGCAATTCTAAAGTTTGTGCCCAGCTTGTAAGCTTAGAAGTATCTCCAGTAAGTATAGAGTGAACCAATAGTGGAGGCATAGCAAAATTATAAACCATTTGAGCTTCATCTTCCCCAGTACCGAAATAAGATATATTCTCACTATGTGGTACATTTGTCTCTGTAATAATTATAACTTCAGGGGCAACCTGGTGAAGGACATCGCGCATTAATTGAATCAACTCATGAGTTTGTTCTAGATGAACACACTCTGTTCCAATCTCTTTCCAAATAAACGCAATAGCATCAAAGCGGATAAGAGTAGCACCTTTTTGTATATAGTAAAAAAGCGCATCTAAAACAGCTAGTAATACCTTATAAGAAGCGTAATTAAGATCTACCTGATCTTTTGAAAAAGTTGTCCAAATATTATGAACCTTCCCGTCTACATCTGTAAATTCAGATAAAAGTTCTGAGGTACGAGGCCTTACAACTTTACTGAGATCTGTTGATGGATCCAAATCTATAAAATACTCTTTATAGTCTTCATCTCTATTAAGATAAGCTTTGAACCATTTAGAATACTGCGACATATGGTTAATCACTCCATCTACCATAAGTCTGTAATCACTACTTATGTCCTCTATCTCTTTCCATGAACCTAGTTTTGGATCAACCTCACTATAGTCAATTACGGAAAAACCATCATCTGAAGAGTATGGATAAAACGGCAAAATATGTACAGAGTTAAGCACACCTTTTAGATGTTTATCTAAAAAGCGTTTTAATGTTTCAAGCGGAGATTCCTCCGGGCACTGAACTTGATCTCCGTATGTGATCAGTATAGTGTCTTTATGGCTCATGGTATATGGTTTAGATACTATTAAATCTTTATATTTTTCTATAAGTTCATCTATAAGTAATGATGCTTTTTTTGCATCTTCTTCACCATATAGAAATTTCAAACTATCATCAATAGTTTCTATCTCATGTTCGTCAACCGACATTAACTCTCCATATTATCAGCTTTTACCGCTTCATAAAATTTATCTGAAAATTTTGGTAAAACCGATCTTACAGTGATCCAAGGTGACATTGGAGGTATACCCATAGGATCTTTATAAAACTCATTCGCAGCTTCTTTGATAGCATCTTGGAATGCTTCAACCGCTAGTATTTCAGATTGTCTATTATACTCTAATCCGTTTAACTTACTCAGTGCATTAAACTTTGAAATCTCAAATCTCGACTCTTGGTAATAAGATGAAAGAAGAGTTTGAAACGATGCTTTTGAGAAGATCACACCTTCTTGAGAAAGAATTCTAAAAAGTGTTTTGGCAATATCATTTGCCATTTTATACACACCACCACCATCATCTTTTGAACCAAGTTCCTGGTGTTTGTGCTCATATGTCTCCATAATCTCAGTCTGACATATACGCTTATTTGATGTATTTTTATAAACTTCTGAAAGGGTTGATACTTCTAATCCCCATGTTGGAGATATACCAATACCACGACCAAGTGATCTTATAAATGAAAACTCGCCAGAAAGTGCATAACGAAAACTCTCCATATAATCCAAATATCTGTTTTTACCAAAAGTGATCTCTAAAGATTTAATAAGAGGTGTGTAAAACAACCTTGTAACACGACCATGAAGTTTACTTGTTACACGAGAATAATACCCCTTGTTAAACTCAAAATCAAGTCCTGGGTGCACTATGGGATAAAACAGTTTTGCAACTATATCTCTTTTATAATTTACAATATCACAATCATGCAGAGCGAACGCATAGTTATCTTGTTCGGTCAAGCCATAACCTATCATAGTCCAAACATTTCTACCTTTTCCAGGTGTATCAAGTCCGGGAAAGTGTTCATCAGTAAGTTCTTTATAGATCTCTTTAATTCTAGGTCCGTCATTCCAAAGTACGTCTACTTTACAGTTTAATACGCTCATTCTTTTTTTAACATCTTCAAACTGCTCTTTAGTAGCACGATCCAACCCAAGGATAATTTTATGCAGATACTTTACATCTTTTAGCTCATTTATAATCGTCTCCATTGCAGGTGTCTCAAACTCTGAATACAGTGCAGGTAAAAGAAGTACCATATTTCTTCTTTTTGCAAATTCCTCAAGTTCTACTTCCATATCCTCTAACGATCTACCACCAACGTTTTGAAGAGTTGTTATAACTCCGTTTTGAAAAAAATCAGCCATCAATATCTCCTTTTAAAATTATTGCCAAGTCTATTACGTTTGTACCGGTTGGTCCTGTTACAATCAGATCACCGGTTTGCTTAAAAAAATTGTAACTATCAAAGTTTTGAATATATTTATCTATATCTAACTTTGAATAATCACACTTTGCATCTACAACTGCACCTGCAGCATCAGAATTTCCATCAACCCCATCTGTAGATGCGGATAAAAAAGTATAATCAAGTCCATATTCTTTTAATTTTTTCAACATCAAAAGCACTGCATGTTGATTTCGCCCGCCTTTTCCGTTACCATTTAGATCTACTGTGCACTCTCCACCGAGTATTATACACTCATGCTTTGACTCATGTGAGATCTTAAGTATCTTCTCAACCATCTGATTTACTTCACCATGCATCTGTTTTTTTACAAGTTCGACGCTTAAACCAAGCTCTTTTGCACACTCTTTTGCACTATGCTGCGCATGCATATTTGATGCAACAATATGGTGTGTAACTCTATTTAGAGGTGCTTTAGGCGTATCCTCTATAACTCCATCTATGCCTTTTTTTATAATTATTTGTATAGATAAAGGCATCTTGTCAAAAAGATCTTTTTCTTCTAATATGCTTTTCACATCTTCAAAACTACTCTCATCTGCATATAAAGGAGCTGAGCCTATTGCATCTAATGGATTATCTATAACATCAGATGCAACCAAGACTACACCTTGTGCTAAACATTTTTGTGCTAAGCGTCCACCTTTAACTGATGAGATATGCTTTCTTAACATATTTATGTATTGAATTTTTATATTGTTTGATAACATCAGCTTTGTTGCATCTTGAAGCTCACTCAGATTTACCTCATCTAAAGGCAACTCTAAAAGTGCTGAAGAGCCTCCTGAAAGTAAATAGATATAGAGATCATCTTCACTACACTCTTGCATCATATCAATAAGTGCTTTTGTAGAATCTAACGTATTTTGATCAGGGATTGGGTGTGAACCTATTTTTACATCTATTTTTTTTAGTTCAAAGTTATCATAGGGACTGATTACTCTACCTTTATATATTTTATTTTGAAGTAGTTTTTCTATCTCTTTAGCCATTGCATAAGAAGCTTTACCTGAACCAAATATATAAAGTTTTTTATATTTTTTAAGATCGTAGTCTTGACCATTAATACTAAAGATATCCCCGTTAAGAGAGCAGCTCTGTTTCATAAAGTTTTGAGGAAGTACTGACTCAAGTGCTGTTTCAAAAATTTTACGAGCTGTTTTAGCCGACATCAAATATCTCCAGTAAAGCCTTATTCCAACCTTTTGGACCAGGGTATTCACTTTTTTGTATATTTTTACACTCTATACCGGTACATTCAATATCTGCATACTTTCCATTATGAAGCTGAATCAAAACTCCAACATCTGCAGCTTCAAGCATTGTAAAATCATTTGCACTATCACCCAAAGCAATCATTTTAAGCTCTTTATTTAGACGCTCTTCATATAAATATGTAAGATATTTCATTGCTTGAGCTTTATCTTGTCCGTGTGAAATTAGATGATAAAACCTGCCGCCTTGAACTATATCAAGTCCTGCATTATTTGCAGATACTTTTATCTTGTGTATATCTACATCATCTCCTGCAATAAAAGGTTCTGTAAAGTCTCTTCTCATAGCATGAATAACACTGTCTTCATGAAGTCCTGTAAGTTCTGCAACCTCTTTTTTATCCATATCTCCAAAACCACGAATATTGTGCTCTTTTTGAAGTACTTTAAAAAAGAGTCTGACCTCTAGATAACTTTGAGCACGGCTTATTTGAATATGTCTGTTTTGGTGTGGCATAACACCTTTGGTTAAGATTGCATCAGGCGGAATATATATACCCGCACCATTTTCAACTATAAACGGGCACTCTATTCCAATCTCATCTTGAAGTTTTCTAACTTCGCTGAAAGTCTTACTTGTAACTATTATCAGAGGGATTGAATTGTTTTTTAAATAGCTAATCGCTTCTTTGGCATCATCAAAACTATAATCATTATGGTTTAGTAATGTACCGTCTAAATCTGTAAATACTAAATACTCAAGCATTAAAAACCTTTTTATGCAACAATAATAACCAAAAAACATTACATATATATAAAATAACTGTTTAATATATGTGCAGAAAGTCTAAAAGATAAAAATTTTCCTTAAGTATCCTTTTTAACTTGGAAATTTTTTGGAAATATTAATTTAATTGCGATAAACTTACCGCACAAAAAATACAACAAGTGTAATTTTTACACTAAATAAAAGGAAATTATATGTTAGTAACAAACCCAGCTCCGGATTTTACAGCAACTACAGTTTTAGCAGACGGTTCAATCGTTGATGATTTTAAATTAAGTGAAAACTTTGGTGAAAAAGGTACAGTTTTATTCTTCTACCCACTAGACTTTACTTTCGTTTGTCCATCTGAAATTATTGCATTCTCACACAGAATTGAAGAGTTCAAATCTCGTGGTGTTAACGTAATCGGTGTATCTGTAGATTCACAATTCTCACACTTCGCATGGAGAGAAACTCCAGTTGAAAAAGGTGGTATTGGACGTGTTAAATTTCCATTAGTTGCGGATTTAAGCAAACAAATTTCTAAAGATTACGATGTATTATTCGGTGAAGCAGTAGCACTTCGTGGTTCATTCCTAATTGACGGTAAAGGTATTGTTCGTCACGCTGTTGTAAACGACTTACCACTTGGTCGTAACATCGATGAGATGATCCGTATGGTTGATACTATGCAATTTACTGACGAGCACGGTGAAGTTTGTCCTGCTGGTTGGCAAAAAGGTGATGAAGGTATGAAAGCTTCTACTGAAGGTGTTGCTGAGTATCTTGCTAAACACGAAAACGATCTATAATCTAAACGTGTTTAATTAGCAGCGCATTTTTTGCGTTGCTCCTTCTTCATTTAATTAATTTTTATACCACTGCAAAGCTTTTTGATCTACATATATTAATTCATACCATTGTCTGTTTGGAGCTATAAGATTTAATCTTTTAGGATTAGAACAACGTGAAAGTGCTACATAAAACTGACTAGGCGCAAAGATTTCATCTGTAGCAATAATTAGATCTTCTATACTCATACCTTGAGATTTGTGAATAGTAATGGCATATGCAAGTTTAATAGGATACTGATAGATGCTAAAAACATCTTCCTCTATCATCTCTTTTTTACCATTCTTTACTTTTTCAACCCATTTTGATTTACTCATCCTAACAGGCTCAAGTTTTACAATTTTTCCATCAGCTTTTTGAACATATATATATTGCTCATCTATATTTACTACCCTACCCTTTTGACCGTTAAAGTAGTTCCATGAATTTCTTGTAAATAAAACCGGCACACCTATCTTTAACTCTAAACTTCTCTCAATTCTTGCATCACGTATAAAGTTTTCTATCTCATTATCTTTTGTACTTTGATTGTGTTTAATAATTTGAGCATCTTTAGTCAGCAGATCTCCATCTACATAATCTAACTGTGCCTTGTTATGGGCAGATGCAGATATATTTTTTCCAAACAAAAAAGTAAACTGACTGTAATCTTCAAGAAGCGGTCTTATATATTCGTTTAAACGGTTATGAACATTCTCATCAACAAATCCACGTCTTACGTCTCTAAGTAGTTCAATAAAATGCTTATCATCAGTCCTGTATATATGGGTAAGCTCTAAAACTTCAAAATCAAAATTCAACCAAGAAGTAGATTCAAAAGCAAAACACACTTCATCACTTCCTCTTACAACAGGCGGTAGTTGTAAAAAATCTCCAACTACCAAAAGGGAACCTCTAAATTCAGCCTGTTTTAAACGCAGTTCAATCATCTCAAACAGTGTGTCACTAACCATTGAGATCTCATCTATAACAATCAAATCCATCGATGAGATCAGTTTTTTAATCTTCTTTTTAATCTCAAACTTTCCACTGTTTTGAAGGTCTTCAACATTATTTGATATTCCAAGATCTAAAAAACTGTGAAGAGTTTGTCCATCTATCAAAGTAGCTGCCATACCAGTAGATGCAAGACGTGCAACTTTTTTTGCATCTTGAGAAAACAGATCAATTATTTGACGGGTCATTGTTGTTTTACCAACACCTGCACCGCCTGTTAAAAAAATATTTTTTTTGCTCTTTAACTTTTCAAAAACTTTTTCTACTACTTCCATAGGCGGTATTATACTTCATAATTTAGACCATCTGTTTGAAATGTTCCATCTAGGTAAGAAAAATATAACGCTAAACAAATATTTTTTTAATTTTTGTCTTGATCTGTGTATAATAAAGTTACTTCTTAACTAATATGAATTTAAAGGATTAAACTTGAAGATATATTCACCCTGGGAAGAGGCTTTTGAGAGAATATACACTCCGTTTGAACATTTTCTACATTCACAAAGCACTTCAGGATTCATATTAATTGCAGCTACACTTATAGCTTTAATAGTTGCAAATTCACCTATTGCTGATATTTACCAACATATAATACATACAAAAATTACGTTTGAAGTTGCCACATGGTATCTTTCACACTCTATTCATCACTGGATAAACGATGGCCTTATGGCTATCTTTTTCTTTATGGTAGGTCTTGAGATCAAACGTGAAATATCTGTAGGAGAGCTTTCAATTTTTCAAAATGCAATTTTACCTATTGTTGCAGCTATAGGTGGAATGGTATTTCCAGCATTAATATATACTTTTTTTAACTACGATGAAGCTAGCTTTCACGGCTGGGGTATACCGATGGCTACAGATATCGCTTTTGCTATTAGTATACTTGTTCTTCTAGGTAACCGTGTATCTCCTGCACTTATAACATTCTTGGTAGCATTAGCTATAGTAGACGATCTAGGTGCCGTTTTGGTAATAGCTATTTTTTATACAAAACATATAATATTTTTACCTCTATTTCTTGCTTTTGCTTGTTTTGCATTGCTATTGGTATTCAACAGAATGGGAATACATATGATTCTACCGTATTTTTTAGTAAGTATGTTTATGTGGTTTTTTATGCTTGAATCTGGTGTACATGCCACTGTTGCAGGTGTTTTAGCAGCTTTTACTATACCATCAAGACCAAAATTTGCACCTGTAAACTTTACTAGGAAACTAAGAGATCTTCTTGATGAATATGACAGTTATCCAGTAGCTACCGATCATACGACCCATGATAAACAAAAAGCTATTTTAAATACAATAAAACGACGTATTCACGAAGTAGGATCTCCTGCTCAAAGACTTGAACAAGCACTTCACCTACCTGTAGGACTAGTTGTCCTTCCTATTTTTGCTTTGGCAAATGCAGGTATAAATATAGACTTTTCATCGATAAATTATGCTATTTTTTCAAATGTCTCTTTAGGGGTTATATTTGGTCTGATTTTTGGAAAAGTTATAGGTATTTTCGGTATTTCATATATAGTTATAAAACTCAAAATTGCAAAACTACCTGAGAATACAACAATGACACAAATTTTTGCTGTATCTTTTTTGGGCGGAATAGGTTTTACAATGAGTATATTTGTTGCAGATCTAGCATTTTTAGGACTCAGTGAATTTATCTTTGAAGCAAAAATAGGAATACTTATAGCATCACTTATTTCTGGTCTAATTGGTTACTATATGCTAAAAAACATCAAAACAACCTAAGACTTAACTATTTTTTTACCTAACAAGATGTAAAATCAGCCATATTGTAAATATATAGAGGGAAAATGAAAATAACAGCTACAAATAATGAAGTCAGCTTTGACAAAGATACTTTACTTGTTTCAAAGACTGATAAAAAGGGCAATATAACTTATGCAAACAGAGCTTTTATAGATATTGTTAAAATGGATGAATCAGAACTTATAGGTAAACCTCATAATATAATTCGCCATCCAGACATGCCAAGAGTTATATTTAAACTTTTATGGGAGTACCTATCTAGCGGCAAAGAGATCAATGCTTATGTAAAAAATCTTTGTAAAGACGGATCTTATTACTGGGTTTTTGCAAACGTAACACCGTCTTATTTTGAAGATAAAGTAGTAGGTTATCACTCTGCTAGAAAGAAACCTGCTGACAGAGCACTAAATATTATAAAACCACTTTACAAAACTCTTATTGATTTAGAAAAAAGCGGTGGAATGGAAGCAAGTATGAAAAAAATAAACGAAATTTTAAAAGAAAAAGGGATGGAATATGATGAATTTATCCTCTCTATCTAAAATACATTATGCAAACTATGCCCATTTAGCAGTTGTTTCTATAGGCCTTATAGTATCTGTAGTTTTTTTTGAATTTAATCTCACTACTTTTATATTCAATCTTTTAAATATTGCTATTGCAATTTATGCATACAAACAAGTAGAAGTGACAAGACATACTATAGCAGAATCATTAAATGTAGTTAAAGGTAGTACCGTAGGAAACTTTGAGCAAAGAGAGCTTTACATAGAAGCAGGTGGGGAACTAGCTGAACTTAGCTATGGAATAAACGACCTTTTTGATCAACTTGAAAGTTTTACGCGTGAGATCAACACATCAATCCAATACGCATCAGAAAACAAATATTTTAGACGTGTATGTCATACCGGTCTAAATCCGTCTTTTCATAGAACTGCTGAACTTATTAATAGAAGTATAGATGCTATGGAACAAGAGTATATAAGTCAAAACAAGAAAAACTTCCTAGTTGAGCTTGACAAAACAGGTGAAGGTCTGGTTTCTAACTTTTCAAGTATCCAAACGCAAATTGCCCAGACAAATGATACATTAACAGAGCTTGCCAATGAAGCTGAACAGACTGCTTCTCTTTCAAGGGAAAACAATATAGTAGTTGAAAAGATGAATACTAACTTTGAAAAACTATCAGAGATCATTGCACAAAACGATGATATAGTTGAATCACTAAGTACTAAAACTCAAGAGATCAATACAGTAGTTGACCTTATTAAAGATATTGCAGAGCAAACAAACCTGCTTGCACTAAATGCTGCTATTGAAGCTGCACGTGCAGGTGAACATGGTCGTGGATTTGCCGTAGTTGCAGACGAGGTAAGACAACTGGCAGAGAGAACTCAAAAAGCGACAAGCGAGATCTCTATCTCTATCTCTACTCTTCAACAAGAGGCTAGTGGTATGCAAGAGAGTTCAGTTGAGTTAAATAATATCTCTGAGATATCTCAAGAGAGTGTAAATACACTTTATGAATCACTTCAGAAATTTAATGTAGCTAGCGAATCTGTTTTAAGTTCAAGTACATATATGAAAAATAAAAACTTTATAGTTCTTGCAAAAATAGACCACATACTATTTAAAGCAGAAGCTCTTGATCATATAGCAAAAGAGGAATATAAAGAGTTTAATGATCATCATAACTGTAGATTTGGTAAATGGTATGATATTGATGGTAAATCTCAGTTCAGCCATGCTAAATCGTATGATGAGATTTTAATACCACACAAAGAGGTTCATGATAAAGTTATTGACTCCATAAAATTACTAGAACATGACGACATACTAAAACATAAAACTAAAATCAAAGAAAACTTCATTGATGTAGAAAAGAATACTCTCGTACTATTTAATTTGATGGATCAAATGCTACATGAACAAGCTCAGATAAAATAAAGTAAAGGTTATAACTAACATAATACTAAGTTATTTTAGTTATAATTGTAAAAAATGATAAGGAGTTTTTTCCATGTTTAAAATATTAGTTGTTACACTTGTCTCTACTTTATATCTAAATGCCTCTGCAAACTTTGCACCAAATGAAGATTGTAAAACTTGTCATCCTATTATTTACAAAGAGTTCTCTGAGTCGATGCACGCAAACTCTACACCTCAAAAAGATCCAATCCATAACTCTGTTTGGGCAAAACATCCGCAAAATTTAAAATTGAAAAAGTACGGCTGTGGAAAATGTCATACACCAACAGCTGAAAAGAACTCTATTCCAACGAACGAAAGTGCCAAGCACCAACAAGGGATCAGCTGTGCTTATTGCCATAGAATTAAAGATATAAAAATCCATCCAAAATCAAATATAAACATAACTACTTCTACTGAGAAAAACTATTTCGGAACTCTAGAAGATCATATAGAATCACCATATCACGGTATTGTAAGTGATGGCAATGAGCATATGAAAAACGGTAACGTGTGTATAGGTTGTCATTCACATAAAATGAATAAACACAAACTAAACGTATGTTCTACAAATATAGACAATGAACTTAACGGTGCTAACTGTGTAAGCTGCCACATGCCAAAAGTTAAAGGCAGTGTATCTAACCTTAATGAACGTAAACAGCATACATTTCACGGCTTCGCAGGAAGCCATATGCACCAAGATATGTTGAGCAAATATGTAGATATATCGATACTACGCGAAATAGACAGCTTTAAAGTAAACATTGACAACCGTTCAAGCCATGCACTTCTACTTCATCCTCTTCGTGTAGCTGTTTTAAAAGTAAGTGTAACAAGAGATGATAAAACTACAAAACTAAAAAATGAAGTTTTTGTAAGAGTTATCGGACATGATGGAAAACCTGCTATGCCTTGGGCAGCTACAACTACACTTAAAGATACTATGATCAAAGCTAATGAGAAAAGAAGTGTTAATTATGACTTTAAAATCAAAAAAGGCGATAAAGTAGATGTGACACTAGGTTGGTTTTTAGTAAATCCAAAAGCTGTTAAAATGTTAAAACTTCAAAATGAAGAGGTAGCTACAAAATTTGTAGAGTTTAAAAAGCAAAGTTTTAACTTTTAAAGTCTACTATTTTTATAGAATTCTTTATTAATATAATAATTAAGTGTTATTATATCTTTTAAAGCATTATATTTATAAAATTTTATTTTAGCCAAACTTGTTGTGAAGCAAGGACGGAAAGCTATGGGTCTTTAATTAGATAAAGATTGCCAGGTTGCACATATTACTTTCAATATTAAAATGCTCCCTTTTACAATCATCTATTCAGGCCTGTTATATAAATAACTATAGGAAACCATGATGAGTTTATTACATCGACTTAATAATGCCATATTGGCATTTTTATTAACATCTTTATATATATCAGTTTCAATTTTTGATCGTGGACGCTTAAACTTTGATCTATGGGATAAAGATGTTACTAATATTTCATTTGTACTATTTTTCTTTCTTATGTTTGTTTTAAATCTAAATTTAAGACCAAATCAATTAACTATTGATGAAAAACTAGAAAATATTGAAAAACATCAGAATCTAAAAGCACAATTGAATGAATTGATAACTATAAAAAGCAAACTTGAAACTTCGTTAAAAAACAGTCTGAGTAAACAAGAAAGCTTAGTTGAAAAAAGAAAGATTCTTTTTGAAAAAATTCAGAGTGCAAAAAGAAATATATCCAAAGAGATGCAGTTAAAAAACAAAGCCACTATAGAACACTATAACGAAAAATTAGAAAAACTAGAGGATAAAATAAATAGTATTGAGCCTCAAATATCAAAAAAAAGAAATAGGCTTAAAGTTGTTTATAATAAAATTGAATTAGTCGAGAGAAAAAAACAATCAAATGAATTACAAAGACAAGTTCTAGATAAAAAACTTAAAAAGATATTTTAGCTTTTAAGGTCATATAAAAGCGGACTGTCTAAGTCCACATACTTTACAACATCTTTATATGTATCGGCAAGGCTTGATGCATACTCTATAGATGTTGGACCCTCTAACATACTACCCATCATTACAGGTACGTTTTTAGATTTACAACATTCCAGTATTTCTATAGCTTTTGTTACACCACCGCATTTCATAAGTTTTATATTTATTATGTCTGCTCTTTTGTTTTGAATGATTTCTTTTACCTCATCGATTGTAAAACAACTCTCATCTGCAACGATTTTAATATCTGAATAATTGGTTATATTTTTTAAATCATCAAGTTCATCTTTTTTTACAGGCTGTTCTATTAGTTCAATTTCTAGGTCTTTAATAGCCTCTATATATTTTACACTCTGGTTATAATCCCATGCCTGATTTGCATCGATCAAAAGTTTGGCTTCTGGATTTTGATTTCTAATTTTTTTCGTTACATCTATTGCATGTTCAATATCACTTCCAAATTTTAGTTTCAGTATATTATTTTGATTAGTACAGGCTATATTTGCATCAACAAGCATTTTTGACACTTCTCCTAAAGAGATAGTTATAGCACTCTGTTTATCTGTTTGGTTTTTCATAGGGTTTATAAAATTATAAAATGCCATATCAAGTGATGCTTTTGCAGATGAGCCAATATCTAAAGAGTGTAGCTCTTCAAAACATTCATGTACTTGTAAACCTATAAATTTTGATTTATGCTTATTTATTGAGCTCTCAATACTGATTAGATCTTCACCAGTTATAGCTTTTGTAGCAGGTGCTTCGCCAAAAGATATACTACCGTTTTCACATTCTATTTTTACCCTTACAAATTCTACATTCTCAACACGTCTTAGAGATGTTATAAAAGGAGTTTTAAGTGGAATTTTTTCTACTGAGGTAGTTATGTTTTTAATAATCATTTCGCAACTCCAAGCAGAATATTTCCGACAAAAAGTCCGCCGAAAGTTCCAATAATATAACCCATTATAGCCATAAGTACTCCAACTCCCACAAGTGATTTGTTATATGTTGCAGCTAATATTGGAGCTGAAGCTACTCCCCCGATATTGCTTAGTGATGCTACACTTATACTAAAGAGATCCAGTTTAAAGATTTTTGCACCTATAACCATAACTATAGCATGCATAACAAGTATCATAAAGCCTGCAAATACATAATATCCTACACCTGTAAAACTCTCAAATATAGCACGTGATCCAATAAGAGCTATAAGCATATAGAGCATAGACGTTGCTACTTCACTCGAGCCATTTAACTCACTAAGCTTTGTAAATGAAGCTATAATTCCAACCAAAGTAGCCGTTATAACCATTGTAGTTGTAGAATTTATTATAGAAATATTTTGTGCTATAACTTGGGAAAAAAACGATACTAACAGTGACAATATAATTAAAAACCAATACCTTTTAGCACCTAAATTACATGCGCAGCCAATACCACTTATAACTTCTTCACTTGGAGTTGCACCGAAAAATTTATTAAATATATTTGCAAACCCTACTAAAAACAGGAGTATAGCTACCCAAAATGTATAGTTAAAACTATCTACTATAAGCGCATAACCAAAAGCTTCATCACTCACGCCAAGAGCCGATCCGACTGCTACCATATTCGCAGTACCACCCATCCAGCTTCCAGCCAAGGCTCCAAAAGCTCCAAGCATCTCTTTATCAAAATTCAAAACCAATGACATAATAATAAAACCAAAACCGATTGAAAATACAGCCAATGAATATGCGATAATCAACTTTTTACCCAGTTTAAAAAACTGTCTTATATCAACTTGCAAAAGCATCAAAAATATCATAGCAGGCAAGAGATTTGTTTTTAAAAGCTTATATGTGCCGTTTATATCTTCATTTAATTCCCAAATGCCTAAAGAAGCAAAGATCATCGTAGTTGCATATATAATAACTACTGCAGGAATATACTTAAAAATATTCCACTTTGTCTTTTGTTCTAATCCGCTTAGAAATGTAGCTATTAGAGCTAAAACTAGTAGATATGTGAGGGGATTAGTTATCACAAGGTGCACGCTTTAAATAGTCAATTTTATTAAATAATTTTTCCATAAAATTTGGATGTGGATCATTCTTTTTAGTTCTGTACCCATCATCTTTTTCCAGCCATAGTTTATGGTTTTCAAAGCATCTGTATTCATAATGCCCTACTAAATACTCTATAGAATCAAACTTCTTTTTTATATAGTTTATTAAAAATATATTTGCTTCAAGCTGATCATCTGTAAGGTTATCCTCACCATTTTCTCCACCGACATTTTCGATCCCTATAGAGCTGTAGTTTAAGCCTATAACGTGACGTGCCATGAAATCAAGAGGCATTAACTGATGGATAGTACCATCACGCTCAATCATAAAATGGGTACTTACATTTACAGCTCCTGCACTGCTTATATCTGCACGCAGTGATGGAAGTTCTTCATCTATAAAACGACTTAGTGATTCTTCGTAAGAGTTTATTGCCGTATGATGGATCAATATAATTTTTGGAGTAATTTTTATATCTTTGGCATTGATGCCGTAGTGTGCTTTTATATATGATTTTGTAAGCTCTATTCTATGTTGCGAAAAGTCAATCGGTGTCTGTATTATTTGTTGGGCATTTAAAAAAGATATTGTAAGTATTATCAAATATATGTGTTTCATAGGATGTATTTTACTCTGTTTATATTTATGCAACTTTAATTTCAAAAGTGCTAATATATTTTATGGCAATACATAAGATAATAAAGCAACAATTGTTACACGAACCGCTGAGTGAAGATGCTGTAAAACTCGGTCGTGCGCTATACAATACTTTTTTAGACAATGGTGAATTAGATATGCATATTGAGCTATCTAAACTATTTAAATTATTTAAACTGCCTGCTTCAAATGAATCATTATCATATATAAAAAGTATCTTTATAGAATTAACAGAACCTATAATAGTAAAAAATTTTAAATTTTGGAATGATGTTTATCCTATTAGAATAGTAACATTTTGCTTGTATACATTCGGGGATGACTTCGTTGATATAGAACTTAGTGAAGAGTTCTTGGAGGTAGAAAAAAACTATATGATCGATAGATTTTTAACATAACTAATCAATACTGCAAAAGGACAAACTTGGCAAAACGCTACATAATACTAGACACAGAAACTACAGGTACAAATGAAGAAGACAGAATAATCCAACTTGGATACATGGTACTTGGTACAAAAGATATAGAGGTTCATAATGAGTTCTTTAGTAGCGATATTCCAATAAAATACGGGGCTATGGAAGTTCATGGCATAACACAAGAGATGATAGAGGGAAAACCTATAATACAAAATAGCCAAGCATTCAAAAGATTGCAAGAATTAAATACCAATGAAAACTATATGATCATTCACAATGCACCCTTTGATCTTGGAATGCTTGCAAAAGATGGTTTTAACACAAAGATGAAAGTGATAGACACACTTCGTGTAGCTAAACACATATATAAAGATGAAGAAGCACACCGTCTTCAATACTTTAGATACAAAATGGGTCTGTATAAAGATGAACAAAAAGAGGCTAACGAGCTGGGTATAGAAGTTAAAGCACATGATGCTATAGGTGATGTTTTGGTATTAAAACTTTTTCTTTCAAAACTTCGTCAAAGCGTTCAAAAAATCTTTCCAGATGAAAACCCTGTAGATAAGATGGTTGATCTTACTAATACACCTATACTTATAGACAAGTTTAGATTTGGAAAGTATAAAGGTAAAACTCTTCGTGAGGTAGCACATGAAGATGCAGGATATCTACGTTGGATGCTAAGTTCTATGGATAACTTAGACGATGATATGAAATACTCACTGCAAAGTGTGCTAGAGGGTTAATAACGAACTATAAACCCCTCTTGAAAAACTTCATTACACTCTTGTATATGAAGTTCATCTACTCTGCTTGCAGGCGAGCCTTTTTTCAAAATATTTTCAAACTCATCCAGTTTTGATTCTGCACAAGTAACACATGACTCAACAGTTCCATCATTTAGATTTTTAACATAACCATTAAAGCCCGATTTTGAAGCATTTTTTTGAACATTTGCACGATAGTAGACACCTTGAACGCGTCCGACAGATATAAACTTATATGATTTCATAAGAGTATTTTACTCTAAAAAGAAAAATGTGTAGGTTTGAAGATTGCTAGGGAGATATTCCCTAGCTATTATGAAAGGGAATTACTATTCCGCTTCACTTTCAAGAACAACTTCTTGATCTTTATAGATACCAGTACCAACTGGAATCGTACGACCAATAATAACGTTCTCTTTAAGATCGTTAAGATCATCGATCTTAGCTGAAACTGCAGCTTCAGTAAGAACTTTAGTAGTATCTTGGAACGATGCTGCTGAGATAATAGAATCTGCTGCAACAGCCGCACGCGTAATACCTACTAAGAATGGCTCTGCAATCGCAGGACGACCGCCAAGACGAGTAATCTTCTCATTCTCAGCTTTAAATTTATTTTTAGAGATTAGATCACCTTCAATAAATTTAGTATCACCAGATTTGATAATTTTAACCTGACGTAACATCTGAGTAAAGATTACCTCGATGTGTTTATCGGCAATGTTAACCCCTTGAGAACGGTAAACTTGCTGAACTTCAGATACTAAGTAGTTATAAAGTGCTTTAACACCGCTAATACGTAAAATCTCATGAGAAGAGATGATACCAGTAGTTAAACGTTCACCTGCGTGAACAAAGTCACCTGCGTTTACAACCGGTGAGTGTGATTTATCTACAAAGTACTCTTTTACAATACCAGCATCACTTGTAATAACAATACGAACTTTACCACGTAACATTTTACCAAAGCTTACCACACCGTCAATCTCAGAGATTAATGCTGTAGCTTTAGGACGACGACCCTCAAATAGCTCAGATACACGTGGAAGACCACCCGTAATATCGCTTGATTTTTGAAGTGCTTTTGGAGTTTTAGCAATAATATCAGCAACTTTAACAGTAGCACCGTCTTCTACATAGATAGAAGATTTAGCTTCAATAGCGTAACGTAAAAGCTCACCGTCTTCTGTAGCTAAAACAACAGTCGGTTTAAATTCGCTTGAGATGTGATCGTTGATCATTAAACGAGTTTTACCAGTTAACTCATCTAACTGCTCAGTAGCAGTAGTACCAACAATAATATCTTCAAATTTAACTACACCGTTAGCCTCAGATATAATTGGGTTAGAGTATGGATCCCATTCAGCAATTACAACAGACTCATCAGATGCAGGTTTTGCAAGAAGTGTACTTCCATCAACTGCTGCATCATCTTCTGCAACAATTACAGAACCACGTGCAATATAGTGACGAACAGCTTCACGGTTATTGCTATCAATTACAGCTGCAAAAAGACCTTTCTCTTTTACTTCGTAACCCTCTTTAAGACCTTCAAATCTCTCTAAATAGTCACCTTTTAGAAGGAAGTATTTAACATTACCTTCCTCTTTAGCGTATATTTTTTGAGTAACTGGTGCACCGTTATCAACTAGTAATTCAGATGCGTAAGGGATACGTGAAGGTACGTTCCAACCGTCTTTAATAGTTTCAACGATTGACTCATCTTCAGCTACTTCACTTCCACTCTCATACGGGAAGTAATATTTACCCTCAATTTGACCAGAAACACCTGCAAGCTCGTTTGGCTTAGCAATTTCGTTTTTACGTAAAGAGTAACGTTGAGTATCTTTTGCACCCTCTACAGAGATTAATACTTCATCGTGAATAGTCTCAATTTTAACTTTACCTGCGAACGGAGCTTTTATTTTAGGCTCAACTAAAAGTACAGCTGCATTACGTCTGTTTGCAACGATATTTTTACCATCTTTTGATTGGTAAGTATTTAAGTTATAGTAACGGATAAAACCTTCTTTACTAGCTACAACTTGACGCTCTTGTGCAGTTGAACTCGCAGTACCACCAACGTGGAACGTACGTAGTGTAAGCTGAGTACCAGGCTCACCAATTGACTGAGCAGCAGTAATACCAACAGCCTCACCTTTACGAACGATGTGACCAGTTGCAAGGTTAACACCATAACAAAGCGCACAGATACCGTCTTCACTTTTACAAGTAGTCGGAGTTCTAATGTGAGCTGTTTTGATTCCAGCTTCCGAAATTGTTTTTGCACTTATCTCATCAATTAAAGTACCCTCTGCAAAAAGGATCTCATTAGAGATTGGATCAATAATATCATCAGCAAGTACACGTCCATTTAGTCTGTCTTCTAAAGACTCAATTAGAGTATTTTGATCAGAGATATCAGAGATCTCAATACCTTCGTGAGTATGACAGTCATGTTCAACTACTTTAACATTTTGCGCAACGTCAACAAGTTTACGAGTTAAGTAACCAGCATTCGCTGTTTTAAGTGCTGTATCGGCAAGACCTTTACGAGCACCGTGAGTAGAAATAAAGTACTCAACAACGTTTAGACCCTCTTTAAAGTTCGAGATAATCGGAGTCTCAATAATATCACCGCTTGGTTTAGCCATAAGACCACGCATACCAGCTAACTGACGAATCTGAGCAGCAGAACCACGAGCACCAGAGTCAGCCATCATGTGAATAGAGTTGAAACCGTCTTTATCACTCTCAACTAGTTCCATCATTTGAGATGCAACAGTGTTGTTTGTATCAGTCCAAACGTCAATAATTTTATTGTAACGTTCTTGTTCAGTTAGTAAACCTGCTTCAAATTGTTTTTGAATCTCAATAACTTTGTTTTTAGATTCTTCAATTTTTGCTTCTTTAGCATCTGGAATCTTAACATCATCAATAGAGATAGATACACCAGCTTTAGTAGCTTGTTTGAAACCTAAATCTTTAAGTCTGTCAAGGAAACCTGCAGTTACACCGATACCACCGTGTTTTTGAACATAATCAACAAGCTCACCGATAGCACGTTTATTCATAACTTTATTCCATAATTCTGCCGGAACAAAGTCAGGTAAAATATCTTTAAGTAGTAAACGACCAGCAGTTGTATAGATTATACGACCATCAACACGTGTACGAACTTTTGCATGAAGATCAAGTGCATCATGCTCAAATGCAATATTAACTTCATCAACGTTTCCAAAAAGTTTGTTAGAACCTTTAACACCGTTTTTCTCTAAAGTCATATAGTAGATACCAAGTACCATATCCTGTGAAGGCGTTGCAATCGCTTTACCACTTGCCGGGTGAAGGATGTTCATAGAAGCCATCATAAGTACTTTTGCCTCAGCAATTGCAGCTGAAGATAAAGGTACGTGAACTGCCATCTGGTCACCATCGAAGTCGGCATTGAATGCCGAACAAACTAATGGGTGAAGCTGGATAGCTTTACCATCAATTAGTTTCGGGTGGAACGCTTGAATTGAAAGTTTGTGAAGTGTTGGTGCACGGTTAAGCATTACAGGATAACCATCAACGATCTCAGCTAAACATTCCCAAACTTCATTTGTTTGGTCTTCAATCATCTTCTTAGCAGCTTTAACAGTAGTCGCATGACCTTTGTCTTCTAACTTAGCAATCAAGTGTGGTTTGAACAGCTCAAGAGCCATTTTCTTAGGTAAACCACATTCGTGCATTTGTAAGCTTGGACCAACAACGATTACAGAACGACCAGAGAAGTCAACACGTTTACCAAGTAAGTTTTGACGGAAACGTCCTTGCTTACCTTTAATGATCTCAGATAATGATTTAAGTGGACGCTTATTAGCACCTTTTACTGCATTTGCACGACGACCGTTGTCAAATAGTGCATCAACAGACTCTTGAAGCATACGCTTCTCATTTCTAACAATAATCTCTGGAGCTTCAAGCTCAACTAGACGCTTAAGACGTTGATTTCTATTGATAACACGACGATATAAATCATTAACATCAGATACTGCAAACTTACCACCATCTAGTGATACAAGTGGACGTAAATCCGGTGGAAGAACAGGTAATACTGTTAACATCATCCATGCAGGATTGTTTCCAGAGTTTAAGAACGACTCAATTACTTTTAAACGCTTAGCAATAGTTTTTTTCTTAGCTTCAGATTTTGTCTGCTCAATATCTTCTTTAAGTTGTGTAAATGCATCAACTAGATCGATATCTTCTAATAGGTCACGAACAACTTCACCACCCATACGAGCTTTAAAGCCTAATTCACCGAATCTTTGAACTAATGTACGGTATTGCTCTTCATTTAATACATCATATTTAAGTACAGGTGTTTTTCCATCAGCATCGTAATATGCCTCTCCACCTTGTTCAACGATGTATGCTTCATAATAAAGTACACGCTCTAAATCTTTCATTTTGATACCTAAAAGAGTACCAATACGGCTTGGCAGAGAACTTACATACCAGATATGTGCAACAGGAGTTACAAGTTCGATGTGACCCATACGAGTACGACGAACTTTAGTAGATGTAACTTCAACACCACATTTCTCACATACAACACCCTTGTAACGCATCTTTTTATATTTTCCACAAAGACACTCATAATCACGAACAGGACCGAATATTTTTGCACAAAACAGACCGTCACGCTCAGGTTTTAATGTACGATAGTTAATAGTTTCAGGTTTTTTAACCTCACCATTTGACCATGACATTACCTTTTCAGGCGCAGCTAAACGGAATTGCAGCTGCTTTATATCTTTTGGTCTGTCATTTTCAGTTACTTCAATAGGTACTAATTTACTCATCGTCTTCAACCTCGTCAAAAATTTCTACGTCTAGTGCAAGTGATTGCAACTCTTTAGTAAGTACGAACAGTGTTTCAGGGATACCTGAAGCTGGTACTAATTCACCTTTTGTGATTGCTTTATAAGCACGAACACGACCATCAACATCATCAGATTTGATAGTTAACATCTCTTTAAGAACAGCAGATGCACCATAAGCCTCTAGAGCCCATACCTCCATCTCACCAAATCTCTGACCACCAAATAGTGCTTTACCACCAACAGGTTGTTGAGTAACAAGAGAGTATGGTCCAGTTGAACGAGCGTGAATTTTCTCATCAACTAAGTGGTGTAGTTTAAGGATATACATATAACCTACATTAACACGCTCTTTTATTTTATCACCTGTCTTACCATCGTAAAGAACTGTTTTACCATCAGTATCCATTTTTGCAAGTTCAAAGATTTTTTCAAACTCTGCAGCATTCACACCCTCAAAAATTGGAGTTGCGAAGCGAACACCTTTCGCCCAGTCGCGTGCATAATGTAAGAATTCATCATCACTCATATCACCGATAACTTTTTTAGCGTTCATCATACCAGCAACGTCCGCGATAGAGATCATCTTCTCACGTAAGTTTTTGATAAAGTCAGCTTGTTTGCTATCAAATTCAGCTTGAATTTGATTACCAAGCTCACGTCCAGCCATACCAAGGTGCATCTCTAAAATCTGCCCGATATTCATACGTGAAGGTACCCCTAGTGGGTTAAGACATACGTCAACTGAACGTCCGTCTTCCATATAAGGCATATCAACTTCAGGAACGATTGTTGAAACGATACCTTTATTACCGTGACGACCTGCCATTTTATCACCAACTTTTAGTTTACGTTTAGTAGCTATATAAACTTTAACGTATTTAACAACACCGTTTGGAAGGATGTCATCTTTTTCTAAAATAGTTAGTTTCTCTTCGTGCTCATCACGGAAGATTCTTTTTTGCTTTTGGAAATAGTTTTTAGTTTTGTTGTATTCATTTTGAATATCTTCACTAAAACTTTTTACAATTGCATTCATAGCAAAACGGTTTACGTTTTCTAAATCTTTTGGATTTATTGTGTCACCAGTTTTATAGTCAGTATCACCTATAGTAATATCTGCACTTAAAGGCTCACGAGTTAGAAGTTTTGCTACACGTAACATCTCTTCTTTATCGATCATAAGAAGTCTGTCATAGTGTTCACGCTCTAAAAAGTCACGCTCTTCTTTCTCTAATGAAAGTGTACGCTCATCTTTGTCATAACCTTTTTTAGTAAAGATTTTAACGTCAACTACTACACCTTCCATAGATGGTGGACAATAAAGTGATTTGTTTACAACATGACCAGCTTTTTCACCAAAGATTGCACGAAGTAATCTTTCTTCCGGAGTTGGTTTAACTTCACCTTTTGGAGAAACCTTACCAACTAAGATCATACCACCGCTAACGTTTGTACCGATCTTAACGATACCAGACTCGTCTAGGTGAGCAAGTTCATCATCACGTACATTTGGAATATCACGAGTAATCTCTTCTACACCGTGTTTTAATTCACGAGCTTCAACTTCTTTCTCATAGATATGAACTGAAGTAAATGCATCTTTACGAATCATACGCTCAGAGATAACAATCGCATCCTCGAAGTTATAACCGTTCCAAGGCATGAAAGCAACCATTGCATTAACACCAAGAGCAAGTTCACCTTGATCCATATTTGGACCATCAGCGATAACTTGACCTTTTTCTACTTTTTGACCAACTTTAACAATTGGTTTTTGAGCAAAAGAAGTGTTGTTATTTGTACGTAGGTTTTTTTGTAATGGATAGTAATCTATATAGATTTCACCATCTTCATCACCCATAACGTAGATGTGTTTACCATCAACTTTTTCTACAGTACCTGCACGCTTAGCTTTTACACATTCCCACGAATCACGAGCTACTAGTTTTTCAACACCAGTACCAACCATCGGAGCATCCGGCTTGATTAAAGGCACCGCTTGACGTTGCATGTTTGAACCCATAAGTGCACGGTTGGCATCATCGTGCTCAAGGAAAGGAATAAGTGAAGCAGCTACACCAACAACCATTGATGAACTAAGATCCGCATAGTCACACTCTTCAGGTTTCTTAAGTAGGATCTCACCATCTTCACGAACTGATATAAGCTCAGTAGTAAATTGACCGTTTTCATCTAAAGGGTTAGATGCAGCAGCAATCTTAACACCCTCTTCTTGAGTAGCAGTTAAGTATACAACTTCATTAGTAACTTTACCGTCTTTCATAACTTTGTATGGAGCTTCGATAAAACCGTGATCATTAACTTTAGAATAAGTTGCTAAAGTATTGATAAGACCAATATTTTGACCCTCTGGAGTCTCAATCGGACAGATACGACCATAGTGAGTAGGGTGAACGTCACGCACCTCAAATCCGGCACGCTCTTTAACAAGACCACCCTCACCTAATGCCGATAAACGACGCTTGTGAGTAACCTCAGATAATGGATTAGTTTGATCCATAAATTGAGATAGTTGACCACCAGAGAAGAACTCCATAACAGTTGATGTAATCATTTTTGAATTGATTAGATCGTGTGGCATTAACTCTTCCATAGCACCACTCATAGTAGATAACTTGTCACGGATAGCTTTTTGCATTTTCACTAAACCGTTGTGCAGTTCGTTTACTAAAAGCTCACCGATAGAACGGATACGTCTGTTACCTAAGTGATCTCTATCATCTATGTGACCTTGACCGTTTTTAACTTTAATAACGTATTTAACTGACTTGATAATATCTTCGTGAGTTAATACAGTCATGTAAGATGGAATGTCCATATCTAGTTTATGGTTCATTTTCATACGACCAACTTCAGTTAAATCATATCTTTCAGGATCGAAGAAAAGCTGATTAACAAAAGCATGAGCAGCTTCTTTAGTAACTGGCTCACCAGGACGCATAACTTTGTAGATACGGATAGCAGCTAAATCATTTTCATCTTCAATATCTTCAGTTTGTTTAAGAAGTTTTAGTGAATCTGCATCAGCGTTGAATGCATTGATAATTGAGCTATCAACACCCTCAGCTAAATCGTTAGCAATTTTAAATTCAGTTACACCGATTTCAGCTAATTTTTTTAGTTTAGTCTCATCTATGTGAGTCATAGTATCAAAAAGAACTTCACCTGTTTCAGGATCAATTATAGCCTCAGCTAAATAACGATCAAGTAAAACTTCTAGTGGATACTGAACTTCTTTTAAACCGTCTTCTACAAACTTTTGAGCTTTTTTAACTGACAGTCTTTTACCAGCTGCAACTAAAACTTTATCATTAGTATCAACTAAGTCATAACCTAAACGGCCATTATAATCAGACGGATTAAATTCTACAGAGAATTTATTATCAGCCATGTTAACAGTCTGAATAGGATAGAAAAGTTTTAAAATATCTTGTTTAGAGTAACCAAGTGCACGGAACATAATAGTTACAGGAACTTTACGACGTTTATTGATTCTCATATAAAGAATATCTTTTGGATCATATTCAAAATATAACCATGAACCACGATCCGGAATAATTTGACCAGTATATATTAGTTTATTTCCAACAGTAGTAGCTTCTTCTTCTTTGAAGATAACACCAGGTGAACGGTGAAGTTGATTAACAACAACTCTTTCAACACCATTGATGATGAAAGAAGTTCTGTCAGTCATTAGTGGAATATCACGAACAAATATAGATTGCTCTTTAATATCTTTAACACCAAGTTTTTCTTTAGTGTTTTCATCTCTGTCCCATAATACAAGACGAGTTTTCATTCTTAATGATACTGAATAAGTAAGTCCACGCTCCATACACTCACGAACAGTGTATTTAGGTTTAGCAACTTCACTACCGATATACTCAATAGTTAATCTGTTTTGAGCATCATGAATAGGGAATACTGATTGGAAAACTTTTTCAATTCCTGATGTGCTTCTATCTTTAGCATCGATCATTAAAAAGTTATCATAAGAACTTTGTTGAAGTTGAAGTAAGTTTGGAACTTCAATCTGTTGAGGAGTTTTGGCAAAGTCTACACGAAGACGATTTCCAGAATATAAAGTGTTTAACATAGGCTACCTCTGTAAGTTGTAATTGGAACTCAAGCTCATGGCTTAAGCGAAATTTATCTAAGCGTCCTTAGATAAAACAAGTATAGTGCTTATAAACGACATAAGGGCACTTTAGCTAGGAGACTCTTATCTCTTAGCTAAAGCGCCCGAAAGTTGAGGGCAAAAAGCCCTCATAATAAATTGTTAAATAATTATTTAACTTCTACTGTAGCACCAGCTTCTTCAAGCTCAGCTTTAGCAGCTTCAGCAGTTTCTTTATCTACACCTTCTTTGATTACAGATGGAGTAGCTTCACATGCTTCTTTAGCTTCTTTTAGTCCAAGACCAGTAAGACCACGAACTACTTTAATAACACCGATTTTCTTAGCACCAGCGTCAGTTAATACAACATCAAACTCAGTTTTTTCTTCAGCAGCTTCACCACCAGCAGCAGCTCCACCAGCTACAGCAACAGGTTGTGCAGATACACCAAATTTTTCTTCAAACTCTTTTACAAGCTCAGAAAGTTCTAATACAGAAAGTCCTGAGATAAACTCTAATACGTCTTCTTTAGTTACAGCCATTTTAGGCTCCTTTTATTTTATTTTTTTATTTAAATTTAACTGCTAATTATGCAGCTTCTTGTTCTTTTTTCTCTTTAAGAGCGTTAAGACCAAATCCAATACATGTAAGTGGAGCCATCCAAGTAGCAGCAAGCATACCAAGAAGTTCTTCACGTCCAGGAAGTTTAGCGAATGCTTCAACTTTAGCAGCATCTGCAGCTTCACGGTCAATGTAAGCAGACTTAATTACAAATTTTTCATTATCTTTAGCAAAGTTAGAAACAACTTTAGAAGTTGCAACTGAATCTTCACCCCATACAAGAATATTTGTATCTTGTAATTCAATACCTTCTAACTCAGCGTTTTTAAGAGCAATTGATGCAAGTGTATTTTTAACAACTTGAACTTTTGCTTCTTTTTCGCGAGCAAGTTTTCTTAAACCTTCAAGTTCACCAACGCTTAGACCTTTGTAATCACAGAAGATTACAGACTGAGCATCTTTGAATTCATTTGAAAGTACTTCAATAATTTCAGCTTTTTGTGTTTTTGTCATAGAATTTTCTCCTTTCCAGACATCTAAGTGAATAAATTCACTTCACTTCAATAGGGAAATTAAGCTAACGCACCTATATCTTTAGTCCATAAAATGCAGTTACCAAAGCAGTAACTTTATAATACCCCACAAATGTGGAGTACTAAAAATTACTATTTTATATCTAATAGTTCTGCAGTATCTAATTTAATAGCAGGACTCATAGTTAAACTAAGAGCACCTGATTTTATATATTTACCTTTTGCAGAAGCTGGTTTTTGTTTATTAATAGCAGCTAAGAAAGTTTTGAAGTTTTCTTCAATTTGAGAAGCTTCGAAACTAACTTTACCGATACCAGCGTGGATGTTACCTTTTTTATCAACACGGAAGTTTACTTGACCGCCTTTTAAGTTGTTAACTGCAGTAGCTACATCTGGAGTAACTGTACCAGTTTTAGGGTTTGGCATAAGACCTTTTGGTCCAAGGATACGACCAATTTGTCCAACTAGTCCCATACAATCCGGCGCTGCAACAACAACGTCAAAGTTAAATACACCCTCTTTTACTTGTGCAACTAAATCATCAGTACCAACAATATCAGCACCAGCAGCTTTAGCTTCATCAGCTTTAGCACCTTTAGCAAATACTGCAACACGTACAGTTTTACCAGTACCGTGTGGTAGAACGATTGCACCACGAACCATTTGATCAGCGTGACGAGGATCTACATTTAGGTTTAGTGCAACTTCAACAGTTTCATCAAACTTAGCACTTTTTAATTCTTTTACAGT